>CALWDZ010000004.1 GCA_944376845.1 uncultured Clostridia bacterium | reverse complement strand
AGACTAACATATTCAAATTTACCAGAAGGACTAAGGGTAAATAGCACAAGTATATTTTTACCACAAGACGGAACAGAAAAAGTATATACAATAAAGTTCTATAACCAAACAAGTGAAGAGATATCTTTAGAGAATGTACAAGCAACAATTTCATTGGAAAATGTATCTAACCTACTAATGCGCGACGAAGCCAATAACTACTACTATGTAGAAATGGGCACAGTAATGAGAGATACAAAAAATGAATATATACGTTGGAGATATATTTCAGCAGACGGAAAAACACCAATAGGTGATGCAACAGTATCTAGTTTAAATGGTACATATATTTTAGAGACTGACCTAATGAGTGAATATATTTCATCGGCATATGAAATTATAGGAAGCGGTCAACCAACGGCGGAAGATATGGTTACGATAGATAACTATCTAGCAAATAACTACACAGGTATAGTTTGCGCTTATCAGAGTTCAATGTCTCTTCCAGATGTGGAAAGTGGAAATGCTATCAATACAGAATATAACACAAATGCGAATGACTACAAGACAAGTACAATAAGAAGATATATGAATTATACTGGCGACAATAAAGTTGTGAAACATGCATCTTGGCAGGATGTAGGTGGTCTACTTGGAGCGGGAGAATTACCTGAAGATTTAGTGTTCGGCTGTAATGAATCATCACAAGCAACAAACATGGTAACAGACTTAAATATAGATATAGAGGAAGATATAATCTACAATGAGATATTTGCAAGGAGTTTAACAAATGACTTATATGCAGATATAGGGGTATCAAATGGCGATACAACAACTGGCACAGAAGTTGACGTTCCAAGTATTAGTGTAGAAGATTTAAGTGACACAAAGTCAGATAAATTCTGGTTACTTTCAGTTGCGGAGGCTAACACATTATTTACAAACGATGGAGAACGAGATTGGAATGAAAGTGAACAAATGTTGGATATCTATTGGCTCCGTTCCCCTTACTCTTCTTCCTCAACTTATGGTGCGTATCTTGTCATCATTAGCGGCAACGTCTTTTACAACTTTGTTTTCTATTTCGTTGCCGCGCGGCCAGCTTTCCAAATTTTGTAAAAATTTGGACTTCGCAAGCGTTCCCCAAACGAATGAAAAGTTTGCGTATGACGGTTGATATGCTCGAGAGTCCCCCGAAAAAGTGTGGGTATAAGAAAGGCTTATTGTTATAATACAACTAATAAAAATGCGTATTTCCGCAAAAATTTTAGATGATGTAATTGACTTATAAAAAACCACCAGGTTCACTGGTGGATTTTTTTACCCATATGGTGAATTTCACGAAATCATAAAAGCCAAACTCAATGAAAAAGCAGGGCGTCTACAATTCATATGAGCACATTTTTCTTGGATATGCTCCAAGAAAGGATACAAACTCCTTTGCCTTGGACCCTCAAATTTTTCACTTGAAAAATTTTATCTCGTGTACAAGGTAAATCAGCCCGCGCCGCATTATTGCTATTGGCGTGCAATGTAATACTTTAATTGTAAATTGGAAAAAAGCAGTATAAATGACTTTTAAAAAAACGTCTATTTTACCTCTTGAAAAGTTTTAAAAAAACCCCACGGACAAGCCATGGGGTCGTAAATGATAATGGTTGCGGGGGTAATTTGAGTTACAAGCGAGTGATGTTATGTAATTCAAATTTACCCCCTTAAAAAAACGTCTATTGTTTTTATGGGTGTGTTTGAGTAAAAACATAGTGAGGTTATATAAGTTCAAATCATAAAAAATGCCACACAGTTAGTGTGACGTTTTTTTCTGGTTGCGGGGGTAAGATTTGAACTGCAACTAAATGATATTATATAAGTTCAAACTTACCCCCTTAAAAAACCACACTCTTTGGTGTGGCTTTTGTTTGGTTGCGGGGGTAATTTGAGTTACAAGCGAGTGATGTTATGTAATTCAAATTTACCCCCTTAAAAAAACCACACTCTTTGGTGTGGCTTCTGTTTGGTTGCGGGGGTAAGATTTGAACTTACGACCTCTGGGTTATGAGCCCAGCGAGCTGCCTAGCTGCTCCACCCCGCGATAACATATGTATTCTATGCTATCTTGGGGCGTTTTGTCAAGAGGTATTTTGTAAAATTTTTAATTATTCTGTTCTTAGTGCTTTTACTGGGTCCTTCTTGGCAGCCATTTTTGCTGGGATAAAGCCCGCTATCACTGTTAAAACCACGCTTATTGCAACTAGTATTAAAGCACTTATTGGAGAGAGTACGGCAATGTTTGCTGTGAAAGTTCCGCCTGCTACATTTTTTACTATTGCACTAATTGGGAATGTCAGGATAAAACTTACTGCAACGCCAAGTATGCCAGAGCAAAGTCCAATAATCAGTGTTTCGGCATTGAACACACGCGAAATATCTTTCTTTCTTGCACCTATTGAACGAAGCACACCAATTTCTTTAGTTCTTTCAATTACTGATACATAGGTAATAATGGAAATCATTATTGAAGATACCACAAGTGATATTGATGCAAATGCAATAAGAACATAACTTATTATGTCCACCATTTGACCCATGGTTTCGGTCAAAAATGCAGTTTGGTCACTATATACAATTTGATTGTCAGGGTGAGTATTGTTCCAATTTTGTATATAATTTGCTATTTCTTCTTTTGCGTCAAAACTTGTTGGATAAAGTGTTATGGCAACTGGGATATCGCTTGCACCTAGCATTTGAAGTCCATATTGTTGTGCTTGAGAAATTGTTAAATCAATATCATAACTTGTTTTTGCAAAAGAAATAAGTGAACTTATACTTGAAAAAGGTATACTCATATTAAGTTCTGAAACATTAAACACAAAAGGAACAAGAAGTGTTTCTGTGTTTTCAAGTTGTGCTTTTGCTATGTCAGATTGTTTATTTATTTGTCTTAAGTGCTCTGTAAGTAGTGGTGAATATTTTATACCTTCGGAGTAAATTGAGGTTGGGTTATCTTCTTTTATTCTTAAAATGGCACTAATTTTACAGGTTATGACATTGCTATTTTCTTGAGAGTTATAGTATGAAGTAATTGTTTCCAAGTCATTTTCAATATCAAGAGCAGTATAATCTTGTTTATAGTAGATGTTGTTTGTAAATACCTTATATTCTTTATTTAATATATCGTCAAAAGTGTAACTTTCTTTACTGTCTATGCCAAGAGATTCAAGTAGTGATGCTGGGAGTCTATTATATGAGTCAACTACCAAAACCAAATCTGTAACTTCCTTTGGGTAAGTGCCCGCAATTACATCATAGTTAGATTGTACAAAATCTGCATTTGAAAGCCCTTCGCTAAATATGCCTGACTGAGTACCACTCATGGTGCTGGTTTCAAGTGATGTGTTTACTTTTATTATTTCACCGCTTGAGTTGGTGGTGTATACTGGCATTTCATATGCATATGAAAAGTCCATGGCATTTAGTGTTTTTTGTGTGTCAAGTTTTTCATCGTCTTCATCTTTGTAGGCTTGCATATACTCTACAAATTCGGGAGATATAAAGTTATATTGGGAAAATTTTGCAAGGTCTGTTATCATATTGAATTCTGAGTCATAGGAAAATATTTCGTCTGAGTCGGGGAATTCTGGGAGTTCTTCATCTGAGCCGGAATCTGCCATACCTTGTCTTAAACTATCTAAATTTACGGTGACCGTTGATACGGAAATTGGGTAGCCTGCAAGGGTGGTGGACTGTAAATCGTTTATGTAAATTGAAAAACCATTTGACACTGCAAGCACAAGGGCAATACCAATTATGCCAATACTTCCTGCAAAACTGGTCATAAATGTTCTGCCTTTTTTGCTTATGAGATTTTTGAGTGACAACATAAATGCTGTCCAAAAACTCATTGAAGACTTATTTTTTTGTCTTTTTTTGGTTTTTTCTGAGTTTTTTCATCAATTTTTACATTATTTTCTTCAATTTTTTGTTCTTCGTCGGCTACTTCTTGATTTTGGGCTTTATCTTGTTTTTCTTCTATAATGAAGGGGTTACTATCTGATTTAACTTCACCGTCGAGTAGTTTTATAATTCTTGTGGAATATTTTTTTGCAAGTTCTGCGTTGTGGGTGACCATAATTATTAGGTGGTCACCAGCAATTTCTTTTAAAAGTTCCATTATTTGCTTGCTTGTTTTGGAGTCAAGTGCGCCTGTTGGTTCATCGGCTAGGATGATTTTGGGATTGTTGACAATGGCACGGGCTATGGCTACTCTTTGCATTTGTCCGCCAGAAAGTTGATTTGGCTTTTTGTTTAATTGCTCACCAAGTCCAACGCGGTTTAGTGCTTCTTTTGCTTTTTCGCGTTTGGTTTTTCTATCAAGACCGGCAATTGTAAGTGCAATTTCTACATTTTCAAGCACACTAAGATGTGGAATAAGGTTATATGATTGAAAAATAAAGCCGATATAGTGATTGCGATATGCGTCCCAATCTTTATCGCGAAAAAGTTTGGTGGATTTGCCGTTTATTTCAATCTCGCCACTGGTATACCTATCTAGACCGCCTAGAACATTTAAAAGTGTTGTTTTTCCGCATCCGCTTGGGCCTAAAATTGAAACAAATTCATTTTCGCGAAAAGTCAAACTTATACCTTTAAGTGCGTGGACGACACTGTCGCCAGCGGTGTAATCTTTTACTATATCTGTTATTTTAATCATAAATTTTCTCCTTTTATACTATTTGATAGCATTTGTAGTACACGATCAAAATAATCTTCTGCCTCTTTTTTTGTGTAAGTGCCGTCAAAGAAATTGAGTATTGCAATAGCCATATTACAAAGAAATATTGTTGAAACAATGTAAAGGTCATACTGCGTTTTTAAATTGATTTTATTGCAATTTACAAGAAGCGGTGAAGATTGCAATTCGTAGGAAATATAGTGTATGTTTTCAGGGTTCATATTTTTCAAAAGATGCTGTACAAAATTTTGCTCGGTTTTGCCATAAAATGATATTAAATATTCAAACATCGATTTTGGCAGAAAGTTCAACGGCTTATCTTGACTGTTTTTTAGTTCATTTAATTTTGGTTTTAAAAAATTGTACACCAAATATTTATATATGTCATTTTTATCTTTAAAGTAACAATAAAAAGATGACCTTGAAAAACCACTTTTTTGTGCAATGGAAAATATAGAGGCTTTGTCAAAGTCATTTTCACTAAATTCATTAAAGGCGCAGGTAAGTATGTTGTCCTGCTTATCTTTTGGTAAATTAAAAAACTTTTCTGTTGGCATTTTTATCTCCATTGACACTGTGTCAATGTATGATAATAAATTTTTAAGTTAATGTCAAATTTTTTATGTATATTTTCTTTCAAAATATTTAATTAGTATTCTTTGCGTGCTTTCGTTTTTGCAATAGGCGAGCCAACGAAGTTGTGCTATATTTTGGTTCATATTAAAGGCATCGAGTTTACACACTACTTCAATTTTGTCGCCATTATGCAGTCTTGTGTAGATTGGTGATTTGTTTGGTGAGTCGTTTATATACGCATACATTGCAGAAAAACCAATATCGCGATGAAGTTTGAAGGCGAAATCTAAAACAGTGCTTTTGGCTGGAATTTTTATACTCTCATTTTGTGGGGTGTAAACTGTAATATAGTCAGGGTCAACGCCACCTGCTATGGTTTCATCTAGTGCGTCAATGTCGGTGCCGTCCAAGGTGCCGTTTAAAAGTTCGGTATATTGTTTTTTGGAAAGCATTGTTATATCAAACAGATTGCGCATTTTGTCCACGATTTTAAGCGACAAGTTGTTTAGTTCGTCTTTATCTAGTCCGATTATTTTAAATTCATTACTTGCACCAAACTCGGTGAGAAGGGTATATAGTTCTTCTAAATCATCTTTGACATCTTCATTTAAGATAATGTATATATCAAAAATTGGCACGCTTATAAAGTTACTTTCTTTGACAAGGGTTAGTTTGTTGGCATCAAAGTGTTTTGAAATGGCAGTATACACTTCATATGGAGTTTTGGGCGTGATTTCCACTTTATTTAATGTGCGGTTTGATGCTTTTAGGTAAGATTGTATTTCATATGACAATGTATTTTTCATGTCTTCTATATATTTTGACATATTTTGAATATACTTATCTAAGTACTCAAAAAATATTTTGTCATCTTCATGGCGGACACAAAAGCAACCATTTGTGAGTTTATAGTAAAAATATTTACTTTTAAGAAGTTTTGCAAGTGGAATAAGCCATTTTTCTGTTTCCAAGATTTTGGCTTCTTTTTTATACTTTGGGAAGCACGCAATGGTGCTTAAATTGTTTAGTCTATCTGCAAACTTTATATAAAAACCAAATTTATTTGATTTTCCTATTGAAATAAGTTTTTGGTATGTGCTATCTTCAACGGCTTGTTTTAAAAAGTCTTTTGTGTCGGAGTATATGTTTTCACTATCGGGTAGAAAGTTGTCTTTTGTAATGGCGGTGACTGAGTCAACAATTTGGGCTATTTGCTTATTAAAAGTGCTTTGAAGTTCCGCTGTTGTAACTCCACAGTCTTCAACTGTGTCATGAAGTAGTGCGGCGCATATGACATCGGTGTTAAAATCTCGCTCTTCCAAAATTTTTGCAACTTCAACTGGGTGGATGATGTATGGGTCACCGTCTTTTCTGAACTGACCGCTGTGCTTTTCTTCTGCAAAATGAAAAGCCTTTACAACATTTGCAACATCCACGCTATTTTTTTGCTCCAATTTTTTGAGCATATCATCAAATATCTCTTTATAATCACTCATAGTCTGCATCCTTAATAAGACGATAGTATTGGTCGTCTTCCATATTGCTTACCTTTGCAAAGCGGAACAGGTTGGCGTCAACTGCATTTTGCACAATATTTTCTATGCTATCTTCAACTATCTTTCTTTGCTGGTACTCGCTGAGTCCTGTTGGTTTTGAACTTAAATACAAATTTTTTATTAGTTCAATTAGTTCTTTTGTTTCATTTTTAATATTTATATCGCTAACGCCAAGCGATAATATATTGTATATTTCGCCATCGGGTACTTTGAATGAAACATTTGAAAGAAGGATGTATTGTACGCATGGCACATGCTCTCTTCCGCGCGAAATTGAATTTACTGTTCCAAGTCCGCCACGGTATTTTTTGCTACTTGGTGGGTTATTTAAAATTATAAGGCACTGGTCGTTGTTGTTTTTTAAACTTATAAAAAGTTGTGTAGTGTTTTGCTCCAAGTTGCCAAAATAGGAGTTTGAGAAAGAAGAGTAAAATGACTTTATCTTTTCAACATCTCCATTAAAGGAGTCGAGCACTTTTAAGTATTTTTCTGCCTCCATACGTGTAAGCATAAAAATTCCGCTTGCAAGTGTGCCTTTTGGTGAAGAAATGTCCTTATCATCGATAATACTAATTACGCCAAAAGTCAAAATGTCATAGTTATAACTTCCAACTTTGCCTTTGTATGCACTTGAGTTATAATAATAAACTATGTAGTTGCCAAGAAATTTGCGATATGAAAGATTTTGTTTCATAAAGTTCTCTTTATCTATTTTTGATGTCATAAATTGGTCGATGTCTATTTTGTATGCTTCTTTGAGTTTAAGCAAAAACATAGCCGAAGGTTGACTTTTTCCAGACAAGTAATTGTTTATACTGCTTGCAGAAAAGCCAGTTTTTTGCGCAATATCTTTTTGCGAAAAAACTTCAGTAAGACATTTTAAATTATTTAAAAAATTATCCATAAATTCTCCTATGTGATTATTGTACTATCTTTAAATAGAAAAATCAACAGGATAATGGATAATTGTTGCAATATATTGTAAAACAAATTTATTATTATGAATTTGAGATGTATCAACAATCTTCAATTTCGGTGATTTTGCTGTCTTTTACTGAAATTTTGTAATCTTTTGCACTGTCAGAAAGGTAAAGGGTATATATAAGCGGAGAAAGTGAAGTTATGTTGATTTTCTCAAAGTTTCCAAAAAACTCAAGGAGATTTTGGTCTTTCAGAATTTCTTTTAAGTCGTCGCAAAGAAAGTTTAATGCACCGTTTTCATCTTCAACTTTTAATGCTTCAAAAAAGTTGTATGGAACAAGTTCATCAGCCTTGCATTTTTTGGACAAGGTTTCATCAATATACATATCGCTTTTTGTGGTACTCAAATCGCTTTTTAAAGTTAAAATTTTTGTGTGATGTGCCATATCTTCAATGTTTTGACGTGCTACTATGTCCTTTTCTTTGAGATCAATTTGGTCGGCGGTTACACTTGAAAAAGTATTTGAAGTTGTGTCAAAGCATACTAGTGTTTTTTTATCATATTTTGTGAGTATGTATATGTAATTTCCAGATATTTCGCTTTGTGTTTCGTGCAAATTTACTTCAAAAACATATTCACCACGTGATGATGACACTTTTATTCTATCTTCATAGGCGCATACTGTGTATCGTACATTTTTTATCGTGTGGGTTTGTGAGTATATGCACATTACGCTTGGCAAAACAAAAGGTGAGATAAACACATCGCACCGATTTTTTAATTTGTATGCTTTAACATTACTTGCTTCGCACTTTATGTCATTGCCTGTGAGTTTTAAACTAAATGCAAAGGGAATTGACAACTTGGTCTGATTAAGTGGATATGCTCGCAGTGTAAGTTCACTTGGGCAATTTTCAATATACAAATGTTTTGTAGGGTCAAGTTCAAAGGTTTGACCTTTTGTATCTATCAAAAATTCATAGTCGCTATAAATGTTGATATTCATATTTTATGTATATGATTATTCATCCTTTAATAAAACTAAAATATTTTGTTGCTATTTATAGTTTAATTTTTTTCAAAAGGGCAATAAGTAGACGACAAAGGAGATAACGATGAAAATTTATTCAAGATGGAAAGATGAAGAAGTAAAAAAACTTTTCGATTTTATAGAAAATGGTAGAAAAAACAATGTGCCACTCATTAAACTTTTTAGTCAGTACGCACACCTTACAGGACGAAAGCCAAATAGTGTAAGAAACTATTATTACATTGAACTTGAAGCACTACAGGAAGATGAAAGTCGAACAAAAAAACTTGGCATTGATTTATCAATTCATAAAAAGAACGATCAAAAAGAGTTTAGTGATGACGAAACGCGTGAACTTGTTATGAAGATACTTCAAATGACAAGCAAAGGTATTTCTGTTAGAAAGGCGTGTTTGACACTTGCAAATGGTGACATTACGCAAATGGTGAGATTCCAAAACAAATTTAGGACCGTGGTTGTGAAACAAAAAGAACTGTTTGATGAGTGTCTAAGCAAACTACAAACAAAAGATACAAAATATGTATCAAAACGACCAGATAATGTAATTGCTTTTAGAAATAATAAAACTTCGCTTACAGATAGTGATATCAATAGTTTATTTTTGGGGCTTGTAAAACTTGTAAAAAAACAGGCGACCGAGCAAGCGACTAAAAATCAAGAAATTGAAATTACAAGAGCAAACAATATGCTTAGAAAAACCCTTGTAAGTTTAAGACAAAAAGAAGATGAAATAAAATCACTTCAAAAAAACTTTAAACTTCTTTCAAAAGAAAACGAAAAATTAAGCGAAGAGATAAAATTGCTTCGTGGCAAAAATGCAGAATTATTATCTAGTCAAACAAAAATGCAAGGGCTTAAAAAGTTTGCAAATAGGTATAAGGCTAAAAATATAAGTAGCAATTAGTGTTGCAAAAGTTTATCTATTTTGATAAAATGTGCGTATGGCAATAAATATAATTTCAGGGCATACGCTTGAAGATATTAAAAATGCTGTCATAGGTGAAATAAAACCCTATGCACAGGATTTTTTACATAAAAATATCATAGTTGTTCCTGATAGATATTCGCTGATAGTTGAAAAATCAGTATTTAAAGTGCTTAATATTTCTGCCACATTTAATATCTCTGTTATGGGTATAAATGCTCTTGCAAAAAAACTTATTCAAGATGCAAAATTAGACTGTGTGTTTGTTGACCAAACCGAAAGCGATTTTGTTATTTTCCATGCCATACAAAATACAAAAGATAATTTTATTTGCTTTTCAAAAATAATCACGCCAGGGCTTGTTGATAAAATAAAAAATGCTATGGCGCTTTTAAGGTCATCAGATATAACTTCTGAAAATATCGACTTTGACGCCATTTCAGACAATCGACTAAAAGACAAATTACATGATTTAAAACTTGTAATGGCAGAATATGAAAGACTACTTGATTTTCGTCTTGACGCAACAAAGGTGCTTCGCACTTTTTCTACACTTATTGAAAGTACGTCTAATTTTAGCAATGTAAACTTTTACTTTTGCGGGTTTGATAGTTTTACAGTGCAAGGGTATGATATAGTCAAAAAGATTTGCAAAACTGCCAAAAATGTAACTATTGGGGTGATTTCGCCAAGTAAGTATTCAAACAAAATAATTTACGATGACGAAATGGAGAAAAACTTTATCTCATATTTTACTCAGAACAATATGGACTATAATATTAAACGCATCGAGCCAAAGTTTGACGGCGACCAAAGGAGTATTTATGAAAATGTGTTTGGGTACAATATTAAAAATCAGGATATACAAAGCATAGTCATATCACTTCCACAAAAAAAAGATGAACTTGAAAATGTTGCGATACAAATAGCATATATGACAAAAAATAATTTTAGGTATAGTGATATTGCTGTTGCAACAAAAGAAGATTATTTTCCACTAATTGAAAATGTATTTTCAAAATATGATATAAGTTTTTATGTTGATGACAAAGTGTCGGTTTCAAACACTCCATTATATCAATTTTTGTCCAGCCTATTTACGCTTTTAACGTTTGGCCTTGAAAAAGAAAATGTTATAAATTTAATTGAAAATTATTTTTTTGATATTGAAAAACAGAATAAATATAAAATCATAAATTTTGTAAGAGAAAATAATATACAGTATAAAAAAATTGAAAAAATATATAATTTTGACGAAAAATTAAAATTTATATTTGAAAAATTAAATAAAATAAATATTTTTGACACATTTAATTATTATATCGACTTTATTTACGACATTTTTGAGTATTTTAATATAAAATTAAATATTGAAAATTTAAGCCAAAAATTTAAACAAAATGGCGATTTGAGCCTTGAAAAAGTCTATGTGCAAATGTATGAAAAAGTTGACAATTTAAACAAAAAAATTGTCGATATTTTGGGTGAACAAAAAATTAGTGTCAAAGATTTTCAAGATTTTTATTTAAACGCTTTGAAAAATCTAAACATAAACAAGATTCCACTAGGGGTGGACTGCGTTTTTGTAGGTGATATTTGTAAAAGTTTTTTTGAACCTAAAAAATACCTTTTTGTTATGGGCGCTGAAAGTTCTATGCCAAACAGGGTAAAAGATGAAAGTTTGATACTCGACCAAGATATAGAAAACCTTAGCCATATTGTAAAAATATCGCCGACTGTAAAAGTGATAAATCGTAGAAATAAATTTAGACTTTTTGATGCCTTGACCACTGCACAAAATGTTGTAATAACACATCCGCTTTTTGATGATGAAGGTAAAAAGATAGTCAGGTCTACATTTGTTGATGATATATTGTCACTTGGTGCAAAAAAATTTTATCAAGAAGATTTTGCTGTTAAAGATGATTTATCAAGTCTAGAACTTCATGCACCTAACAAAGTAGTTGCAAGACAATATGTAAATTCATCAAAATCGGGGGCAAGAATAAAACAAGCATTACTTAGTCTTGGCGAAGATGTTGAGTACACACAAAGTGTACCAGAAATTTTTGATGCTGGTCTGCTATTAAAAGGTGACAAGATAAGAATTACACAACTTGAAAATTATTTCACTTGTCCTTTTAAACATTTTGTTCAATATGGTCTAAAACTTGTAGAAAACAAAGATGGGGAGATGAAGCAAAACGACTTTGGTAATTTTCTGCATGATTTTTGTAATAACCTTGCAAAAAGTTTAAAAGGGAACTTGGGTAAACTTGAAGAACAACAATTAAATACTTTGATAGATGATACTTATGAAAACCTTTTAAAAAATCCAAAGTACTTTTTGCTTAGCGATGACGAAAATGATATGGTTAAAAAAATTCTCAAAAGCGAAGTCCATAGGTTTGGTCAATTTTTAAACTATGAACAAAAGGTTTCTGATTTCAAAATATATAAAACTGAATATAAGTTTGATGGCGATATTACTTTAACGGTAGATGAAAAAGATTATTCTATTGTGGGAATTGTCGACCGTGTAGATAAGTTTGACCAATATTTTAGAGTGATAGATTATAAGACAGGTTCACTTGCATCCAATAATGCACAAATTTCAAATCTCTATTATGGCACAAAAATTCAAGTATATGTTTATTTAAAAGCACTTACAGAAAAGTTTAAAGGCAAGGCATTTGGTGCTTTTTATTTGCCAATATCCAATGCTTTTAGTGGTGACGACAACGAGCCATACAAACTTAATGGTTATTTTTTGGACGATGTTAGCCTATGTGAACATGCTGATAATGAACTTAAAAGTACTTACAAGAGTAGGCTATTTGAAGCATCATTTTCCACTAGCAAGAAAAATCTTGAAAGCGGTGTAAAGTCACTTTTGTCACGAAAGAAAGTTAGCAAAGAGGACTTCGAGGCTATGCTCAAATATTCTGTAGAAATAGTAAGGCAGGGTTTAAAAGAAATATTGGCGGGGAATATTGAGCCCGCTCCAACATTGGATGCATGTAAATTTTGTGGGTATAAAGATATTTGCGGACATGATGCAAATTTATACAGAAAACAACTTTTAAAAGTTAGTCCTACAAGTTTTTCCGAGGTAAAGTATGAGTGAATTTGAAAAAATACAAGAGCAAGAAGATGTTATAAATTCTCATGACCAAAACCTTGTTGTATCTGCATCGGCGGGTAGCGGAAAAACAAGCGTCATGATTAGAAAAATTTTAGATTACATCTTAAATTATAACATAACAGTCAAAGACATTTTGGTTTTGACTTATACAAATTTTGCAAGCGAAGAGATGAAACAAAGGCTTGTTTCTGCACTTAAAGAGGTTGCGCCTACACGCCAAGATGTTTTTACGCAACTAGATGATATACCCCTTGCGGATATTTCAACTTTTGATAGTTTTTGCCAAAAAATTGTTAAAAAATATTTTTATCTCCTCGACATTGACCCCTCTTTTACAATACTTAGTAGCGCAGAAGAAACCTTTTATCAAAATCGCGCTATGAAAAAGGCAATAGAGGTTTACAAGAAAAACAATGAACAAAAATATTTTTCTTTGTTCAATTGTTTTGCTGACAATAGAACAGATAAGAACATATATGACCTAGTTTTGACAATTTACAATTTCTCTTGTTCGGTTTTAAATTTTGATGACTTTAAGCAAAAAGCGCTTTCACTTTTTGAAAATAATAAAGCGGAAAAATTGTACAAGAACTATATAGATTTTAGATTAAGATACATAAAAGACAACTTAAACAAATTATTTTTGACATGTAAAGGTCTTGAACTTGAAAAACATTGTATATATATCTCTTCACTTTTGGTATTTGTAGAGTTTATTTTGAATAATAGTGATTTCGGTAAAATTATTGATTACTGCACCATAACACCATTTCCTTCAAAACCAAGACTAAATGATGAATATATGGACAAAATTGTGGAACAAAAAGATGCTTTAAAAAGCATTGTCGACACATTAAAAAGTTATGAAAGTGCAAATGTTTATGAAGATAGCAAAGTTTTCTGCAAAGAAATGATTGCAACGCTTTTAACGCTTTGTGATGAATTTAAAAATAGGTATGATGCTATAAAAAAGTCAAAAAATATGTATGACTTTAATGATATAGAAAGGCTTACAATCAAAGTTTTAGAACATAGTGAAATAAAGGACGAAATAAAAAAT
The DNA here is from genome assembly GCA_944376845.1 of uncultured Clostridia bacterium. Taxonomy (GTDB): domain Bacteria; phylum Bacillota; class Clostridia; order Christensenellales; family UBA1242; genus UBA5893. The sequence continues at coordinate 83,873 of CALWDZ010000004.1, read as the reverse complement.
AAATACAAAAAGATTTTTATTGATGAATTTCAAGATGCAAACCTTATACAAGAGAAGATTATTTCTTTAATTCAAGATGAGGACAATCTGTTTTTGGTTGGAGATTTAAAGCAGGCGATATATGGATTTAGACAATCAAATTCCAAAATTTTTGAAAACATTATAAAAAAATATAGCGAAGAAAATTTAATTTCTGGAAAATCTAACGCGTTAAAACTCAATTCAAATTTTCGTACGCAAAAAGAAATATTAAATTTTGTAAATAACATTTTTAGCAAAATTATGACAACAAAAAGTGTTGGGCTGAATTACAAAAAAGATGCACTGCTTGTGCCTAAGGCTAAATTTTTGGAAGAAGATTACAATGTTGAACTTGACATAGTGTATGAAGAAAAAGAAGACAATTTACAAAATGCACAATGTGTTTATAGTGTAAGTGCGGATAGTTCCAATGTTTTGCCAAGTGACAAAATAGAAGCAAGTTTAGTTGCCGAAAAAATAACAAAACTTTTAGATGAAAGCATCTACGACATCAACTTAAAAGAATATAGAAAAGTAAATTATAGCGATATTTGTATATTGTTTAGAACACGAAATAGACAAGCAGAATTTGTGGAGGTTTTTGAAAAATATGGCATTCCACTTGTTGAAAACTCAAATCTTGATTTGGAAGAAACTTATGATGTAAAAGTGCTTATAAATGCAATAAAAGTATGTGAAAATTTTTATGATGACTATGCACTTGCAAGTGTTATGATGTCACCGCTTTTTGATTTTTCAAGTGCGGAGATGCTGGAGATTAGAAAAGGCTCTGGTGAAACTTTTTATGAGTGTGTAAAAAATTACACTGGAAAAGAAGAAATAAAAGATAAAATTTGTTCTATGCAAAACACACTTGAAAAGTTTTATGAAGATTACACTTTTAAAGGTTTATATTTTGCACTCACTTCACTTGTAAATGCTACTAACTATATCTATAAATTGTCATATCTTGACAATGGACTATCTAGAAAAAACAATATTTCTACATTTATTGACTCATTTGTAAATTCTTCGTTTAATTTTGCTGCAAATGAATATTTATCATTTTTAAAACAAAATACAAGAAAAATAAAAGTTACAAGTGAAGTTTCCTCATTTGATTGCGTGACCCTTACCACTATGCATTCAAGCAAAGGTCTTGAATGGCCAATTGTATTTTGCGTTAATCTTGGACAAGATTTTAATCGTTCACCAAAGACAAACAAGATACTGCTAAATGAAGATATCGGCATGGGAATTAAGTACTTTGACCAAGCGGCAAGAAGAAAATATGAAAGCATATATTACGACTTAATTAAACAAAAAAATTATGATGATGATTTTGCCGAAAAATTACGACTTTTATATGTTGCACTTACCCGTGCAAAAAATAAATTATATTTAATAGGAACAACCAAGAAATTAGAGTACTCTGAGTTTAATAGTGAAAATGAAATATTATCGCAAAAGACCTATCTTGACCTCATAGTTAAAAGTTTGGACAAAAAGTCTATTGACAATATAAACAATGCAAAAAATGGCATTATGTTTGATAACGATAAACTTATTTTAAATGTCATTAAAAATACAGAATTTAGCCAAGATAATACAAAAAATATTGATGCGCCAACGGTTGAAAAGGGTGATGAAACTGAACTTGCAGCATACATAAATACAGATTATAAATATAGGTTTGAAACTTCCATTGCTCAAAAAAATTCAGTGTCGGGCATACTTAGAGATGAATATGAATACACAAGCCAAAATTTTGAGCCTTCAAATTTACTTGTCACAGAGCATTTAAACAATAAGCCAACAACAGATGAAGGAATTTTATACCACAAAATTTTAGAACAAATAGATTTTAATGAAGAAATTACTTTGGCAAGTATTGAAGATATTATAAATTCTTTAAAAGACAGCAAACAATTTGACGAAAAACTTTTAATCGGGGTGAATAAAAATTTGGTGCTAGAAAATGCACTGATTGTTAAGGCCTTAACAAAAGACCACACGCTTTTAAAAGAATATAGTTTTGTTATGGAAATAGGCTACGATGAAATTGAAAATTCTCCAGTTAAAGCAAAAGTGCTTGTTCAGGGGGTTTGTGACCTTGTTGCTTTTAAAGGAGATGAAGCCGTTTTGGTAGACTATAAATTTTCATCAAAATCAAATCAAAGCCTTTTGGAATCATATAATAAACAACTTTATTTATACAAAACGGCAATAGAAAAAGGACTTAATAAAAAGGTAAAAAGTGTTTATATTTTGAGTTTAAAAAATGCCAGTTTATTACAAACTTCGCCACATAAGTAGACAATCTTTGTAAAACCTATATAAAAAATTAAAAAATATTCAAAAAAAAATTACTAAAAAAATAAAAAAAAATATTAAAAAATATTAGTTAAAAAAAAGTTAATGTGATATACTACACTCGAAAATTGTAAAAAAAAAGGGGTAGTATTATGCTATTAAGCGTCATAAATGATGTAACAGATTTCCTTTATAGATTGATTCAGGATAGCCTTAATGCAGATCTTATATTTTATCTAGCAATAGGCTTTACCGCACTTATGATGATAATCTTTATGATGAAATCTCGTTTCGCCTATGAAGGAAGGCTTGAAAGGTCACTTGAAAAACTAAATAGGTGGCTTTATTCTCATCAACAAATTGATGAATCTAATTTGGTTGAATTTAATAGTCTTATTAAAAAAACGCCAAGACTTTTAAGATATCACTGGCAACAATATATGCTATATCGTGAGCATGAGCCAAGTCATTATCTTAGCATGTATAACTTAATTGAAAAACCATTACATACCAGCGGTTATGCATCAAATATAAAAAACTTTATGGGTGTTTCTATTGTTACAATGCTTGCGTCATTTTTGTTGACGCTGCTTAGTTACAGTAGTGGTACACTCAATATAAGCGCAATAAGCAATTCTTTAATTGCACCGCTTGCAGTACTTTTGTTATCAGTAATATTTGTAATACTTCTTCGTGCTTCACAAAACTTTAATTTGTCAAGTTTATATCAAAATCTTCATATCTTTGATAGATATATCGACAAAGCATCAACAACTATTCCAAAATATGTTGACTTTGAAATATTGTTTACAAGAAAAGAAATCCGCGGAGGTATTCCTGTACTTAATGAATATCTTGAAAAACGTGCAAGGCAAGAAGCAGAAGAACTTGAGCGTGCACGCCAAAATGCTGTTGAGCATGAACAATACAATTTTGAAGATGCAGGAATTGACGGTTCGCTAATTCTTGATAGAGCCATGAAAGAGTCTGAGATATATTTAAATACAAGACAAAGAATTTTATCTCAAATTCAACAACTTGAAAGCGAAATTGATTCTTTAAAGCGTAATTATGAAAATACGTCAAAAGATTATCAAAGAAAACTCCAAGCAAGTAAAGAAAATATTGAAAGGCTTCGTCAACAACAAGAAGAATCTACAAACCGTATTGAAGTCAACTATATTAGAAAACAGCAACAAGATGAAATCAAAAAGCAAGAACAACTTGAAAAAGACCAAGATGATGCTACAGTACGTTATGACCAAGAAACTTCAACATTAAAAGAGCAGATTGAAAAACTAAGAGCAGAACTAGAAGAGAAAAAAGAGTATGCAACAACTGCAATGCTTAGTGAATATGACACCTTCTCAACAAAAGTTTATAAAGCAATTTTAAATGATGTGCAAGCAAAACATAAAGAAGAAGTTGATGAACTTGCTAGCCAAAAAGAAGAGGCGGTTAAAGAACTTCAGAAGGCGAAAGAAATCAACGCAATAAAAGATAGCGTAATAGAAGATTTAAGACAACTTATTCATAAACAAGAAGACCAAGAGCAAGATGTTCAAACTCAAAACGATGAACTCACAACTGTAGATGAAGAAGAGTTGTTAAATCAAAATCAAGAACAGCCAGAGGAGCAAGAAGATGTTCAAGAGGAAAACAAACCACTTGATGACCAAATGGATATTGAAAGCACCCTGACTATGCCACAAGAAACTCAAGAAGAACAACCTCAAATTGACGAGGAAAAACCTCAAGAACCACAAGAAAATACTGCTACTGAAGCAACAACTGCTACTGAAGAAACAACTGAAACAAAGGAACAGGAAGAACCTCAGGGCATTTATGACGAAAATGGATACTTCTGGTATGAAGACGGTACATATTATGACGATAAAGGACTTTACCATGCACTTGATGGAAATGTTTACGATAAAGATGGCAATTTAGTACAAGAAGAAGAAAAGCCTGCTATAGAGCAAACACCAGTTGAGGAAGAACAACCAATCGAAGAACAACCAGTCATTGAAGAGGTAAATGAACAGACAGTGCCAGCAGAACAAGAGGCAGAGCCAAAACCAGTTGAAGAAAAGCCTGAAGAGGTTGAACAGGAAAAAGTTGAAGAGCCAAAAGATGTAGAAGAACTTGCTAAGGCAGAACAGCCTGCCTTAACTATAGATGTTGAAACTCCAAAAGAAAATGAGGAAAAGCCAAAGGCAAAACGTGGTAGACCACGAAAAGTAGTTGCAGAAGGTGAAGAAAAACCTGCCACACCTAAAAAACGTGGAAGACCAAGAAAAACAACCACATCGCAACCAAAGAAAACAACTACAGGCAAACGTGGTAGACCTAGGAAAACTCAAACTGAAGATACCGGTGTAAAGGAGCCAGCAAAGAAACGTGGTCGACCAAGAAAAACTGAAACTCAAACCACAACAACACCTAAGACTACAACAGGTAAACGCGGTAGACCTAAAAAATCCACAACATCTAGTGCGTCACCAAAAAATACAACAACTGGCAAGCGTGGTAGACCAAAAAAATCAACTACAACACAGCCAAAGAAAACAACTACAGGTAAACGCGGTAGACCTAGGAAGACAACAACCTCTACGGCACCAAAGACTACAACGGGTAAACGTGGTAGGCCTAGGAAGACAACAACTTCCACAACACCAAAGACTACAACGGGTAAACGTGGTAGACCTAGAAAAAATCAAGACGAACTCACAGCAATAAGCAATCAAATTTTAGAAGAAAGCAATCGTCTTATGGAACAGCAAAATGAACTTAATAGACAACTTGGTGAAACACTTCAACAAATAAAAGAACAACAAGAAAAAGCTGCACAAGAAAATGCAGTGCAAGAAAATGTTGAAGTTATAGAAGAAAATGCTCAAAATGTTGAAAATGCTCAAAATACGGAAACTCAAACCAATCTTCAAACAGAAAATGTAGAAGCCGAACCAACAAACACAGAACCAACAAGTGAAAATATGGATACTAATTTAAAAGTTGAAGATGATCAATCAAAGGCAGAAGAGCAACCTGAAGAACAACCTACAGAGCAACAGCAAGTTGAACAACCACTAGATCAACAAACCCCAAAAACCGAAGAACAGCCAAATGCAGAAATAGAGCAACCTAATCCGCAAGAGGAAGAGCAACCACAGCCAAATGAAACAGATAGTCAAGACAAAAAAGACAAAAAGAAAAGGCGTGGAAGAAGATAACGGTTAAATACTTACAAAAAATCTCTCGCAAATGCGGGAGATTTTTGTTTTAAGATATGATTGTTCTTTTCGATTTTTTCAATAAAAATGGTGCTTTTGTGTCCAATAATATGTTTTTATCGCAACAGCACCACAATCATATTGATTTTGCTAAAAAATTATGTTAAGATATAAATACAAGGAGTTTAGTTAATGTCAAAGTCCGGTTTGTTTAATAAAAAGTTTATTATTATCGCCATTTCAATTTTGGTAATTATTGCTATTGTGGTTGGTTGCGTTTTTATATTTAAACCAAAAGTTGACCTATCAGCACCATACAATGATACTTATTCACTTGTTTATGACGAAGATTACAATTATGTAATTGAAAGGGATGAAGCAGTATATGACACTTTAAGTGATTTGACAAATGTAAGTAGTGAAGACTATCAATCTACAGTACAAGCATTTAGAGATATAAACACACTTATACAAACAATCACAGATAACAATACATTTATATTGGAAAATTTACTTTTTACTGAAGATAAAGATGGCAATATGCTTGCACTCCAACAAGATTTAAGTGAAACTAGGGATGATATAACAGACAAAATTGAAGATTGCAAAAATTATATCGACCAATATTTGACAGATAGTGCTATAAACCAGTATCCCGACGATGATGCAACTTTTAGATATGTACAAAACTATTACACATATTATATAAGTTTTGCTACAAGCCTTACAAGTTACTATAGACTACTTGCTGATGTTGTTGAAAATTATTTGGTGGATACTTTTGCAATAAACCCATTAACAAAATACAACATAAAGTCTTTAAACTATTGGGCTGATAGTATTTGTCAATATTATTCAACTATGGAAGTAGAGCAAAGTACATTATCTTCATCTATTGAAAATTTGGTACGATTTGAGAATTCAATCATACTTGATGACAAAACTTATATTCAAAATACAAGTGATTATGATGAGTTGTTGTCCAATTTCTCAGTGCTTGATTTTAATAGTGTAATTGATAATTTAGCAAAAAATACTTTTGATGATTATATTGCTTCTCTTGAAGGTGAACTTAGCACTAGTGCCGAAACTCTTAAAAACAATTATTTCTTAGTTTAAAAGGAGAATAATATGCAAAAATTTAAAAAAATTATTACAGTTTTTGTTTTATTATTGGTTGTTAGTTTTTCATTTGTTGGTTGTGGTGATGAAGTGGACGATACTTTCTATAGAAACACCAGCACAAAATTTAACGATTTTGTTGAATCTTTATGTTTAAATGCTGACTATGAAAATGGTGTAACATATGAGCAAAATGTAAATTCAATATTACAATCAATTGGAAATCAAACCGATAACCCAAACGAGCAAAAGTACACTGAATTAAAATCGGTTTATGACTCAATTTTCGTTGCATCATTCCACTTTTTAGAGGCGTTTAGTAATACATTAAGTGTAGCACCAATCGAGGTTAATGCCGATGTTCAAAATGCCTACCTTGATTTTGAAAATCAAATTGATGTTGTAACAGAACAATTTAATGAGTTTGAAAATGACATTCACGAACTCGACATTACAATTGTCACAACAGACCCTTTTGGTATAATTTCAATGCAAAGTTTAAGAGATTATAAGCGTAGCCTTATTGACCTTTGTCAAGAGATTGTTAGGCTTGATAATATGTTTATCTCTTTGTGTGAAAATTATATCTACCCAACTTATGATTCTTTCAAAGATGCAGAAGGGAACTATCTTGAACTTGATGCAACTGCTTTAAGAAACCAAAAGAATTTAGCAAATTTAAAAAGTGTTGTTGCGACTATCACTCCAGCGATTGAATATCTAAATGCTTTTGACGGAAATTATACACAACACGATACAGATAAAATTTTCACTACGTTGAATAGTTATGCTGACATTGAAATTGCGGGCAGTAGTGAGTCACAAACAACAACAGTAGAAGAACTTGATATGTTTTTAAAAGTATATGCATACTATCAAAATGATTTGGAATGTTTTTATACAAGTTTGGAAAATGTGAATTTTAGAGAATTCCAAAATAGTAATTTCGACCCACAAGTTTACGCAAAAGACGACGCACAAAAATTTGCATATGCAAGTAAAATCTTATCGTTTACAAATCAAAGTGTTTTAAATTTATATGAAATAAACATTGCTTTATGTAATTGATCCTTCGTCAGCCATCAGGTGAGCGGTGCTCAGGATGACTAACAAAAAAATCGTCAAGGAAGTTGACGATTTTTTTTTACTATAAACTTTGTTCTTCTTCTTGTGTGGCAAGAAGTTCATCTATATGTTTGGATTGACTTTTGATGTAATTTAGGTCACTCTCTGTAGGAGGCGCAATTTTTGTTATGACAAAAGAAGTTGAAATTGGTAAAAGGCTAAATAATGAAGGGGGTGTTATATCTAAATCAAGATTAAAATCATTAACACATTTTTTGGATAAATATTCTATAAAGGCTGAAACTTGCTTATCATCTTTAAGATTTTTGCATATGTTTTGAACTTTATCAAATAAATTCATATAACTTTGTGCTAATGATTTTTGATATGGATCTTTGCATCTTATTGCAAAATCTTCAAGTAATACATAATTGTCATATAGTCTTTTTCTATTTAATATTTGTGATGCAAATTCACCAGAGATATACAAAGGTATAAGTCGTGCTTTTTTGGTTATTTTGTTTATCTTCTTTTTAGCAACAAAACCACCATTTTTGCCAATTTTTGAAATATATTTTTCATAATCATTTATGAGTAAATTCAATGCCTTAATTTCTTCATATGTAAAAACATCTTTATTGTTCATAACCATCTCACTTTTATTAAAGTATAACACATAAGGCGTAAGTTTACAATAGTCATTTATTTTATTTTCAAAAAATTGACTTTAATATTAAGATAATATAATATAAAAATATGAAAAGATTGATTTGGTCATTTGTAGTAACTATAATTTGCCTGGCGATAATGTGTATGGCAATAATTTTTAAATATTATTAAAATATTGCAAAAAATATTAAAAAAATACAAAAAACGCAAAACATTTTTTAAAAAAACGCTAAATTGTTTATACTTAACCTTGAAATCTTATATAATGTGGTGTATATTTATTTTAAAGGAATTATCATGGAAAATATAAAAAAATTGATAGAAGAAAAACATTTGATAAACGAAGGCGATGTCATCGGTGTTGGTGTAAGTGGCGGAAAAGACAGCATGGCACTTTTGCACTACTTAAACTCAATATCTCGTGACCTTGGGTTTGAGGTTGTGGCAATCACTATTGACCATTCAATCAGGGAAAATAGTGCGCTAGATAGCATGTTTGTCATGGACTATTGCAAGCAAAATAGAATAAGGGCATACAAATTTAAAGTTGATGTTCCGGCACTTGCAAAGCAAAAGTCACTTTCACTTGAAAGCGCCGCAAGGGAAGCAAGGTTTGGTGTGTTTAATTCACTAATAAGTCGTGGCACAGTTGATAAAATTGCACTTGCACATCACCAAAGTGACCAAGCGGAAACTGTACTTATGCATTTGTTCCGTGGGAGTGGAATACGAGGACTTACGGGTATGGGGCTTGTACGTGACAACGTGTTTATTCGTCCGATGCTTCAAACTGATGAAAAGTCAATTTGGAAATATGTGCTTGACAATGATATAGAATACCGTGAAGATGAAACAAATCAGGAAAATGAATACAATAGAAATTACATACGTAATGAAATTATGCCACTAATACTTAAGCGTTGGCCAAATGCTATTGCATCAATACTTAATGTTGCTGAACTATTAGGTAAAGATGATGAATATATAAACTCACAAGTGCCAACAGATGCTTTTATAATAAGTGAAAAAGAAGTAAAAATACCACTTTCATACTTTTTGTATCCAGCACCAATAGTCTCACGTATGATTATTCGTGCGCTTGGGTATATTGGAGTAAATAAAGATATTGAAAGCAAACATATAGAAATGATAATAAGTTTTGTAAACTCTGCAGAAAATGGCAAACGCATAGATTTGCCACTTAAAGTAAGTTTACACAAAGAATATGACTTTGTAACACTTACCAACAAGCAAAAGAAACAAGTTACGTTTAGCGAAAAACACAAACTTGGAAGTTTTATTGTGCCATACTATGGAAAACTTACAATTAAAAAAGTAAATAGTGTGGGTGACGCGGATAAACTATACTATGATGCCGACAAAGTTCCTAAAGATGCCGTTTGGCGTTTTAGAACTGCTGGAGATATATTTGAAAAGTTTGGTGGTGGCACTAAAAAACTAAAAAGTTATCTTATAGACAAAAAAATTCCGTCTAGACTTAGAGATTACATTCCTGTGCTATGCGTGGGTAATGAAGTGTATATAATTGCAGGGGTTGAAATTTCTGACAAAATTAAAGTTGATAATAACACAAAAAGAATATATTGTTTAACAGAAGAAAGAGAGTAAAAGTTAATGTTCAATTATAAAAAATGTCCACGATGTGGCGAAAAAAGCCTTAAAAATGCGGTTAAATGCTCATATTGTGGGCTTATTTTTGAACGGCTCAAATGGGCCACCAATAGTGCAGGAAAAAAAATGCTTCGCGAAGGCAAGAAAAGCAGTGTGGTTTATACAACCACTATGCCAAGCGATTTAAAAAGATATAAAGTTTTGCTTATGTGCATTTTTCTTGGGCTTTGGGGCGGACATTTGTTTTATGTAGGAAGATTAAAAAAAGCAATAACAATGTTATGCTTTGGAGTTGTATTTATTGTTTCCGCTATTTTAAGTGTAAATAGACTAATACCTGCTAGCATAGGTACTTTTATTTATTTGATTGTGGGAGTATTAGGTATTATGTGGATTTTTGATATAGTTAACATTTGTATAAACAAATTCAAAGTTCCAGTTTCCATTGAACTTGTGGAGGGGAAATGAGTACAGTTGTAGTTGGAATTAGCGGAGGAGTTGACTCGGCTGTAAGTGCCTATCTTTTAAAAAAGCAAGGGTATAATGTCATTGGTCTTTTTATGGTCAATTGGGAAGAAGATGATGAAGACGGAGTTTGCACTTCCAAACTTGATTATGAAGATGTGAAAAGAGTGTGCAATAAAATTGGCATACCATATTATACCGTCAACTACTCAAAAGAGTATTATGACAAAGTTTTTGCATATTTTTTGGAGCAATACAAAAAAGGAAACACTCCAAACCCCGATGTACTTTGTAATCGTGAAGTAAAGTTTGGACCTTTTCTTGACTTTGCAAAAAAAATAGGAGCAGACTATATTGCCACTGGGCACTATGCAAAAAAACAAGAAAAAGACGGAAACTATTATCTATTAAAAGCATTTGATAAAAATAAAGACCAATCGTATTTTTTAAATCAACTTAGCCAAGAGCAGTTAAAAAGTGTGCTTTTCCCATTGGCAGATATAGATAAACCAACAGTAAGAAAAATTGCGGAGGAACTTGACCTTAGCAACGCACACAAAAAAGATAGCACTGGCATTTGCTTTATAGGTGAACGCAATTTTAGAAAATTTTTGAAAAACTTTATTCCTGCAAAACCGGGCGAAATTAAAACACTTGACGGAAAAACTGTTGGAAAGCATGAAGGAGTTATGTATTACACTCTAGGGCAAAGGCGTGGACTTGGAATTGGCGGAAAGAGTGACGGGAATGGTGCAAGATGGTTCGTAGTGAAAAAAGATGTACAAAATAATATCTTGTATGTTTCTCAAGGTGAAGGCAAAGAACTTTTCTCAAAAGGGCTTGTAAGCGGTAAATTTAATTTTATACCACAAAGACCAAAAGATGATGAATTTGATTGCTTTGCAAAATTCAGATATCGCCAGCCTGACCAAAAAGTGCATGTAAAAATTCTAGATGACCATATAGAAGTTACTTTTAATCAGCCACAGCGTGCGGTTACGCCTGGACAATATGTTGTTTTGTATGACGGCGAAGTATGCTTAGGCGGGGGAGAAATAGAAAAGGTTATTTATTAGTTTTTTGTCATAGATGTTTGAAAACTTGTTTTTATCCATTTAAAATTGGGTGAAAAGGAGTTATTATGGACACAACACTTGCACAACTTAAAACGCAAATTGAAGAACTTGAAAAGAGAATTAAGTCACTTTCCAATCAAGTTACCACACAAGGATATATGACGGGACTAAAAACGTGTCTTGAAGAAATCAAGACACTTTTTTCTACATATCAAACACAATTAAATGAACATCTTACGGCATATCAAACACATACAGATGCTTTTAATTCGCATCTAAGTGATTACACAGCATTGAGTCAGGCGGTTGAAGACTTAGAAGATGATATAGAAACAATAAATGAAACTTTGGCATCGCTTTCTGGTGGTGGAAGTGATGTTGACTATTCACAGGAAATAGCGCAAATACAAAATGATATAACCACAATAAATTCTACATTAACGTCACTTTCAAATGCTTCACAAACTGCTTCGCAAGATATTTCTGATTTGACTAGCGATATATCTACAATCAATTCTACATTGTCAGGAGCGACACAGGACATATCCGACATTGAAAGTGATATCACCACAATAAACTCGACTTTATCAAGTTTGGCAAACACATCACAAGATATATCAGAGATTGAAAGTGAAATTTCTACAATAAATTCAACACTAACCTCACTTACGGACTTGCCACAAGATGTGTCGGAACTTGAAGAAGATGTTAGCACTATAAATTCATCAATCTCAACACTTTCTTCTTCTATCGATGATCTTGAAGATGCTGATATTGCACTTAGTGCACGTGTTACTACGCTTGAAAATGCTTCGAGCAGCACGGGTTCGGGGGCTACAACCACTGATACAATTAGGTTCACCAAAGATCAAATCGGTGCAAGAGTTTATCAAGGTGATACAACGACGTATAAAACACCGAGATGTCAGTTTATATGTGATACGTCGGGTAAAGTCACTATAAGTTATCAAATTGTAGGGAAACTTTTAGATACAGACGCAACTTGGTATCGTATGCGTATTTATTTAAATGATGAAGTTATAAAAGAGCGGGACATTGATGGCAATGCTGGAGGATTTATTCTTTCTGATTCATGTACGTTTTTACCTCAAGAAGATTACAACTTTTTCTATGTTCAATTTAATATGGGTGATGTTTCTATAAGAGAATATTCCGTAACCATTGAAGGCAATAGTGTGGAATTTTTGCAACAAGACTTACCTTTAAAAATAAATTGCTTTAATAATAGTTATTATATCATAAGGCTGGATGATTATAGGCGAAGGATTTATTATGGAGTTCAACCAAAAGACGAATTAAATGTTTCAACTTCATATCTTTCTTACATTGAGGGGACAAATACTCCAACAGAAGGTGTAAGTTACTTATATTTAATGCCAACTACAAAAATTGAAAATGGAGTAGTTGCTTTTGACACACAGTATTCGGAACCTTATAAATTTTTTGGAACTTTGGATAAAAATGGACTAATGTGTAGCTATACGCTTGAAAGTTCTTCTATTGTGAAAGAAGTAACTTATGATGTTGATCCGTTATATTTTGAACCTATCTATGGAGGAATTGGTGTAACAGCAACATCTGCATCAGATTCTCCCGATACAATATTTTTGATAAACGATGATGGTAATGTATTCCTTGTTGGGACAGGTAGCGGACTTAATGACGCAATTTCATATAATGGCGAGAAATTGTATTACACTAGTTATAGAATTGGTGCAGTAGTTAGAGATATTAACAATAAAATTGGTTCACCATCATATTTTAGAGGTATAATAGCGTGGAATAAAGATACAAAAAAGAATGTATTTTTCCCTTCCATTACATCAACATATATGGTTGAAATAGCAGATGGTAAAAATGTTACAGCATACTATCAGACCAATGGTAACATAAATGTTTACATAAACCGCGGAATGCATGTCTATAAATATGTACTTGAACTAAATTCAGAAACAAATCAATATGAATTAAGTTCCCTCGTTACAACAATAGAAGGTATTACAAGATATGAGGAGTTATATGATGGAAAATATCTTGTATATAGAAATACGCAATGGGAGATTGTTACTCCTTAGAATAATGAAAAGGTTTAAGAGCATAATAAAAATATGCGAAGTTATAAAACAGCCGTTGAATTTGGCGTAGTATATATTCCAATAGAACTTTATGCTTGTGTAAAACCTAATGACATAGGTTTTAATCTCATTTACAAAAAAAATCATCAGCGTATAAAATATAAAAAGACATGCGAAGATTGCCCAAAAGATATAAAAAATGAAGATATTGTAAAGGGTTATGAATATCAAAAGGGTAAATATGTAACTCTTACAGAAGAAGAACTTGAAAATATAAAATCAAAAAAACAAAAAACCATATCCATTGAAAAGTTTGTACTTTTAAATGAAATAGACCCAATATATTTTGACAAGTCGTATTATGTCATACCAACCAGTGCAGAAAAAGCATTTGTGGTATTAAAAAGAGCAATGAAACAAGAGAACAAAGTGGCAATTGCCAAAACTGTACTTGGCACAAAAGAACAACTTGTTGCATTAAGAGAGCAAAACGGTAACTTGCTTTTGTATACTTTACATTTTTATGATGAAGTCCAAGCAGTGCCAAAAGAAATAAAAGACATAAGTGCAACAAAACAAGAAGTTGACCTTGCTAAACAAATTATTGAAAATATGACTAAAAATTTTGATGCAAAAGAATATAAAGATGAGTATAGGCAAAAGGTAATTACCGCTATACAGAAAAAAATTAAGGGTGAGCAAATAAAACCAAGCAAAGTTACTTCTATGAACAATGTGATAAACTTGATGGATGCTTTAAAACAATCGGTTGAGTCATCCAAAAAAATATCGCAAAAAAATACAACTAAAAAAAGTTCAAAAAAAATTTCAAATAAATAAAAAAAAATTAAAAATAGGTATGGACAAACCCCTTAAAGTGTGATAATATACTATCGAAATAAATAAGCCACACGGAGGGAATAATGAAGATTAGCACAAAAAAAGAATTTGATGCAAAAATAAATTTAAAAAGAGAAGTTACAGTTCCTGCGGCTGGAATAGATAGTATTTTCTATGCGCATGGTCAAAAAACTCAAGAAAACAAAGTAACAAAATCTTTTGGTTATAATCCTAATTCTGTAAAACAAAACAGTATGGATATGGAATGTGAGTTTTAAATCTCTTAAAAGGTTCAGAAAATAAATGCTGAACTTTTTTTATTTTTGGCGTAAAATATTTTGATTAAATCAATAATTATGATATTATGTTCATATACTATAAGCAAAGTTTACAGCATACAAACTAGGAGAATTTAATGAAGCAATACTTATTTCCTGCAGTATTTTATAAAGAGGATGATAGATTCATTGCCCTATTTCCAGACCTTGGCATCACTATCGATGGTGACACCATTGAGGATGCATATTTGTTTGCTAAGGAGAGTTTAAAAGTTTATTGTTCTTATGCAGAAAAGTTTGATATAGAAATGGACTATCCAAGCACATTTGAAAAAGTACTTAGAAGCAACCCAAGAGATGTTGTTATGCTTGTAGATTGTGTAGTAGGAACAAAAAAATAGAGGATAGAGTAATATGAATAAAAGAGAATATGTCAAAGAACTTGAATCTTATGCTGAAACTGCTTGGCAAAGTTATCAAGAATTGTTAAAAGATAACACAAAAGAACATTTGGATAGATTTTTATTTTGTTTCAATTATTTTTACAACAACAATAAAGAAACCGCTGAAACTGATTTGATGTATGGCGTAAACTACGGAATAAAGAGGTATTTGCCATTAAAAAATGAAAATCCAAAATTAGCAAACAAAATACAAAATCATCTACTTTCACATGGTATTGATGTTGCAAAAATGGAGCAGTTATATTCTAAGTTAAATGAGCAATCTAATGATTTAGTTATGTAATAAAAAAACAAGGCTTTTTTAATTGCCTTGTTTTTTTATTCTTCACCATCAATTTTTTCATCTTTTTCACTGGTTGGGGCTGTGGTGTAACTTTGCTCTGATACATTTACTGCAAGATTTTGTTTTTCTTTTTTATGAATAAGAATAGACTTATGCTTTTCTAACTTATGGAAACCTTTTCCCATCGCTTCTTTAACAGATACTGAAAACAAAAATGCAGAAGGATCTATATCATAAACTATTTGTTTTAGTTTAGGAATTTGGAATTGACTGACAAGGCAAAGGATGACTTCCATATGTTTGTGACTATACATACCATTCGCTTCAAGTGTTGTAACTCCACGATGTAAGTCTGTTAAAAGTTTGTTAGATATTTCATCGGACTTTGGTGAGATGATATAAAATGCTTTGACTGAGCGAGGTCCTTCTATAATTAAGTCACTGGTTTTTCCAGCGATAAATATACCTATTATTGAGTAAAGCGACAAATTAAGTCCATATATAATAAGTGATATACATATAACAACGCAATTGACGGCGATTGTGACCCAACCAACAGAGATTTTTGGATTTTTGTGGTTTATAATGCATCCAAGCATATCTCCGCCACCAGTTGTTGCACCACATCTAATTATTACACCAATTCCAAGTCCAGTTAAAAAACCACCGTAAATACTACATAACAAAAGGTCATCGCTAACTGCAGGAAATGTGCAAAATTGCAAAAATAATGAATATGAAACAATGCCAAGAATAGCATAGATTGCAAATGTTTTACCTAATATTTTTACTGCAAAAATGTACAATATAACATTTAATAAAAGATAAATAATTGACATTGAAATATTAAGCCCAGCAAGAGATAAAAGGTATGAAATAATTGTGGCAAGACCACCAAAACCTCCAAGCAGTATATTATTTGGAGCATAGAAAATATTAAAGCCAGCACCCATAACGAAAGTGCCGACTAAAACACAAAAAACATTAACAGAATGTTTTAAATATTTGTTACTTATATTAAACATATTTTCACCGATAGTGATTTTAACTTAGACTAAAGAAATAGTCAATAGCAAATTTCAACATTTTTTAACATTTTTAATATATATTATTATGATAAAATTTTTTAAAATGAATGGAGTTGGCAACGACTATATTTTTATTGACAATCTAAGTTCAAAAAATAATGCCATATCAAAAAAGATAATCAAGAAGATTTGTGACCGTCACTTTGGAGTTGGTGGTGATGGAGTGATAGTCATAAGCAATTCAAAAGTCGCAGATGTAAAGATGAAAATTTACAATTGTGATGCAAGTCCTGCTACGCTTTGTGGCAATGCTACAAGATGTGTTGCTTTTTATATTGGAAAAAAGTTAAATAAATATAGCATAAGTATTGAAAGTGGAGAAAAGATTTTATATTGTCAAATACAAAATATTGAAGGTGATTTTGCTACTGTCAGTGTAAATATGGGCAAGGCAAATATGCTAGATACCAAAATTTTAACTTTTAAAGGTCAAAAATATAAATTGTATATTGTTGATGTTGGAAACTTGCATTGCGTGACTTTTGTCAAAGATTTTTGTTTTGATGTGCAAAAATTATGCAGTGCTATTCAAAATTTGCCTTGCTTTGAAAATGGAATAAATGTGGATGTAGCAGTATGCAAAGATGATGCTCTTTTTGTTAAAGTGTGTGAAAGGGGGAGTGGATTTACGCTTGCATGCGGAAGTGGTGCTTGTGCCAGTGCTTATACTGCAAAGAGTGAGGGTTTAACAGGCGATAATGTTATGGTTTGTCAAGACGGTGGGAAACTTGAAATAGATGTTGGCGATAACATAATAATGACTGGTTCGTGTAAGTATGTGTTTGACGGAGTGTTTTATGAAGATAAATGAAAATTATTTGTCGCAAAAAAATTATGTGTTTACCGAAATAAGTAAAAGAGTTTCAGATTTTAAACAGAAACATCCAAATAAAAGAATATTAAATCTTGGTATAGGCGACATTACACGTCCAATGGATAAAAGATTAGTTGAAGTTATGACAAATGCACTTTATGAGCAAACGAATAAAAGTACTTTTAAAGGATATCCGCCTGAAACTGGCTATGATTTTTTAAAAAAAGCCATAGTAAAAAAATATGAAGAAAATGATATTTCTGTTTTAAATGACGAAATTTTTATCAGTAATGGCGCTGGTTGTGATGTTACTAACATTTTAAATTTATTTAAAAATGTGACGGCGGTGATTGCGGACCCTACATACCCGGCGTATCTTGATAGTAACAAACTTTGTGGAAATGATGTTCTACTTTTGCCACTTTCAAAACAAAACAACTATAAAATGTTGCCATATGGCATAGCGGAAAATCGTAGTTATTTAATATATATATGTTCACCAAATAACCCAACAGGTGCAACGCTCAACTATGATGAACTAAAACAATGGGTAGATTTTGCAAATAAAACTCAGTCCATTATACTTTTTGATAACGCCTATGAAAGTTTTATAGAAGACAATTCTCCAAAATCTATTTACGAAGTTGAAGGTGCAAAAACTTGTGCCATTGAAATTTCTAGTTTTTCAAAATCTGCTGGTTTCACAAACCTTAGATGTAGTTTTACAATTGTGCCTCAAAATTTAATTAGACAAAGCCAAAATATTAACAAAATGTGGCTAAGACATCAATGTACTTTTTTTAATGGCGTTCCTTACCATATTCAAAAAGGTGCACTTTTTGCACTTTCAAGCGAAGGACAAAAAATATGTCAAAAAAACATAAATTATTATAAAAAAAATGTAAAAATATTGAAAAAATACTTAAAAGACCTTAATTTTGAGTTTGTGTCCTCCAACAATTCGCCATATATTTGGGTAAAAATTCCAACTTCGCAAAACTCTTGGCAGTATTTTGAATATCTACTTGGTAAGGGAATAGTATGCGTTCCAGGTAGTGGTTTTGGTGAGTGGGGTGAAGGTTATATACGACTCTCGGCATTTGCAACAAGAAGTGATGTTTTGGCGGTTTCAAAACTATTGTTATGAGATGTCACGCTTCGCTCTATAAGACACGTTGTGTTGTCTGTCATTCTGAGTCATACTCCAACGCGTCGACCTGCGAAGAATCTCAACATTTTGTCGTTCTGAGTTTTATCTGTCGTTCGAAGAATCTTTTAGATTTTCTCGCTTACGCTTGAAAAGACACCACGCCTCGCGTCATTCTGAGCAAAGCCGTCAGGGAAGCAGTTCTCAGGATGACACGCCCAGTCATTCTGCGGAGCGTTAGCGACGTGAGGATTTCAAGACCCTTCGACTTTACTCAGGGTGACCCACGCAATACAAAAAAATTCACCGTTTGTAATCGGTGAATTTTTTTATAACCAAAAGTTATTTAATTTCAATGCGCTTTTTGGTCTCGACTGGCTTTTCTTTTGGAATGGTAATTGAGAGAGTGCCATTCTCAAGTTTAGCACTTATGTCTTCTTCTTTTATGTCGCCAACATAAAAACTTCTTTGAGCGCTACCATAATATCTTTCTTTTCTGATGTAGTGGTGTTTGCCATGATCTTCGTGCTCATCTTTCTTTTGTGCGGTTATTGTCAAATAGCCGTTGTTGATGTCAACAGAAATATCTTCTTTTTTAAAGCCTGGCAAGTCAACTTCTAGTTCATATCCATTGTCGTTTTCTTTGATATCCGTTCTCATAAGGTTGTTAAACTCTCTATCATGTCTTGGGCGAGGGATGTCAAAAAAGTCCGAAAAAGGATCCCACAAATCAAAACTGTTATTATTTCTTGAAATTAAATCTTTCATAAAATTTACCTCCTGCATTTTTAAATGCAAGCATATTATAACTCTGCCTGCTAGCAATGTCAACAAGAAAGTGCCAATTTTTTAAAAATTTTTTAAATTTTTTTTGACAGACTTTGACAGATAAAATCTTATATATTAATTATAACCAAAGTTAAAAATTCTAATCTTAAAAATTGTGAGGGTTTCAAATTTTTATAGATTCTTCGCTACGCTCAGAATGACTGGCTGAAAGACGCTCAGAATGACTGGCTGAAAGATACTTAGACTGACTAGAAGATGTTCAGAATTACTTTTAACCGCTCAAACTGACTTGAGGATGCTTAGAATGACCGGATGGCGAGAAAGAATCTAAAAAAAAACAAGTCACAAATTAGGCTTGTTTTTTGATTTATGATTTTTACTCACCCTTGAAAGGGAGTATAGCCATAACTCTTGCTCGCTTAATTGCATTTGCAAGTTCTCTTTGGTGTTTACTGCAAGTGCCAGTTTGGCGTCTTGGAAGTATTTTACCATTTTCAGTTATATAACGTCTAAGTTTTGCACCGTCTTTATAGTCAATGACATTTGTTTTGTCAACGCAAAATGCACAAACTTTCTTTTTAGATGTAGGGCGTTTAAACTTTTTCTTTTCAACAGTTGTTTCTTCCTGTGCTTCTTCTACAGGGGTTGCTGTTTGTTCTTTAACTTCTTCGCTCATAATATTCTCCTTTTAATTAAAATGGAAGGGTATCATCGTCAACAGGCTCAAGTTCTGCAACTTCTTTTTCTTTTGGTTTTTCCATACCATCACCTGATTGACTACGTGAATTCAAAAATTCAACATTGTCGGCAACTATTTCAGTAACATACCTTTTTGTGCCGTCCTGTGCATCATAACTGCGTGTTTGGATAGAACCCGAAACTGCACATTTTGAACCCTTTTTTAAATATTTGTGGCAATTTTCTGCTTGACCACGCCAAACAATTATGTTTAAAAAGTCGGCTTCACGCTCACCATCGGAGTTAGAATAATTTCTTGTTACTGCAAGTGAAAATCTACAAACTGAAACTCCGCTGTTGGTGGTGGCAAGTTCTGGGTCACGCGTTAAGTTACCAATTAAAAATACCTTGTTCATATTCTCTCCTTATTTTCTGACGAACATCTGTCTTACAATATGTTCTGTGATGTTCATAAGTTTGTTCATTTCATCAACAACAACTGGTTCGGCTTCAAATGTCATAAGTACATAGTAGCCTTCATTTTTGAAGTTGATAGGGTAAGCAAACTTTTTCATACCAATTTTTTCAAGAGAAAGGATTTTTCCGCCTCTATCTTCAACCATTTTACTGAACTTTGAAATTAGGGCTTCTTTTTGTTCATCATTTGCATCTTGTGAAATGATATACATAAGTTCATACTTCATACAATACCTCCTTTTGGACTAAACGGCTTTGATTAAACAAAGCAAGGCAATATTTATTGCTCGGAAAACAATATATCATATTAAAACTAAAAAATCAACAAAAAAATTGTGTCTTTAAAATTGTGTCATTCTGAGCCAAAGGCGAACAATCTCTTAAGTAATTGTTTGAGAGTATCAATTTTTTATGGTATACTAAAAATGATATGAGATTGGACATTTATTTACAAAATTCTAACAATATTACAAGGAGCAGGGCACAAGAACTTATTCGCTCAAAAAAAGTGTGCGTCAATGGCATAAGTGCAAAAAAGTGCGGACAGGATGTAACTGAGAGTGATGACATAGTTGTGGACATTAGTGGCTCTTATGTCTCACGTGCAGGGCAAAAACTAGAAGGGGCTTTTTCTGATTTTGGACTGAGCGTTAGTGGGCTTACCATTTTAGACATCGGTGCTTCAACTGGTGGGTTTTGTGACTATTGCCTGAAAAATGGTGCTAAAAAAGTATACGCACTAGATGTTGGAACAAATCAATTAGATGAAAAAATAAAATCAAACTCAAAAGTCGTAGATATGTCAAATACCGACATTAGAAAGTTAAATTTAGACACAGTTAAAGATATTGATGCCTTTGTTTGCGATGTTTCTTTTATTTCACTCACAAATATTTCAGATGTTTTAAGCAAACTTTTAAATATTGCCAAATTTGGGGTGGTACTTATAAAACCACAATTTGAGTGCGGAAAAACTATCGCCAAAAAGTGTGGCGGAGTTATAAAAGACCAAAAATATCACAAACTAGCACTAGACAGTGTATCACACGACTTTGAAGCAAAAGGTATTTTGGTCAAAAAACTTACAAAGTCTAAGATTTTAGGCAAAGACGGAAATGTTGAGTTTTTGGCACTAATAAAAAATAACTAGACATTATAAAATTAGTGTGTTACACTAAAAAAAATTATAAACGGAGAGCAAAAGATAAATGCTGGGCTATTACTATCTTATACTTACGACACTTGCTGTGGCAATGTGTCTAACATACTTTTTTTGTCGCAAAAAGATATCTAGTAAAATTGATATAGTTTTAAAAGTAGTTTCGCTTATCCTAGCGTTTATATTTTTGGTACGATATCTTTGGGAAAATGAAGCACTTCAAGGCGTAATAAAACTTGAAACATCACTTTTTAATAACGGCTTTTTCACGGTAATGAGTGCACTCAGCATTTGGTTTATGTACATAGCACTATTACTTATAATCTTGTATCCTTTCTTTAAAATAAAGTATAGAGATTTTTTTATAAAATGGATAGCAACACCTATTGTTGTTTTAAACCTTATTACATTTAGCCTAAGTGTAACTGGTGTATGTGGAGCAGATGCGCAAACTACTTTTTCTGTCCGTGCAATGCTTATGTGCTTTGAACTAGCAATTTGTATATTTTGTTGTTTTTATGTTTGGAGCATGGACAAGTCACCTAAATGGACAAAAAGGCAAGTGTGGGTATTTTTTGCGAGCTTGTTTGCAATGCTTGTAGCAACCATGCCAGCATATATGCCTGAACTTTTAATTGGTAGACTGAATGACTCAATAATTGTAGATGATTTAACAATTTATCACAGAGTGTTTTTATATTTTTCAATAATAATTCCAGTTGCAATATACTTTTCGCTCAGAAAAAACAATGACGAAACAAATCGCTATGCGCTTTTGTTCTTGGCTATTGGTGGACTTATCACATTTATGGCGGGGGCAAGGTTTGCTTCGTGGCTTGATCCAGCACAGTGGCCAATACACCTTTGCAATACTGCTATGTACATCGTCCCTATTTGCTTAATTTTTAAGTGGGAAAAATTATTCTATTTTACATTTTTCATAAATGTGCTTGGTGCTTTTTTGGCGATGGCAATGCCAAACACAGTTGAAAATATTACAAGTTATGCAACAATAAGGTTTTGGAACAATCACTACATGGCGTTTTTTATGCCACTTTTAATGGTTGCGCTGAGAGTTTATCAAAGACCAAAGCTAAGGCAATTCATTTACTCAGCTGTGGCGTTTACAATTTACTTTGTGTTAGTTGTGTTCTTAAATGCTTGGTTCACGGGGCTTGGCAAAAATGTTGACTTTTTCTTCGTCAACAGCGACTTCATTGCCGAAAAACTTGGACAGTGGGCAGAAGATTTAAGAGATAGAGATTTTGAAACATCATTTTATCTCGGGGGAGTTCAATTTGCAATTTATCCATTATATCAGTTTTTGTTCTGGCTTGTGTATATGTTCTTGTCGGCGGGTATGTGGTTTTTGTATGAACAGTCATACAACTACTTTGACCTAATGATAGATATGTCTGCAAGGCGCAAAAAATATAAACTAGATATGCTTGCTCTTGAAAGTAAACTTAAAGGAAAGGAGTTAACAATGCCAATAGATGAAAAAAATTCAAATAAATTGATACTTCGCAATTTTACAAAACGCTATGGTAAAAGTGAGGTCTATGCAGTTAAAGATGTTAATCTTGAAGTGCATGGTGGCGAAATTTTTGGTTTCTTGGGACCAAACGGTGCAGGAAAAAGTACAATTATAAAAACTGTTGTTGGTATTCAGCCAATTACAAGTGGTGAAATTGAAGTTTGTGGATATGATGCGAAGCTTCAACCTACAATGGCAAAAAAACAAATAGGTTTTGTTCCTGACCACTACGCACTTTATGAGAAGCTTACGGGAAGGGAGTATATAAACTACATTGCCGACCTTTATGAAGTTAGCAAAGAAGATAGAGATGCGAGAATAGAAAAATATGTCAAACTATTTGAACTTACGGGAGCTTTTGACAATCAAATAAAGACATACTCACATGGTATGAAACAAAAGATTGCAATTATGAGCGCGCTTGTTCATAACCCAAAGGTGTGGATACTTGATGAGCCTCTTACAGGTCTTGACCCAAACAGCATATTTCAAGTCAAAGAGTGCATGAAAAACCATGCAAAAGAAGGCAACATCGTGTTCTTTTCAAGTCACATCATTGATGTTGTTGAACGTATTTGTGACAGAATTGGTATTATAAAAAAAGGACAACTTCAAGTTGTGAAAAAAGTACAGGACATCATAGATAGTGGCGAGCCACTTGAAGACTTCTATATGAACATAATAAACAACAATAATGTAGAAGCAATTAAAGTTGATGCAGAAGAACTCAAAAAAGACAAACTAGAATTAGAAAAAGACAAGAAGCACCAAAAAGAGTTAAGAAAACTAGAACGCGAGCAAAAAAGAAATTTAAGAAAAATGAAAAAAGAACAGAAGACAAAGGAGTAATATGAACGCATTAAAAACGCTTGTTTTCATGCAGTTAAAAGACAAAGTAGATTTTGGATTTTTGAGGACAAAAAAGACACTCATATCCAAGGTTATTTTGACGCTACTTTCTTTTATTGCAATCACAGCTGTTTATTATTTTGGTTTTTATTTGTGCCGTGTGCTTGGTATATTTTCACTTGTTAACATTATTCCGACAAGTGTCATTGTTGTGTTGTTCAGCATTATGGAAATTTTGTCTATAATATCTTGCACATACTCACTAATGAAAAACTTGTATTTTGCTCGTGACAATCAGGTGCTTTTGACTTTTCCTGTTACAGTTGATCATATTTTTTTCTCAAAACTTATAGTTTTTTATATCTATGAACTCAGGCGCACAATATTTTTCATTTTTCCAATGTTTTTTGCGTTCGGGCTAATCAGTGGATATTCTATTGTGTTTTTCTTGTGGCTTTTGCCTTGTATGTTTATTGTTGCACTAATTCCAGTGTCAATAGGCGCACTTTTGTCCATTGTTGCAATGCTTGTCGCCATTGTTCTTAGAAATTATTCTTTAATTAGGTGGGTGATTTTTTTGGCACTTATTGGACTAGGCATATATGTGTTTTTGCTTTTTGTGTCACTAATACCCGAAAACCTCGATATCGTTGCAAGTTGGGGGACAATATTTTGGGAGATTCAGGACTTTTTGGGCAGTTACACAAAGTATATGGCACCATTCACTTATCTCACACAGTTTATTGTTGGAACACATTTCGGACTTTCGCAAAACTTATTTACTATTGACACGCTTTGGATTTTACTAACAATTGTTGCAATGGTGGTTGTTCTTTTGGGGGCAAGTTATTTAATATGTAAGCCGTTATTTTTGAGAATGACAAGTTCTCCTTTTGAATATAAAAGAAAAATTATTAAGAAAACATACAAAAATGGCTTTTTAAAGGCGTTTTATAGTGCAGTGCACAAAGACGATTTGGTGATTTTCAGAACAAGCGATGAAGTTTATAGCCTTTTTGGAGTGGCAATATGTATGCCACTTGCGATACTGCTTTTAAACACAATATTCGCTGCCATGAGTACAAGACTTCTTGGTGACAATATGGCAATTTCATTTAACCTTTTAATAATTCTTTTATTTGCAATGGCAACAAATAATAAAGTGGCAAGTATATATTCGCGTGAGGCACAGGCGGGATATCTGGTCAAGACAAGACCGAATGGTCATAACTCAAATTTGACTGCGAAACTTGTAACATATGCAATTATAACGTCAATTTCAATAATTGCATCGATTTGCGTATTTGCGTCATTTAATAGTATGAGTATTCTAAACATTATCTTATTCGGTATGAGTGCAATCTTAATATATCTAATACACATGTTTTGGAGTGCAGAAATGGATATAATGAATCCACAAAATATTCAGTATTCCACAACTGGAAGCCATGTAAATAACCCAAACGAAACGAAGTCTACAATAGCTATGGTGTTTTTAGCAGCAGTGTTTTTTGCGATTTCACTTTTCTTACTAATGGAAAATTCGCAAATCGCATGGGTTAAAGTTTTGTTTGTTGCATTGGCATATTTTGCTTATAGAGTTTGGTCATTTTATAGCAAAATTAAATATTATTATGAGGAAAAAGGATGAAAAAATCTATTGTTATTCTTATTGGTGTGGTTTATATAATGTCTATTATAGTAATAGGCTTTTTTGGTATGAAGATAACATCATATAACACAACCGTGTACCCAGATAAAATTGAGATTTTAAGTGTTGAGTGTGAAGATGAAGAAAGGGTAAGTATTAAAGAAGCCAACCTCAATATACCAGGAACGGGGGTTTGTAAGTACATAATAACTTATGATTTTCAAGAAGGGAAAGACAATGTTTTTTCTCTTGTTTACAGAGTCTACCCAGACACAACAAGCGACAAGGGTGTGAATTTTGGTTATGATAAGCAAACTGCGCCAATATCTGAGATAGATGAGAAAAATAATTTTTGGATAAAAAACAGAGGTGGAGCGGTGGTCAAAATTTCTGCCGTTTCTCGTCCAACTGTGCAAGTTATGTTCTATTTATCTATAATTTAACTGATATGATGCATAAAAACACTTGATATTACAAACAGTAAAATGTATAATAACCGTGGAATATTTTGTAAAGGAGAAAATATGAAAAAGTTTATTAGTCTTATTAGTGCTATAATGTGCGTGATGGTCTTTGGAATAATTTTGACTGCTTGTGGTGAAAAGCCTGTTGAAATAGCAGTTAAAGACGACACTCTTGACACGCAATTAGACATTGGTGAAAATTTGGTTCTTGATGACCTTGTTTTGCTAGTCACTTACAGCAATGACAAAGTCAAAGAAGTCAAATACAATGACGAAATGCAGTTTGCTTGCTCGGACAATACACCACTTGATGAGATAGCAAATGAAGTGGGGGAAAAGCAAGTTATAATTAAATATCTTGGACTTCAAACCGAAGTTACAATAACAGTAACAGAAAGCCAACATGTTCCAACGGTTGAGTATGAAGTGCAAAGTTTTGGTTTACCAACATTTATTACTGACTTCGAAAATAATGCAAAAGCATTTAATATTAGTGACAATACTTATAAAGTTGGAGACGATAACTCGTTTGAACTTAAACCAATAATTATGGGTGTTGAAATAGTTGATGGTGTACGTGGAGATTTCCAAGCCCTTGACTATGTGCCAGCAACTTACAAAGTTGAACAAAAAATTGACGGCGAGTATGTTGAGCTTACAGGAGAAGACTTAACTGAGACTGTAACAATCAATCAACAAAAGTTTGGTTTTGATTTTGCTGATAAAGCAGTGGGGAATACATATAGAATAACAGTTACTGCACAAACTATTAGTGGAGATGTGAGCATATCTCACGAGCTTGAAGTTGTTGATGGCTTTAACATTCAGTCAAAAGAGATGCTTTCAGTGATGGACAATAATCCAACAACACAAAAATATTGGGCAGACCTTAAAGCACAAAACAATGTGCCTCAAGTTGACACCAACTCAGTCGTCATTCACGGCAGTTATGAATTGTCTGATTCTGATGTTCCACAGGCATACTACTATAAAGAAGGTGACAGTGATTATGTCCCTGAACTAGCAAACACAATGAGAAACTGGAAGACAATTTATCATATTTCTGTTGACCAAGACGAAACATACAAAATCTATGGTAATTACAATACAATAGATGCAAGTGCAATCGCTCTTACCAATCTTGATTACTTAAACACAAATAAAATTGATAATGAAAAATTTGGACATGCCTCATTATTCTCATTCGGTATTGCAAACAATAACCATCCAACAAACCAAAATCAAGGTAGCGTTGTTATGGATAGCCTTAACTTAATTGGCAACACAAATCGTGACGAGTCAGAAGCTTTAAGAGGCGGACTTTTAATGGTTCTTACTGGTTCAAAAGATGTGACGCTAAACAATGTCAATGGTAACAGTTGGGTTACAATGCTTGTTTCAACAACTGAAGGCAGTGATTGGGAAACGGCATCAACACACATTTCAAATTGCAAGTTTACTGATAGTTATAGCCTTATGATAAACTATTGGGGTATAAAAAATAACTACATTGAAGACAGCATTCTCTCTGGCTCTGGCGGTCCAGTTGTGTTCTTGACACATCTTGACCCTAAGGATACACCAAACTCAAATTACGCAAATGTTGAAGTTATCAATTCAACAGTTGAAACCACTGTTTCGGGCGAAGAAGCGTGGTTCGGTTTAAATGATGCTACTCGAGTGGCTACTGAACTTAAAAAATCAAATCAATTATTTTTGGGTACAAGTCAAGCTCTTAAAGATAAGGGTCTTTTACCAAGCGTAAGGTCGCTACTTGATAATGACGGGTTATTGAACGCTGCATTTGTATTTGTTTCAAACGGTAATCCAGTTTTAAATAGCAATCCAGTAAAAGGGAAAGTGACAATAAAGAACGAAGCTGGTGAGGTAACTTTTG
The DNA here is from genome assembly GCA_944376845.1 of uncultured Clostridia bacterium. GTDB lineage: Bacteria > Bacillota > Clostridia > Christensenellales > UBA1242 > UBA5893. The sequence goes on along the minus strand of CALWDZ010000004.1, from coordinate 55,766 downwards.
TTCATGACATGGAAGATCAGACATTTAAGGCAACAACATCTGCACCTGCACTTGCTCCATATCTTGAAAATTTACCATTCTTTAATGCTGGTGGACAACTCTATACAACATATTTGACTAATCAAACACCTGATGGCTTTGGTAGAGATCCAATTACTGCTTTGGACTTAACAAATATGGAAGAGAGACAAAAAATGGTTCAATTCTTGTCCGATGAGTATGTAGGTATATTTGTAAATGGCATACCAACAATGGGCGCTGTAGTTGAATACTTTAGTTTATAATACGAATAATTTTAAAAAACTGTAGGTTATCCTACGGTTTTTTTATGCAAAAAATTTTGACAAAATTAAATGATAGAATAGAAGTTGTTTAATTACTCAAATAAAAAAGTTACATATTGCATACAATAAATCAAGTGAAAAAATTAAAAACAGGCACTAAACTTTGTTATGCAATTGGAAACTTAGGTTATGGCGTGGTATCTCAGGCTATGACAACTTTTATGATGTTTTTTGGTACAAGTGTGCTTGGTATTCGCGGTTCACTTGTTGGACTTTGTGTAGCGCTTTCTGCGTTTTGGGACGGGCTTAGTGACCCGATAGTTGGGTATTTAAGCGATATAACTCATTCAAAATTTTGGGGCAGGCGACTAGGTTATCTTTTTTTTGGCACTCTTGGAATTGTTGTTTTTAATGTACTTTTGTGGAGTGTTCCTAACTCGCTTAGTGAAATTGCAAAGTTTTTTTGGTTACTTTTGATGCTACTAGCACTGGAAACTGCAAACACTTGTTTTGCAACGCCCTATGTTGCACTTGGCATAGATATTGCACCAGGCTACAATGAACAAAGCACTCTTCAAGGTTATAAAACTGTATTTTTTATTTTAGGTATGGTGCTTCCAAGTGTGCTTATGATGATTTTTATGCCAGGCGGAGAGCAGGGACAACTTGCACAAAGCGGATATATTTATATTGCGTATACCACAAGTGCAATTAGTTTGATTTCAGGGCTTATTGCTGTTTTTGGTACATTTAAAAGAGCAAGGGCGGTGCATACTGAACAGCCAAAGAAAAAAGAAAAAAATGCTTTTTTCAAAATATTTTACAATTTCTTTTTAGTGCTTAAACAAAGAAATTATGGTGCAATAATTTTGTCCTATTCGGTTGCACTGATTTCCACCGCATTTTTAACATCGGTTGGAATGCATATTTTTACATATTGTTTTCATTTCAATGCCACACAAATACCAATTATAATGGCGGGGTTGTTTGTTGGGACAATATTAAGTCAGCCATTTTGGATATATCTTTCTCGTCGAATAGATAAAAAACCAACACTTAGGTGGTCATATTTTGTCATTTTGATTGGTATTTTTCTCACATTTTGGGTTTTTGTATTCCGTGAAAGTATTGGCACAAGTGTAAACTTTTATTTGGTTCTTGTGTGTATATTTGTATGTGGGTTTGGTAGTGGTGCGCTTTATAGTTTACCTATGAGTATGTTTGCGGATAACGTTACAATGGACAAATTAAAAACGGGCGAGAACAAAAGTGCCACATATTCCGGCTATATGACTTTTGCTTATAATGTTGCAAACTCACTTGCATTGCTCATTATTGGAGTTTTGCTAGACCTTATAAAATTTGATGCGTCACAGCCTGTGCAAGCACTTAAAGTACAAAATTATTTGGGGCTTATTGTGTTTGGTGGTTGTGCGATTTCAATTTCAGTTGCTATGGCAATAATATCAAGATACAATTTAAAGCGGAGTGATATTTTAAAACAACAACTACTATCAAAGCAAAAAAACAAAAAAAAATAATAGACTGTTCAATCTCTCGCTTGTTTTTGAACAGTCTATTTTATATAGAACTTATTTTACTCACATTCGTAATTTTCAAAAATTTTATCTGCAAAAAATTGTTCTAGTGTTAGTCCAAAACCTTCTGCAATTTTGGCGATGGTAGATAATTTAATATCTTTATTTCTTTCATCAATAATATTTTTTAAAGTTTGTTCGGGCAAAAGAATTTTTTGACAAAGTTTGTACCTTGTCAAATTATGATCAATCAACAAATTGGTAATTTTAAGTGCTACTGCTTTTTGCAATTTCATTATTTATAATGTAGTACAAAAATATTTAAAATATACTCAATTGCAGGGTGGTAAAATTATATTTATATGGTATAATTCAAACAAGGAGTATAAATATGATTGAAAAAATAGTTTGTTTTGCAGGGCATAGGTTTGAATGGAAGAATTTAAATATTAAAGATAAATTATTTACAGTGATTGGAGAATTGATAAATGAGGGATATTTAATATTTTATAATGGAGATAAAGGATATTTTGATAAAATATGTATTGATATTGTTTGTTATTATAAGAAATTTAATAGTAATATAAAACTAATAAAAATTTTAACAAATTATAATTCTAAATTGGATTTGGAAGTTTTCGATGACTCAATTTTACCAGAAATTGATATGATACATCCAAAACGTAGAATTACAGAGCGAAATAAATGGATGGTGGAGCATAGTGAAGTATTGGTATGTCATATTGTAGATACATATAAAAGTGGAGCATATAATACTTACAAATACGCAAGGAAATTAAATAAAACTATTATAAACATATAAAACAAAAATTATAAAAATAATTTTCAAATTGTGCTTTGTGTGGTATAATTTTATGTATGAAACAGTTTAAAGATATAGTTGTTCCAGAAAATCTTGAAAAACTGGCACAAAAGTTAAAGAAAAAAGCAGAATTATTTATTGTTGGTGGCTATGTACGAAATAGCCTTATTGGCATTGGTGGAACAGATATAGACCTTGCAAGTAAACTTACACCAGATGAACTAATGGAATTATTAAAGGACACTCCGTTTATTGTCAAAGAAAAAAATAAACGCCTTGGCACTGTGACAATAAGCGTTGGTAGTGAGGTTTATGAGCATACCACTTTCCGTACAGAAGAATATGACGGCACGGGAAGTCACACACCAATTGAAGTAAATTTTGTTGATGATATTCGTCAAGACGCAAAAAGGCGTGATTTTACTATAAACTGTATATATTTCAGCATAACCAGAAAAAAGATAATAGACATTTATTCTGGGCTTTATGACTTAAAAAAGAAACGCATCAGAACAATTGAAACACCAGATTTTGTATTTTCTAGTGACGGGCTGAGAATTCTTAGAATGGTGCGAATTTCTTCAGAACTTGGTTTTAAAATTGAAAAAAATACTTATAAAATTGCAAAGAAAATGGCTTACCGAATAAAAGATATTTCTGGTATACGCAAAAGAGAAGAACTTATTAAAATTTTGCAGTGCGACAAAAAATACACCATTTCCAAAAAACATTCACACATAAGAGCACTCAGGCTTTTAAATTACCTTAACGCTTTTACCTTTTTGTACTCAAGTGTATCAAAAATAAAATTAAACCTTGTAAAAAAAGTGCCAAGTTTAAGGCTAGAAGCATTGTTGGTTGATATGATTGAAACCATAGACCCTGACTGCGTGGAATATTATCTTGAATATATGCTTGGACAAAAAGGTTTTAATTTTTCTACAAAAATAAAAGATTATTTAATAAATGTTGTTTGTGGATATTTTGATGCAATAAATAAATTGTCAAATAAAGAATATTTTATTAAATATTATGATAATTTTGAAAATATCGGCAAAATTCTTGCAAAAGATAGTATATTTTTATTTAATAAATACAATTTTTTCTATAAATATATAAAAAATTATCATATTCCAATACGCATTAAAGATTTAAAAGTAAGTGCACAAGATATAAAAAAATGCCGTCCAAAACTAGATAATAAATATTATAATGAAATTTTAAATAATTTACTTTTAAAAGTTTTTGACGGTGAAATAGAAAACGATAAAGATACACTTATTATGGAGATAAAAAATTATGATATTGCAAATAATTAGTTTGGTAATTAGTTTTTTGTGCATTATTTTACTTATTTTTCTATTATTCAAAAAAACAAAGACGCAGGAAAATATTGATGCACAAAAAATAGCGGATGAAATTAAAATTTTGGAAAAAGTGCAAAATGAAAAAATGGATATGCTTGCAAATACTTTTTCACAAAATATGACACAAATTTCAAATACGCTTGTCAACACCGTTTCGCAAAATGATATGCTTCAAAACCAAAAACTTGAAGATATTCGTGCTCAAGTTCAAACTCTTGTCAGTGGTGTTGAACAAAGTATGCGAAATGCCACCACGCAACTCACTGAAGGGCTTCTTAGAATTCAGCAAGAAAATGAAAAGAAACTTGAACAAATGCGTCAAACTGTTGATGAAAAACTTAATGTGAGTTTGGAAAACAGGCTTAGCCAGTCGTTTAATATTATAAACGAGCGTTTGCAGTCAGTGTATGAAGGCATTGGAGTTATGAAACAACTTGCAAGTGGCGTAGGTGACTTAAAGAAAGTACTGACAAATGTCAAAACTCGTGGTACTTGGGGAGAAGTGCAACTTGGTTCGCTTTTAGAGCAAATTTTAACTACCGAACAATATTATTCTCAAGTCAACATAAATCCAAAAAATTCTGAGCGAGTGGACTTTGTCGTGCGTATGCCGGGCAAAGATGACAGCGGTGAAGTATATTTGCCAATAGATGCAAAGTTTCCACTTGAAGATTATCAGCGTCTTATAGAAGCGAGTGACAATGGCACAAAAGAAGAAGTTGATCTTCAAGTTAAAAACATTGAAAGACGTGTAAAAGAAGAAGCAAAACGTATAAATGAAAAATACATATTTGTACCAAAGACAACAGATTTTGCAGTTATGTATTTGCCGATAGAAGGGCTTTATGCCGAAGTACTACGAATACCAGGTCTAACCGAAACACTTCAACAACAATACAAAGTTGTGGTTTGTGGACCTACTACACTTTCGGCACTCTTAAATAGTTTGCAACTTGGCTTTAAGAGTTTGACTATTGAAAAGCGTTCCAGCGAAGTATGGAATTTGCTTGGGGTGTTTAAGCGTGAGTTTTCAAAGTTTGTTGACCTTTTGGCAAAAACCCAGAAAAAACTTGATGAAGCATCAAGCACTATTGAGTTTGCCACAAAAAAATCTCGAACTATTGAACGTAAACTAAAAAATGTGTCAACACTTGATGAAAACTTGGTTGACTTGGATGTGGAAGATGCACCACTACTTAGCGATAACGAAGGAGAAGATAATGAGTGATTTTAATTCATGGACGAATATTAAAGATAAAAATATTCAAAAACAATTAAAAATGTTAAATGAGGAGCAAAAATCTCAAAATTTTCAAACCACACTTGGCTTTGGTACTGCTGGTATGCGTGGAGAGATGATATTTGGAAGTGGTGGAATAAATGAGGTTACAGTATCTCGTTTGGCATCTGCAACAGCAAAATATATGCTTGCACATAGTAAGACCACCGCCGTGGTTTGTTATGACACAAGGCACAACTCGAAAAAATTTGCCAAGATTTTTGCAAATATTTTGTCTAATAACAGTATACTTGTATATCTTTTCAAAAAATATGCTCCAACACCACTATGCGTATTTGCCACAAGATACAAAAAAGCAGATATTGGCATTATGATAACCGCTAGTCATAATAGACGCGAGTTTAATGGTATTAAAATCATAAATGAAGTTGGCATACAAATAGGAAATGCTGCACAAAAAGAGATATCTGACAACTTTAATAACATAGATGAAGTAGAAAACTATAATAGCACCTATAAACTTAAACCAAACAATGTTAAATTTTTAGGCGATGAAATATTAAAGGCATATCTTGAAGGCGATACTGACACTACAAAAAAGACGCTTACAATTGTCTATACACCACTTAATGGCACTGGACTTGAAGCGGTTACACAAATCTTAAAAAATAATGAATTTAAATATTATATTCCAAAAAGTCAAAAGCATCGTGACCCAGATTTTACAACTTGCCCATATCCAAATCCCGAGTTTGTCGAGGCATTTAAAGAAAGTTTGGAACTTGCTAAAAAAGTTGATGCCGACTTAATTGTTGCAACAGACCCCGATGCTGACAGACTTGGCGTTATGATAAAAACAGGGCGAGCATACAAAAAACTTACGGGCAATGAAGTTGGATATATATTATTAAAATACCTAATAGAAAATTACAAACAAGAAAATAGTTTTGTGGTGACAAGTGTGGTATCAAGTCCGCTTGTAGAAGATATTTGCAAGAAAAACAACATTATTCTCTACAAAACCTTGACGGGTTTTAAAAGTCTTGGAGAAAAGGCACATCTTGAAAAGCAAAAAGGTGGCGAACCGCTACTTATATTTGAAGAGAGTTGTGGATATGTTGTACGCAAAAATACTTATGATAAAGAAGGTATTTTCGCGACACTTCTTATTTGCAAAATTGCACAATGGCTAAAAGATAAAAATTCAAGTCTTGACCAATATCTTAAAGATATATACCGTGAATATGGCTATATTTGTACGCTTGGTGACAGTGTGAAATTTGAAGGCACAGATAGTTTGAAACGTATGAATGATGTTGTTGATGGACTGAGGAAGAAACCACTAAAACGTGTTTTGGAATACAAAGTTGAAGACACCATTGACTATCTTAGCGACAATACTGGACTTGACAAGCAAAACTTTATTGAATATCACGCGGGCAAACTTAGTTTCATTATTCGTCCAAGCGGCACAGAGCCAAAATTAAAAATATATCTATTCTATCGCGATGAAAATAGTGTAAGGGCGGATGAAAATGCCAATATAATTTTAAATAGCATAAAAAAGATTTTAAATGAACGATAAAATAAAACAAAGTTTAAAAACACTTACCACTCAGCCGGGCGTGTATGTAATGCACTCCAAAAGTGGTGCAGTTATATATGTTGGAAAGGCTAAAAACCTAAAAAATAGGGTTAGCCAGTATTTCAATAACTCACCAAAACCTACAAAAGTTATGGCAATGGTGCAAAATGTGGAATATTTTGAATATTTTATTACACTTTCTGAGCGTGATGCTTTTGCACTTGAAAATAATTTAATAAAAAAATATAAACCTTTTTATAACATACTTTTAAAAGATGATAAGGCATATCCATATATTCGCGTTACAGTTAAAGATGAATATCCGCGTATGGAAGTTGTAAGAAAAGTCAAAAAAGACGGTGCAAAATACTTTGGACCATACATTTCGTCAATAAGTCCATACAAACTTATAAAAATTGTAAATATGGCATATCCGCTTAGAACTTGTAAGCAAAAATTAACCAAGAAAGTTCAAAGGCCATGTTTAAATTACTCACTTGGGCTTTGTAGCGCACCATGTGCAAAACTTGTATCACCAAAGGACTATAAACAAATAGTGCAAAAGGCAATGGACTTTTTGCGTGGCAATGATAGTGAAATTGAAGAGATTTTACAAAAAAAGATGGAAGTTGCATCATCTCATGAAAATTTTGAGCGGGCACTTGAAATTAGAGATATGATTAAAATGGTGCGTGCACTTAAACAAAGAGTAGTGGCAGATGTTCCAAATGATTATGTGGTTGATGTCATAAGTTATGTCAACAATGGTGTAATTGGTGCAATTTGTGTGATGACTATTCGTCATGGTAAAGTGCTTGGAGTTACCACGCAAAGTGTGGTAGATGCTTCGCTTAGTGAAAGCGATACAATGGAAAGTTTTTTAATGCAATATTATTCTCGCCACGAACAACCAAAAGAAATCTTATTAAATATGCCGGTTAGTGAGAATATAGATTTGCAGGCAAAAATAATTGTTCCAAAGAAAGCACAAAAAAAACGGCTTGTTGAAATGGCAACACTCAATGCAAAAGAACATTTGGAAAAAGTACAGTACAACGAAGATATTGAGTATGACAAAACCATTGGCGCACTTGAAAAATTGAAACAAAAACTAAACCTTAAAAATGTTCCAAATCGTATGGAGTGCTATGATATTTCGCATATAAGTGGCACAAATCAGGTGGCATCAATGGTGGTGTTTATTGCTGGACGACCAGCAAAAAAAATGTATAGGAAATTTAAAATTCAAGGGCTTAACAAAGCAGATGATTTTGAAAGTTTAAAGCAGACACTAATGCGTAGGTTTAAAGAACTTGACGGTGAAGATGAAAGTTTTTCTCAAAAGCCAGATTTAATGGTTATTGACGGCGGAAAAGGGCAACTAAGTTCCACTTATGAAATATTAAAAGAGTTTAATCTTGAAACTGATATAGATATGATATCGCTTGCCAAGCAGTTTGAAGAAGTTTTTATCGTAGGTCAAAGTCAGCCAATAATGCTTGAAAGAGGTAGTAGTGAACTTAGGGTACTTCAAAGCATTCGTGATGAAGCACACCGTTTTGCAATAACTTTTCACCGAAGACTTAGAACAAAAAATGAGATAAAATCACCACTTGATGACATAAAAGGTCTTGGAAAAGTAAAAAAGAAAGCACTATTTAACCAATTCTCTTCAGTTGATGAAATCAAAAAGGCGAGTATAGAAGAACTTGCGCTTGTTAAGGGAATAGATATGGCACTTGCAATAAAAATCAAAAATTTCGTGGAAAAATTATAAAATATTTAAATAACTATTTGCATTTTGTGTTAAACTAACGATATGGATATAGCGATTGCAGTAGTTTTATTGGTAGTTGCACTATTTTTAGTGGTAAAAGGTGGCGATGTGTTTGTTTCGTCATCCGCTGTGCTTGCAAAAAAAGCACACATACCACAAATTATTTTTGGTGCAACTTTTATGAGCCTTGCCACAACTTTTTCTGAACTTATAATTGGCATCATTTCAAGCATTGACGGAACAACTGATTTGGCGGTTGGTAATGCCGTTGGCTCCGCACTTTGCAATGTGGGTCTTGTCATGGCAATAGGTATTTGTTTTATGCCATCAAAAATTGGTGGTGGCGGTATGCTTAAATATTACCTTTTGATTGTTGCAACAATTTTTGTAACCGTGATTGGTTTTTTTGATGAGGTGACCATATGGCAAGCGTTTGTAATGATTGCAATAACAATCTTGTTTTTTGTGTTTAACTATATTGATGCTAAAAATATGGAAACTCATAATAAAGGCAGTGAAGATGACATTCAGCGTCCGCTCTGGCTTGCTATCATTTTGTTTTTGCTTGGTGCTGCAGCCATTGGCGGTGGTGCATACCTTTTGGTAGACAAAGTAGAGTATTTAAGTGGAGTAATTGGAATAAGCGAACAATTTGTTGGTCTTACTGTTGTGGCAATTGGTACAAGTTTGCCTGAACTTGTCACTGTTATAACATCACTCAAAAAAAAGACGCCATATCTTGCAATGGGAAATATTGTCGGCTCAAATATATTGAATTTAACACTTATTTTAGGTGTGTCACGTCTAGTTGCATGGAATGATGGTATGCCAATAACCAATGAAACGGCATACATTTCACTTCCGCTTGCAATGCTTTTTACTTTGATTTTAATTTTACCAATTCTTGTTAAGAAAAAAACATATCGTTGGCAGGGTATTGTACTTTTGGTACTTTATGTTATGTATATTGTCTTTTTAATACTAAATGCTATATTCAAATTTATTTAATAGCGAGTATTGTATTTTTGTTGAGAATATGTTATACTTACACTGCAACCTAAAATAAGGGAGTAAGTTAATAACATTATGGTTTTGTTTAGTAAATAGAAAGCACTTAATATGCCAAGAAAAACTAAATTTGTAGGCAAAACAGATATTGAGATTGTTAAAGTTGTTGACAAAAATGTCGAACTTAACAGAAAGTTTTTTTAGTTCAAAAATTATAAGATAATGGTTGACAAATGTGGTGAAGTTTGTTAGTATATCAAAGGTTTTTTTAGTAAAAACTCTAAAGTCCTAATTTTTATTAGGCCAGCATTAACAAACAGCAGGTAACAAACTTTTCCATGTGTTTACCGAATACTTGTACAAATTTGGTGCAAGATTGCATGTTGTGTTAAGTTATTTTAACGCGACATTTAGGCGAACGATATGGGTAAAAGTTGCCCTTATCCTCGCCTTTTTTGTTTATATGTTGAAAATTTTATAAAGGAGGAAACAGATGCCTACAATTAACCAGTTAGTTCGCAAAGGTAGAAAAACTTTTGACAAAAAGAGTAAGTCACCACTTCTTGAAAATTGTCCTCAAAAACGTGGCGTTTGTCTTTCAGTCAAAACAACAACACCTAAAAAACCTAACTCAGCGCTTCGTAAGATCGCCAGAGTCAAACTCTCAAACGGTCAAGAAGGTACTTGCTACATTCCAGGCATTGGACACAACCTTCAAGAGCACAGCGTTGTTCTTGTTCGTGGTGGACGTGTAAAAGACCTTCCTGGTGTGAGATATCACATCATTCGCGGAAGTCTTGATACTGCCGGTGTTGCAAAACGTATGCAAAGCCGTTCAAAATACGGTGCAAAAAAACCAAAATCTAACTAATCTATTTAAAAATTTATTAAAAGGAGAAATAAAATGCCAAGAAGAAGTGGAGTGCCAAAAAGAGATGTTTTGCCAGACCCAAAATTCCACAACAAACTTGTTTCAAAATTTATTAACCAAGTTATGTATGATGGTAAAAAAGGTATTGCACAGCACATAGTATATGGCGCTTTTGACATAATAAAAGACAAGACAGGCGGTGACCCAATCGATGTTTTCACACAAGCAGTAGAAAATGTGAAACCTGTTCTTGAAACAAAGGGTAGACGTGTTGGTGGTGCAACATACCAAGTACCAATGGAAATTCGTCCAGAGCGTCGTCAAACCCTTGCAATCCGTTGGCTTGTTCAGTTCGCAAGAAAGCGTAACAGTGAACGTACAATGGAAGCAAAAGTTGCAGGCGAACTTATGGACGCTTACAACAACCAAGGCAGTGCAATCAAACGTAGAGATGAAATGCACAGGATGGCTGAGGCTAACAAGGCTTTTGCTCACTACCGCTGGTAATTTTTTGGGTTTTTACTGCGAAATACTGCGTTTGCTGTCAAGCACGCCCACACAGTCATTTACAAACATGTAAACTCCTGCGTGGTCGTACTTGCCGAGCCTTGTCTTTCTTGTAAAAACCGCAAAAATATTTAATACTAGCCCTATCTCACAATTTTGCGTTTTACGAGTTGAGAGAAAATTCTTGTCTTTCTTGTAAAAACTTATATTGTGTCATTCTGAGGGAGCGAAAGCGACCGTGAAAATCTCAAAGATTTCTCACTAACATTCAAAATAGCCGTATGCTATTGGAATCAACACACAATATGTTTAAAAATTAACAAATAATAGAAAAATTTAATAAAGGAGAAATATAATGGCAGAAGAGAGTTTAAAATTCACTCGAAATGTCGGTATTATGGCACACATAGATGCCGGAAAAACGACAACCACAGAAAGAATTCTTTTCTACACTGGTATCAACCACAAGATTGGTGAAGTGCATGATGGTGCTGCAACAATGGACTGGATGGAACAGGAACAAGAACGTGGTATCACTATCACATCTGCTTGCACAACTTGTCATTGGAAAAATTATAAAATTAACATCATCGACACCCCAGGACACGTTGACTTTACCATAGAAGTTTTGCGTTCATTAAAAGTTCTTGATGGTGCAGTTTTGGTGCTTAGTGCGCGTGATAAAGTTCAGCCACAGACCGAAACAGTTTGGCGTCAGGCTAATGAATGTAAAGTTCCTGTCATAATCTTTGTTAACAAAATGGACAGAGATGATGCTTACTTTGATAAATGCGTTGAATCAGTTAGAGATAGACTTCACACAAAACCTTTACCACTTCAAATGCCAATTGGTATGGCTGATACTTTTAAAGGTATCATTGACCTTTTAACCATGAAAGCATATATTCCTGAAGATGACCTTGGAAAAATAGTTGACGAGGTTGAAATTCCAGATGAATATAAAGAAGAGGCACAAAAACGCCATGATGCACTCATTGAGTCAATAGTTGAAACAGATGATGCACTCTTAGAGAAGTATTTTGGTGGAGAAGAAATAACAATTGACGAACTTAAACAAGCAATTAGAAAGGCAACAATTGCAAAACAAGTTACCCCAATGCTTTGCGGTTCATCATACAAAAACAAGGGTGTTCAAAACTTGCTTGATGCAATGGTTGATTATCTTCCAGCACCAACAGACATTGAGTCTATAAAAGGTATAAACCCAGAAACTGGAGAAGAAGAATACCGTCATCCAGATTTCAATGCTCCACTTGCTGGTCTTGCATTTAAAATTGCAACTGACCCATATGTTGGAACGCTTACATTCTTCCGTGTTTACAGCGGTACACTTAAAGCAGGTTCATATGTTTACAACGCAAACACTGGCAAGACTGAACGTGTCGGAAGACTTATTCGTATGCATGCAAACAATCGTACAGAAATAAACGAAGTTAAAGCCGGAGATATCGCCGCAATAGTTGGTCTTAAAGACACAATCACAGGTCACACACTTTGTGATGAAGACCACCCAATTCAACTTGAAAGTATGAAGTTCCCAGAGCCTGTTATCCAACTTGCTATTGAGCCTAAAACAAAAGATATGCAAGAAAAAATGGCTATTGCACTTGGAAAACTTTCAAGAGAAGACCCTTCATTTAGAGTCCAAACCGACCAAGAAACAGGACAAACTCTAATTTCGGGTATGGGCGAACTTCACCTTGAAATCATCGTTGATAGACTTCTTCGTGAATTTAAAGTTGAAGCAAATGTTGGTAAACCACAAGTTGCTTATCGTGAAACTATACGCAAGACCGTAGAGGCTGAAGGTAAGTTTGTACGTCAAAGCGGTGGTAAAGGTCAATATGGACACTGCTGGGTTAAGTTTGAACCACTTGAACCAGGTGCTGGTTATGAATTCGTTGATAAAACAGTTGGTGGCTCAATTCCAAAAGAATTTATTCAGCCAGTCAACAAAGGTATTGATGAAGCCAGAATGAACGGTGTCATAGCAGGTTATGAAACCATTGACTTTAGGGCGACTGTATTTGATGGTTCTTACCATGATGTCGACTCAAGTGAAATGGCGTTCAAAATTGCAGGCTCACTTGCTTTCAAAGAAGGTGCTGCAAAAGCTGATCCAGTGCTACTTGAACCTATTATGAAAGTTGAAGTTGATGTTCCAGATGAGTACCTTGGTACTGTTATGGGTAACCTCACATCACGCCGTGGTATACTTCTTGGAAATGACTCAATTCCAGGATATCAACGTGTTCGTGCCGAAGTCCCACTAGCAGAAATGTTCGGTTATGCAACCGACCTTCGTTCTCAAACCCAAGGACGTGGTACATTCGTTATGGAACCACTTAAATATCAAGAAGTGCCTAAGTCTATTACAGAGAAGATTGTCGGCGAACGCAAGAAAAATTGACAATAAACTGCGAAATACTGCGTTTACTGTCGCACTTGGCTCCACAGTCATTTAGGAAACTAAACTCCTGCGGAGCCAACTGCGCCGAGCCTTGTCTTTCTTGTTTCTTGTCAATTTTTCGGCAAGAGTGAGGTGTCGAGCCTCGTCTTAAGTACAAATAAAAGCAATACTTCGTTTCTACTATGTAGACAGTCATTTGGGGAGACAAACTCCCAGTGTTGTCGTTTCGAAAGTGCGAAAGCACTGAGAAATCTCAAACTTGAAATAAAAAGACATCTTAGGCAAAAAAAAGTCGTTAAAATAGCGACTTTCAAATAAAAAAATATTTATTAAAAATGTTTTGCAAAAAACAAAAACTATGTTAAAATCATTACGACTAAATTAAAAAAGGAGATTATTTTAAAATGGCTAAGGAAAAATTCGATAGAAGTAAAGTTCATGTAAATATCGGTACAATTGGTCACGTAGACCACGGTAAAACAACTCTTACTTCTGCTATATGCCAATATTGCGCACTTAAAGGCCTTGCTGAAAAGATGAAATATGAAGACATCGACAAGGCACCAGAAGAAAAAGCAAGAGGTATTACAATCAACACAGCGCATGTTGAATACCAAACAGAAAAAAGGCACTATGCACACGTAGACTGCCCAGGACACGCAGACTATGTTAAAAACATGATTACAGGTGCCGCACAGATGGACGGAGCCATCCTTGTTGTTTCTGCAGCAGATGGTCCTATGCCTCAGACAAGAGAGCACATCTTGCTCGCTCGTCAGGTTGGCGTTCCATACATTGTAGTTTTCATGAACAAGATGGATCAAGCAGACCCAGAACTTGCTGACCTTGTTGAAATGGAAATTCGTGAACTCTTAACATCATACGATTTCCCAGGAGATACAACTCCTATTATCAAAGGTTCTGCTCTTAAAGCATGTGAAGCTTGTGAAGCTGGTGACATCAATAGTGAATGGTTAAAACCAATTCAAGAACTTCTTGACACTATTGACTCATATATTCCAGACCCAGCTCGTGAAACAGACAAGCCATTCTTAATGCCAGTTGAAGACGTATTCACAATCACAGGTCGTGGTACAGTTGCAACAGGTAGAGTTGAGAGAGGAACAGTTAAACTTAACGATACAGTTGAAATCGTTGGTATGAAAGACAGTGGTAAACAAACAGTTATCACAGGTGTCGAAATGTTCAGAAAACTTCTTGACGAAGCAAGAGCAGGTGATAATGTAGGACTTCTTCTTCGTGGTATCCAAAGAGATGAAATCGAAAGAGGACAAGTTCTTGCAAAACCAGGTTCAATTAAACCTCATACAAAATTCAGTGCTCAAGTTTACGTTTTGAAGAAAGAAGAAGGTGGCCGTCATACTCCATTCTTCAATGGTTATCGTCCACAGTTCTACTTTAGAACAACTGATGTTACTGGTACAATCAAACTCCCAGAAGGTGTTGAAATGGTTATGCCAGGTGATAACGTTACAATGGAAATTGAACTTATCACTCCAATCGCTATCGAAGAAGGTCTACGCTTCGCTATCCGTGAAGGTGGTAGAACAGTTGGTAGTGGTGTTGTTTCTAAGATTGAACAATAATTTAAAAATAAGATATTAAAACCCAAATATCCTATAAATCTTAATGACAAAATATAACCCAATTTTGTTAGTATTAAAAATGCAAAGATTAACCCACTTTGCATTTTTTTATTTTTTTATCCGAAGTGTAGTTTTTGACCATTCCTGTTCTGTTTTCATCCCTGTGCTGTTTTCATCCCTGTGCTGTTTTTATTCCTGTTCTGTTTTCATTTCTGTTTTGTTTGTGTCATTCCGAGGCACTTTAGTGCCGAGGAATCTAGATGTCTCACTCTGCTCGACAAGACACAAAATCTCGATAATTTTTATTTTTTTGTTCTAAATAAAAAATTCCCCAAATACAATATAGCATAATGAAAAATGGAGGGAATATGGCGAATAATAATTCATACGAAAAATTTTATTCAGTAAAAAAGACGAAGTTAAATGATGTCACTTCTTCTTTTGAGTGTTCAGTAAATATTGATAGCACAGAGAACATCAGTAAGATACTAGCGGTGAGTGTTAGTAGTGGCTTGCCACAAACAGAAGCACTGACAGGTGAAGCAAACATCAGTGGCAATGCTCTTGTAACAATAGTTTATCTCACTGAATCTGGACTTGTTGGAAATGCCACATACTGTTCGCCATATTCACTAAAAGTGCAAAATAGCGAAATTACACCAAATGCACAGGTTTTAGCACGAGTCACAAATGTTGATTCCAAAGTGACGGCATTAAATGGCAGTACTGCCCAAGTTCAGTATGAAGTAACTTTAAAAGTTTATGTTGTTTCCAAAATTGAGGTGCCATACTTAAGTGAAACTACCGATGATATATGTTCAACCACTGAGGATGTAACATATCAATCACTTGCAGGAACTTGTCGTAACAATTGGATGGAAAATATTGAAGTTAGTGTAAAAGAACCAATAAAGCAGGTTATTTCTACAACTAGCGATGTTCATCTTACAACTGCAGAAGCCAGCGAAGGTTTTGTTACACTCTGTGCAACACTTATCAGTAAAATAACATATGTTACAGATACCGAAGCGCCACAAATTAAAACTGTTTATAACAAAACAGAAGTTAAACAGGAAGTTGAGTGTGAATACGCTAAAAAAGGCAGTTTGGTTGATGTAGTTATTGATGACAACAGTTGTGAAGTTAAAACAACGGTTACCGAAAACGGCGAAGAAGTAAAACTTAGTATAACAATACCACTAGATGTATTTATGGCAATTTATTCAATAAATACAGTTACACTTACTTCAGATTTGTTTAGTACAGAAAATGTCATAACAAGCACAACTCAAAGTTATGAAAACACAGTTTCATGTGAACCCATTGTTTTTGACAAAAAAATTGAAGGTAGTTTAGTTCTTTCAGACGAAGAGCCTAGAATTGATAAACTTCTTGCAGTAAATTATTCAAAAGCAGTTATAACCAACGAATACATAGACGGTGGGACATATAATTTAAGTGGTGTTCTTACAAGCAATCTGATATACTTTAACGATGAAGAATCAAGACCAAACTCAGTTGATGTTGAAATTCCTTTTGTCGTAAGTTATCAGACCGATATTGAAGGTGATGTAATGTTTGACACATCTGTCACTGTTTGTGATGTCGATGTTATGGTTAAAAAAGGAAGAGATGTATATGTAGATGCCGTGCTATTAGTCCATTCAAACATATGCAGAACAACTCAAGGTGCGGTCATATCCAATATTGAAACTTCAGAACAATTACCCGAAAAAGATTGTGCAATTGAAATCTATTTTGGTAAAGTTGGTGAAAAGATATGGGATATAGCAAAAAAACTCTTCATAAGACCAGAACTTATTTACAGGCAAAATCCAAGCATAACTGAAGATGTTTTGGGGGAAGATACTCGTATTGCTCTCTACTACCAAAAAACGCAAAAATAGCGAAAATTGTGGGCGTATACTTTGTTTCTGGCGGGCAACCCTCACACAGTCACGTACGATTTGTACGCTCCTGCGTGAGAGTACCCGCCGAGCCTCGTCTACGCCTCACAATTTCCGCTATTTTGTATGTTAAGCAGAGCTCTGTGCCACTAGGCTATTTTTGCCTTAGTCTTTACCACCTAATTTTGAATATTTTAAAATAAAAAGCCTCGTCACTAGGGGCTATTTTTGCGTTTTTAGTATCTTTGCCTTCGTCTTTACCACCTTTTTATATATTTAGAATTAAAACTTCATCTATGATGTTATATTTTTTTACATTTTATTTAACTAAACTATATTATTGATATTTTTAAAACATTGTAATATAATAAGTGCATATATGGATAAAAGTTTAACGCCACAAGCAATAAAAAAATTAAAAAGTATGACACAGAACGATAAAGTTCATCTTCTTGCACGTCTTGTTATTATGCGTCAAAATTCTCAAATATCAGGTATTTTGTCGCGAATTATTGGTACTTCTGGACTGGGACTTGTAAAATCGGAAATTGTTCATGAACTTTATGATGGCAATGGCAAGTATAGACAAAGATTTAATCATTTATTAAATATTTTATCAAGTCAAAACCCTTATGACAATTTTGATACTTACACTTTGTGTTCATATTGTCTTTATTTTGACACTTTTTTAAATAGCGTTAAAGGTGCTGGAAGGTATTCGGATATTAAAGAAGCCTTTGAGTATTCTTCAGATATAGCACTTGAAAAAGTGGATCAGGGTTTATTAAATATTGATTCAATGCACAAACGGTTTGGTTCACTTGCTCAAAAAGATTACAGAAAAAATGTAGTCAAGTTTTTAATGAATGACCTAAAATGTACAGATATATTCGGTCTTTTTGACCGCTATATATCTGGAGAGAGTTTAACTGAAGACAATTCATATTCTCAGCAATCAAGTGATGGTATTTATGCAAATCAAGTTGAACAGTATACCGATGAAAACGGAAATATATATTACTTAGATGTTGAAGGAAATCTTATCAATTATGACGAAATAAGAGATTTTAAGTTTAATGATATTGTTATGCGTGCAACAAGGCACGGCATTGTAACTTATCATAATGAACCTAATCTTGAAAGATAGAAATATATTACTATTACATTTTTTATTTTTTTTGAATAAAATAGTAGACAAAGCATAATATTTAGTGCATAATAGGGTGATTTTTTTAAGGAGAAGAATATGCCTAAACAAGAATATATTAGATGTCCACGATGTGAACTTAATTATTGTTTAAAAAAAGATAAATATTGTAGTGTTTGTAAAAAAGAGATGCAAGTTGGTGGTGGTGACGATGAGCTTGATCTGGAACTTTGCCCAATTTGTAAAACCAATTATATAGGTCCTGACGAAATCATGTGCCCACAATGTATGCAGGAAAGGAATATTGACCCTGAAAGCATTGATAAAGATAGAGATGATTGGTCAGAGTATGTCAATCGTGATGAAAATGACGATTTTGAAAGTGAAGACGAGGAACTTGGTGACGATGTTACCGTCAAAGATGATGATGACGATGATATCTTGGGTACTGGTCTAGATGATGATGACATCATGTTCGCAGATGATGACATGGATGAAGAAGAAAACGAAGATGATGATGAAGATGGTGACGACGATTTTGATGATGATCTAGATGATGATGACCTTTACGACGACGATGACGATGAAGACGACGAAGATGACTATGATGATGACGATGAAGATGAAGACTAGCCATGGTTAAAAAATAAAATTTGTGTCAATAACCAAGAGTGGAGGAATGTATGATTAAAAAAAATACAGAAGCACTTGGGGAAATTAAGGCACAAATTTTTTCTCTTAAGGGTCAAACTTGTGAATTCTGTGTAAATCGTGGAAGGAAAAGATTTGATACATTTAAAGCGGTGATAGATAATGCTTATCCAAGTGTTTTTACAATATTATATAACGAAAAAATTCAAACTTTTTCATATTTTGATGTTTTGTGCGGTACAGTAAGGATAAATACCGAGGGTATGTAAAAAAATAGGGTGTGTTTGCTTGACTTATTTTTCTTAAATGAATAAACTTATTGTAGAAAAGTTGTAGGGGTGAGAATTAAATGCGAAGATCAGCCATTATATTTACAACAATTGTTAGTATGGTGCTTTGTGTAAGTTTGCTTGCATTTAGCGTGTATGCTCATCTTACACAAACATTTTCCGTGTCAAATACAATAGGGTTTAGCCCTGCGGATGATGTTTTTGTTGCTCTTGAATGTAGAATTTCTGGTGCATCACAAACACAATTAAATAATCCACCAAGCGGTTATGATAGCGTTGAAGACTATCTTTATGCTGTTGGCATTTATAAGGATGTTGAGTTTGATGATTCAATGCGTACGGACCCAAACTACTCACTTGGTAAATGGCAAATTTTGGAAAGTTTGGAGTTTGCCTCAGTATCTCAGCCTATTGTTTACACTATAACAATTTATAACTACTCTGATATGTCTATACGTGTCAGTATAACAGATTATGTTGACGATTCTGACAGCATTTCAAATGTAATATCAGACCCCGTTGTAATACCAGCACTTGCAAACAGAAATGAAAGCCCATCTTCAGCACAAATAACTCTTACTACAACTGTAAACAACAGTACTGCAGGTTTTACAGATGTTGAAAATGATTTTACTGTTGTATTTGAAACAATTGCATAACTTTAAGGAATAATGATTTATATGAAAAAACTTTTTACTTATTTAGCATGTCTACTTTTATGTGTTAGTTTTCTTCTCACCGGATGTGGTACAGATTTAAATGTACCAACCGGTATTGTTTTGAGCAATGGCGGCAGCGTTGTAACGATGGGTGATTATGTTTATTTTGCTAATACCTATGTTGACTATTCAACGCTAACTGGCAATGCCAACACCGAAAGTACAACACAGCATAACTCCATATTTAGAGTACTTACCGATGAATATGGCTTTACAACCACAAATGAAGACGGGCAAATTGAAAATGTTGACGAGGTTTACAGCAAAATTGCTGGTTTTGACAATTCAAATATGTACATTTTGGGTGAATATCTATATTTTACTTCACCAAATGCACACAAAGATAATAATGGTGATGACAGGTTCGATTTGACAACACTATATCGTATGCGTCTTGACGGCACGGGCCTTAGAGAAATTTTTACAACAAGTGAGTCGCGCGGAGAATTTTTCTTTGCAACTGGTGATGAAAATTTTGTTTTAATCTATGACAATTCAGAAGTAACCAAAATAGGTATTGGAAACAACATATCTAGTCCAAAAACACTTGTAAGTGATGTTACTGATGTGGCTTTCCCTAGTGAGTTTGGTGCAATTGATGCTTTTTATTACACAGTCGCACTTTCACAAGAAGACCAGGATGCAGGGCTTACTGGAAATAAACTTTATAGATATGATATGTCAACAAATACTGCAATGCAATTAACTCAAGTATCAAGAGCAATTACGCTTGTTAGTTACACGAATGGTATGCTTTACTACAAACAAGATGAAGGAACATCACTTGCACCTTACTATTCAATTAAAAATTACAATTCTTTCGGTAGTGACCGCATTCAGTGGACAGTACTTGGAGAAATAGACGGAACAGACAGCATTGCAAATTTCACTCCAATAAATGAAGATAATGTTGTATACGAGGCAGAATCAAAAATATATCTTGCCACAAAAGGTGAGGGTAGTTTGGCTGAGTGGCTAGTTCTTGTTGATGAAGATGCAACTATAGAATTTGTATATGGCGATTATGTTTACTATACAACTGCAAATGGTATTTATAGAATAAGTTATCGTGATGAAACAGTGCAAACACTTGCAGAGATGTCAAATATTCAACAAGGTGCTTGTGACCTTGTCTATGATGAAGACGGAAATGCAGAATACATTTATTTCTATGCTCAACTTTCAACCAATTCAACAGACACATACTACTGCCATAGAGCAAATATCCATACCGCAACACTCAATAACCCACAAATAAGAGTTGAATGCATAGCATCAGTACTTGAAGAAGATTTAAATGGCACAGGCAGTGACACTACTGAAACCGCTTAATAAATAAATACAAAAAACCCTATGAGTTTTTGAAGTGAACCCCAAAAGTTAGACAACTTAAGGAGGTTCACTTCATTTTCTCATAGGATTTTTTTATCGTTTAATCTTCTAACCCCAATAAATAATCAGTTGAAACATTAAAATATTTAGCAAGGATTATCAACTGCATGCTTTTAATATCTGCTTGATTATTTTCCCAACGACATATAGAAGAAGAACCAATACGTGTTTCTTTTGCGAGTTGTTGTATTGATAATTTCTTTTCTTCTCTTAATTCTTTTAATCTATCTGCAAATTCCATATTTTCATTATTATATTCCAAAAATGGGATAAATGTCTTGACTATCCCACAAAAGGAATGATATAATTGTGTTAAGGATAAAAAGAGATTATGAAAAATGTAATAAATATAAACCTTATTATAGACTATATGCTAAAGCATAATTTATCAAAAAGAAAGTTTTGTAAGTTATGCGGTATAGGTGTATCCATTTTTGATAAAATAATAAAAAATGATTTAAATTTTGGAATTAAATCACTTTTTAAAATTGCTGATGTTCTAGACATAGAAATATATGAACTTTTTAATTGTTAAACGATTATTAAATATTTATAGACTGTTCTTTTTTCTTGCTAATAATAGCAAGAATTATGCCCGTTATTATAAATACACTGACAATACCACATATGATATAAAGTACATATGGCGGAGTGATTTGTGCTTCAAGTGGATAGTCAAATTGTTGCAATTCTTCACCATTCACTTGTAATATTGCAGTTATATTTGAAGTTTCGGAAGGATTTATTTGATATAGCAATTGTATTCCATAACCAATAATATCATCATTTAGTTGCCAGACAATTTCAAATTCTACATTATCAATATTTGAAATTTGTGCAGTGAACAAATATTCATTTGTGGTATTATCAACTTTTTCAATTAAAATATTTGTAATAGATGGCATGAATGAATTGTATACAGCATCAAAGAAATGATAAGGCGATGAAGAAACCGAAACATCGTTAACTATAATAACAGCATTATAATTACAAGCACCTTGGTCACTTGGAGTATATGTAAATGGTGAACCATAGCCAACAAGCCAACCATTGACATACCAAGCCAATTGATAATCTATATTATCAGGATTATTTATTATTGCTGTAAATTCATATTTATTAAAATTCCCCTCTGATGTGACTATTTCTCTATACGAGATGCCTACAATGTTTGGAAGAGTTGGTTGTGGTTCATCGGGCTCTATTGGTTGTTCGTCATTATATGTTGCTTCAAACATTGTTTCAAATTGCGTATCTAATAATTCAATATTTTCTATAATCAAAGTGGCACTAACCGTGTGTTGTCCTGCCGTTTGTGGAGTGTGGGTTGTGGATGTTGTATTTCCGCTAATAACAACATCATCCACACGCCAAATAACGCTGAAATCTACATTGTCTAGATTTACTACATCTAGTGTAAAAGTGTAATTATTAATATTCCCCTCACCAGTATAAACCTCATCAATCGAGATGTTTGCTATAGATGGCGTTATTTTGTTATATATTGCTTCAAATTGTTTTGAAGTGGTCGTATTAGTTAGTTCTTCGCTATTAACACTAAGCGTGGCGGAGACTATATGTTGTCCTGCTGTTAGGGGAGAGTAAGTTAAAGAAATTGTGTCGCCATTAACAATTTCATTATCTACACGCCAAACTACATTATATGTAACTTCATCTGGGTTATCAATATTTAGTGAAAACATATAATTATTTAACTGACCTTCACCCGTGTATGTTTCGTTAACAAAAATATCTATAATTGATGGATAAATAGTATTATATGTTGCTTCAAATTGTTGCGTTGTAGTGGTACTTGAAAATTCTTGATCGTTTACACTAAGTGTAGCATTAACAGTGTGTAATTTGGCGATAAGTGGAGTGTAGGTTGTATTGATCGTGTCACCATCTATCATAATACCATCCACACGCCAAACCACGCTAAAATCAACATTGTCTGGATTTGATACATTTAATTCAAAAGCATACTTGTTGATATTGCCTTCGCCAGTATAGATTTCGTCAATTGAGATGTTTATTATAGATGGCATTATTGCATTATATGTTGCTTCAAATTGTTGAGATTTTGTTGTATTTGTTAGTTCTGCATTATTTACACTAAGTGTGGCACTGACTGTGTGTTGTCCTGCGGTTAGTGGAGAATAAGTTACAGAAGTTGTGTCGCCACTAACAATTTCATCATCTACACGCCATACAACGCTATATGTAACTTCGCTTGGATTATAGACATCAATTGAAAATGTATAGTTATTTATTTGTCCACTACCTGTATAATTCTCTCTTATTGCAAGACTTTGTATGCTTGGATTGATTATCACTGGGGTGTTATCAACTATTGTAAGGGGATATAAATATTGCACATATGTTCCATAGGGCATAACTTTTAAAGTGTAATTTCCCGCCTCTAGCATTGGCAAAGAATATTTATTAACATTATTAGTTGCATGCAATACTGATGAGCTGGACATTATTTGCCAGTTTGCAGGGATGGAAGAATTTAAATATATCTGATTATTAATATCAAATTGATTTGTTGTACCATCAAGTATTCCAGATTGTTCTTCGTATTCATATGTTGTTTGGAGATTAAAAGAAGAGCAAGCATTTTGCATTTCAGCCCAATATGTTTCGGCAATGAGTTCATGCCCAGCGTCACTAGGATGTGGATCTAATAAATAACTCATAGAAGAAATATCCTCAAAAGTAAGTGGAGTGGTTTGACTTTGTCGTGCTTCATCTTTTACAAGCAACAATTTTTTATATTCTTCAATTCCGTTATTTATATAATAATTATTCCATGCACTATAAGTATCAACAAGGTGTAAAGATTGAGTTATTTCGTCATCATTTTGTAAGTTTTCCATAGTAGTATATATTGTGTTGTTAATGGAATTTTCGTACTCAACCAAATATTTAGTTGTAAGTTCATCAAAGTCCAATTCAAGTTGAAGACTTAGTTGCATACCAAATAATGATACAGATACATCGACACAAATAACTACATCTTCATAAGGATTGTATATTGACATTACATAAACATGTGCATAGTTGTTTAATTGAGATAAAAACGATTTAAGGTCGCTTTCAAAGTTCTGTGCAAAATTGTCTGCACCTTCTTTCATGGCGGTGTCTACTTTGGCTATTAAATTATTTTGAATTTGTGTTTCATAATCACCTTGAAAATCTACGCCGCTTAAAAGTTCACTTATTCCGCTTGGTGTTGTCGGTATTGCAGATATACCAGTCATTAAAATATCATTTGCACCTATGTCTAGTGTTATAACCGTTGCATCATTTAAATTATTAATTCCATTGACAACATTCATAAAATCTGCAAGTTTGTCACCAGCGTGTGCGTAGTTTGCATATTGCACTGATGTAATTTTTTGAATTTCATTGTTTATTAAGTTGGGAAAACGATTTTCTGTATTATAAGAGCCATCGTTGGTCAAAACGGTACCCTCAGCAATAGAATCGCCAAAAGCAAAGTAAACAACTTGTGGAGTTGCATTTTCAGCAAAAACAAAGTTTTGCTGAGGTGAAATAAAAATGAAACAAACAAATAATAATACTATTATCCAATATTTTTTCTTCATAAGGTACCTACTTAATATTAGTTTAACATAATAACTATAAAAATAAAATAAATATTTTTAAAAAAAATTTTAAAAATTTTAAAAAATTTTGTAAAATTGCAATCAAAGCGGGGGGGGGGGGGGGGGTAAATTAAAGTACCAATCGTAAAATACGCGTGAGTTTATGTTGAAGGGGTATTTTAATATGGAAAAGAAAAAATCGAAGTTATTATTAAGTACGCTTTTAAAGCGTATTTTTTTTAACACATTTATATTTTTTTTCATCTAATACTTGTGGAGTTATTATGGCTAAAATTGCAATCGTAGGTGCCAGCGGAGTTGTAGGGAGAACAGTGCTGGATATTTTAGGTGAAAGAAATATTGAAGCCGATTTTTTTCTGTTTGCTTCAAAAAATTCTGACGGCAAAATTTTATATATAAAAAACAAGCCTTATGAAGTTCGGGTTTTAGATGAAAGCATTTTTTTATTAAAACCAGATTTTGTACTTATGTGCACTCGTGAAAATATATCAAAAAAATATGCTTTAAAACTTGCAAATTTGGGAGCGGTGGTTATAGACTTTTCGGCTGAGTTTAGAAAGAAATATCCACTTGTTGTGCCACAAATAAATGCAGAAGATATAAAAGGCAATCTTATATGCAATCCAAATTGTGCTACGATTGGTGCAGTGATGGCACTATGCGGTATTGAAAAAAATGTTGGACTTAAAAGCGTGGCAATTTCAACATACCAGTCACTAAGTGGAGCGGGGCAACTTGCTCTTGATGATAGATATGAAACAAACCCAAACAGACTTAAAAAACTAGATTTTGTGATTGATAATAATTTGATACCATACATTGGTAAAATTGATGATAAAAATTTTTGCGTTGAAGAAAAGAAGATAATTTACGAAACAAAAAAAATATTGCATGATAAAAATTTATTTGTAATGTCGCAAACAGTTCGAGTGCCGATAGATGTATGTCATGGAGAAAGTATATTTTTTGAAACAAAAAATGCTTGTGATATTGAAATCTTAAAACAATATATTGTCACAACCGAAAATGTAAAATATGTAGATTTTGCTATGCCTGTTTTTGCTCGGGGAAAAGATGATGTACTTGTAAGTAGGCTCAAGCAATTTGATGAAACGCATTTTTCTATGTTTGTAGTCGTTGACAATTTAAGAAAAGGTGCAGCACAAAACGGAGTTGAGATTTTAATAAAATTACTTGGGAGGGAATATGGTTGAAGGTATAATAACCGCACTTGTCACGCCTTTTGATGAAAATAAAAATGTTGATTTTGACACTTTTTCTATGCTTATTGAAAGGCAAATACTTTTAGGAGTAAAAAATATACTTATTTTAGGCTCAACTGGGGAATGTGAAAGTATATCTCAAAACGACCGCATAAAGATGATAAAACTTGCAAAACGGCAATTGCCAAGTTTTGCAAAACTCATTGTT
This sequence comes from uncultured Clostridia bacterium, assembly GCA_944376845.1. Classification (GTDB taxonomy): domain Bacteria; phylum Bacillota; class Clostridia; order Christensenellales; family UBA1242; genus UBA5893. Next base: position 29,556 of record CALWDZ010000004.1, on the reverse strand, counting down.
GGAACTGGTGCGCCAGACACAGAAACTGCGGTTAATCAAAGTATGCTTGCAAAAAAATATGGTGCTGATGCGTGCCTTGTGGTAAGTCCATATTACTCTAAATGTACTCAAAGTGGCATAATCAAGCATTATGAGGAAATCTCAAATAGAGTAGATATACCAATTATAGTTTACAATGTTCCGTCAAGAACCAATATCAACATATGTGCAGATACGATTGTGGAACTAGCAAAACTAAAAAATATTGTAGCACTAAAAGAGGCTAGTACTGATATAACTCATATTGTTGATGTGTTTCATAAAAAAGCACTACCAATTTTTTGTGGTAATGATAATTTGGCTGAAGTGTTTTATGCACTAGGTGGGAAGGGCATTATAAGCGTTACATCAAATGTATTTCCAGGGGCTATGCTAGAAGTGCATCAAAATGTCAAAAGGCGAAATGAAATTTTGAATAAACTTTATAACTTTAATAATCTTATGTTTTGTGAGCCGAATCCTATACCAGTTAAATATGCTTTAAGTAGTTTAGGCATAATACAAAATATTCTTAGGTTGCCACTAACTCCATTGGACGAAAAACATCAAGGAAATATTGATAAAGAACTTGAAAGATTAAAGGAGTTTTTATGAAAGTATTGCTTATTGGTGCTGATGGAAAAATGGGCAAGGAGATGTCCAAATATTTTGATGAATCAGGCACGAAATATTTTAAGATTGACAAAGATAACAGACATCTTGCAAAAAAATTGGACTTTGATGTAATATTAGATTTTTCAACAGCCGATGCACTTTGTGACAATTTAAAACTTGCACTTGGTCGCAAGTGTCCAATTATAGTGGCAACGACAGGTCATAGTCAAAAAAACCAACAACTTATAACAGAGTACAGTAAACATATTGCAGTTTTTTTATCTGCTAATTTTAGTATTTTGTTTACAGTGTTTAGAAAATTTTTGAAAGCAATAAAAAACATAGACGGTGTGGAGGTCGTGGTTAATGAAGTCCACCATAAAACAAAAAAAGACAAACCGAGCGGGTCGGCAAAAGAACTAATAAAACTATTAAACAGTAAAAATATAATTCCTAAAGTATACGCTTTAAGAGTAGGTGATGTTGTTGGTGAGCATGGTGTTACATTTTATTCAAAAGATGAAAAACTTGAGATAAAACACACCGCACAATCTAAACAAGTTTTTTGTCATGGAGCATATCTTGCGTGTAAGTTTATGGCTAATAAAAAATCTGGACTATATGGAATGGAGGATATATTTTGATAGTTAGCAAGTTTGGGGGAAGTACCACAACATGTGCATTGGCACTTAAAAATTTAAAAAAACTCGCAAAGTTAGAAAGTAGATGTGTGTTTGTTTTTTCTGCAATAGGGAAAATTGAAAATGATGATGAAAAACTAACAGATATGCTAATTAATTACACAATAGAAAAAAACGAAGATATTTTAAACAAAATTAAAAATAAATTACAATATTTGTGTAAATTGACAAATGTGAATATAAACATTTGTCATTATTTAAAAAAATATAAAGAGAAATTAGAAAAAGATAAAGACAGTGATTACTTTATTTCTCGTGGGGAATATTTAACATCAAAAATAATATCTAAATATTTAAACATAAAGTTCATACCAGCGGAAGATGTTATTTATTTAAATAATGATGAACCAAATTATGAAAAAATACAAAAAAAATTAAAATATTATTTAAAAAAATATAAAAAAATAATAATTCCTGGTTTTTATGGAATTTATAATAATAAAATAAAATTATTTGCACGAGGTGGGGGAGATATTTCCGGTGCAATAATTGCACGTGCTCTTTGTGCAAAATGCTATGAAAATTATACTGACCAAAATGGGATAAAAGAAGTCAACCCAAATTTTGTTAAAAATGCCAAAACTATAAAATTTATGTCAATTGACGATTGTCATTTGTTTTCATCTTGCGATGCAAAAATATTACATAAAGATGTTTGTGAAATTCTGAAAAATACAAATGTTGTAATTAAAGTGAAAAATATATTTTCGCCATATAAAAATTTTACAACTATAGACCATTATAACCATTCTTCTAGTTTTGTTTGCTATAAAACTCTTGGTGACTATTGTCAAATAGTTGTTAGAACAAATAGCGTGGATAAGTTGAAAAAATTTTATGAATGCATAAATTATATCTCAAAAAAGTATGTTTACATTTGCACTGATATAAATAATGCAAAAAGCATGATAAAGCAAATTTACTCCAATATTGCAAAATAGTTTAGTTTATGTTAAAATACTTTTGGAGATGAATTTATGAGAGGAAAGGTTTTAGTTGTACATGATGACATATTAAGTCAAGAGGAATTTAAAGCACAGAATAAACTTTTTGTAGATGCGGCTAAAAAGATGAATATATCTCTAGATTTTGTTTCAAATGTACAGTTATATACATACATAGATAACAGCAATGTAAAATGCCATGAAACTTTTGGAACATATGATTATGCAATATTTTTTGATAAAGATTTCCATTTGGCAAGAAATCTAGAAATGTTAGGAGTAAAAGTTGTCAATAGTGCATTTGCTATAGATATTTGTGAAAATAAAGCAAATTTGTATCAAATTCTTGCCCAAAACCATATAAATATCCCTAAAACAGTTATATTCCCGATGATGACAAAATTTAATAAAAACAAGGCGATACTGTTTTTAAACAACGCTATTTCTGACCTTGGGATGCCCATAATTGTAAAAGAATGGTATGGCGATTATGGTCAAAATGTATATCTATGTAAATCAAAAGAAGAGTTATATGATTTGGTAGAAAAACTTAATGGTAATATGCTTCTGCTTCAAGAGTTTATTGTGGAAGCAAGCGGAAGCGATATAAGACTTTTTGTTATAAAAAACAAAGTTGTTGCCTCATATAGACGCCGAAATAGTGGTGGTGAATTTAGGTCAAACCTTTCTCTAGGTGGTAGTATGGACAAGTACATCCCTACATATCTTGATGAACAACTTGCTGTGGGGGCGACTAAAGCAGTTGGATGTGACTTCGCAATTGTGGACATTTTAAAAAGCATAAATGGCCCAGTTGTGTGTGAAGTCAATACTAGCGCAAGCGTAAATCACTTTTATGAGGCTTGCGGAGTTGATATTCCACAATTATTATTTAAATCTATAAAATAATGTATAAATTTTCTCACACAGTCAATAAATGCTGTGGAGATTTTTTTATGAAAAAGGCTATATCTATATTAGTAGTAGTTATTACAATAGGACTTGTTTTATTTGGTATTTTGGGGACAAGTTCAAAGCAGGAATACATAAGAATTCATGTGCGAGCCAATAGTAATTTAACTATTGACCAAAATGTAAAGTATGAAATCAAGGATGAGATAGTTTCATATCTTATACCATATATTTCATCGGCTAAAACACGGGAAGATTTTGTAAATATAATCAATGACAACTTGGATGAAATGGAAAATATTGCTGAAAATATACTATCTCTTCGTGGTTTTGACTATGGTGCAAATGTAAAATTTTGTCAAGAAGAATTTCCTACAAGAAGTTATGATGGCGTGGTGCTTGAAAGTGGAATTTATGACAGTTTAATAGTGGAACTTGGCAGTGCAGAAGGTGATAATTGGTGGTGTGTTGTATATCCTCCGCTTTGCTTTGTTTCAAACAATAGTCAAGATATTTTGTATAAATCTAGAATTTTGGAGATACTAAAATCGATTTTAGGATAAGGAGATTTTAGTATGAAGAAACAAAAGATTTTTATATTTTTGCTGGCGATATTTGCTATTCTTTACAGCGGAACATTTGTTTTGATTGATGCATTTAGTCCCAGCGAAGAAATTGTGGTGACAGCGTCACAAAGTGAAAACAAGCAGATTCAACAAAAGTTAAAAGACCTTGGATATTACTATGGCAACATAGATGGTATTCTTGGAAACCAAAGTGTTACGGCAATTAAAAATTTCCAGCGTGACTATGGACTTAGCGTTGACGGCATTGTTGGACCAAATACACTTAAAGCACTTGGACTTTCTTCCACAGCATCTTATACTTCGCAAGATTTGTATCTTTTGGCAAAATGTGTGCATGCAGAAGCACGCGGAGAGCCATATGTGGGACAAGTTGCAGTGGCTGCCGTGATATTAAACAGAGTTGATAGTCCGGAATTTCCAAATACAATAAGTGGCGTTATATATCAGCCTTGGGCATTTACTGCTGTTCATGATGGGCAAATAAACCTAGAACCTAATGAAAGCGCATATAGTGCAGCAAAAGACGCACTCAACGGCTGGGACCCTACATATGGATGTCTTTATTACTATAACCCTGAAACGGCGACAAGTGAATGGATATGGACAAGAACAACAGTTGTCACAATTGGCAAGCATGTGTTTGCTATATAGGAGGAAATTATGGAAAAAACACTTAAAAGAAGCAATATATTTTTAATAGTGCTTTCAGTTATACTTGGCATTGCTTTGGTAACATTTATTGTTTTATACAGCGTGTCAATGTCAAAACAAAACGAACTAAAACTTGACCTTGAAAACATTTACCAAAGAAATTATTCAGAACTTGTTGATAATATAAACAATAGTGAAATCAAACTTAGTAAAGTTGCTGTCAGTGGTGAAAATGCATATTCAAGAAATTTACTTTCAGAAATCAGCAAAAATACCGCTCAGGCAACCGCAAATCTTGGTGCATTGCCAGTATCTATACATGGAATAAATGAAACTATCAAGTTTATAAACCAAGTTAGTGGCTACACTCAAACATTATCAAATAAGTTGGACCGTAGTGAAAGTTTAACTGAAAATGAACTTAATACGCTAAGACAATTAAAAGATGCTTTTAGTATTCTTAAAGATAATATAAATGATATGTCAGAAAAAATATATAATGGTAAAATATATGACGCCAGTATGACATTTGATGGAGATTTAAACAAATTTACACAAATACTCCAAAATCTGAAATCTAAAGATGTGGAATATCCTGCAATGATTTATGATGGTCCTTTTTCTGACTCAATGGTCAATAAAGAAATCAAGAATTTAGATTTTTCAAAAGTCACAAGTGATGTGGCAAAAAACACAGTGCTTGAGTTATTTACAAATGTTGATGAGCAAAATATAACATATTTGGGCGAAACCAATGGACATTTTAAAACTTATGACTTTAAATTGTCTACAATTTCCAATAATGCTATGTATGTGCAAATTACACAAAATGGTTCAAAATTGTTAACTTTAAGCGTTGGCGATATGGACAAAACTCAAAACTATTCACTTTCTGATGCTGAAAATATCGCGATAGACTTTACTACACTTACTGGTATAAAAGATACAAAATGCGTTTGGAGTGATGTAGTTGGTGGAGATGCTTATATAAACTTAGCCCCTATGCAAAATGGAGTAATACTTTATCCTGACCTTGTAAAAGTTAAAGTTGACCTTTCAAGCGGAAATATTGTGGGTTTTGAAGCCTCATCATATTATACAAATCACACACAAAGAAAATTAGGAAGTGCTGCAGTAAGTGTGGATAGAGCAAAAGATATTGTTCCAAGTGACTTATATGTCAAAGAAACCAGGCTATGTTTGGCTCCGCTTGAATATAATAGAGAAATACTTTGTTATGAGAACATATGTACAAATGACGGAGCAACCTATTATGTTTATGTAAATGCAGAAAATGGCGAAATAGAAAACATCTTAAAAGTTATAGATACCGACAATGGCAGTTTACTTATGTAGGAAAATAGACAATTTTATTAAAAAATGTTTACTTTTGTACAAAAATGTGATAATATATGTACAAAAACAGATGATAAATGGAGGGGCCATGTATAACGGCATTACAGAAGAAAAATTAGAAAAATTGGGTATTTATGACTTGCGTCGAGTTGCACGACATTGCGGTGTTAGTTCTCCCACATCAAAAAGGCGAGATGTTTTAATCACTGAGATATTAAAAATTCAAAGTGGCGAACTTAAACCTGTATTTAATAATAAAATAGGTCGTCCTGTAAAGACTATGGGGGAAGAAGGTGACCTTCAAACCAACTTGATAATAAACGGTGACAAGGAACTTGAGGCATATGTAAAGCCACAATCGCAAGATGATAGTTATTTGGTGCTAGACCAAAATTATATAGAAGGTGAGATGCCTCTTAGCACTAATATTATAGAATTTAAGGGCATTATCAATAAAACCAAACAAAATAATTATTATGTAATCAGTCAGTTAAAACTAAAAGAAAATAAAATTGTCATCATTGATGAAGCAACTATGAACAAATTCAATCTTATACAAGGAGATTTGATTCATGGTATTGCATATCTTTATGTCAATAAAGGTTATGCAAGGGTAAAGGAGATAAGTGAAATAAACGATGCTCCGCCATCTGAAAATAAATATAATTTAGACTTTGTCCCTGTGATACCTAGCGTTGTTTTAGATGCACCAGATTTTAAAATGGGAAATTCTAAAGTGCATATATGTCAAAATTTAGATGACCAAATAAAATATATACAACAAAAATCTAAAGAATATATGCAAAAAGGTTGCAAGTGTGTAGTAGTCGCACTGGAAGCAAGGTTTGAAACCAAGTTAAAATTAGATATGATTGACGGTATAACGCAAATAATTTCATATATGGATGAAACATCACAGTTTAGCGTTGAAAGAATGCAGGATGCATTAAATTACACAAATAGTTTGTTTTATCATGGCAAAAATGTGGTTATGTTTGTGTTGAATATTATAAGTCAAATTTCAATCTTTGATACTTATTTTGTAGATAGACCAGTTAAGTATAGTGATAAAACCAATTTATCTATTCGTAAAATTCTTGCGAATAGCAAAGCATCCACTGAAGGCTCTATTAGTACAATTTGTCTTTTGAGCCAAGATGATGTAGAGTTAAAACCGGATGAAGTGCAAATGCTCCAAAGATATTGCAAAGATTAATTTCAAGACGGCATAAAAAATTTTATGCTGTCCTTTGCTTTTTTTAAATATTTATAATATAATAGAAATATGAAAAGTTTAAAATCATCACATACAAAAACATTATTTTGGGCATTATTTTTATCTATCGGCTTTGTTTTTGGTATACTGGGTATTATTTTTGGTGCTACAAAAGGTATTACACTTCTGCTTGTTGCTGGCATAGTTATGACTGTGCTTGGCTTTTATGGTGCACCGCTTGTATGGATTAAATATGGTGAACAAGGCTCGTATCTTGCTGTTTTGGATTGTATTGTAAATGATAATCTATTAAGTATAAATAGCATAGCATCAAGCATAGGTAAACAACCAAAAGCAGTTTTGGGCATTGTCAATCAACTTATAGCAAAAAGATATCTAAAAGGATATTTTGTTGAAAATGGTGAATTAAAACCAATTCAAAATGAGCAAGAAGATGTCGTAATAACTCATAAGTGTCCTTATTGTGGAGCAACTCTTTCTTTGGATAAAGAAATTTCTTCTTGTGAATATTGTGGAGCAAAGTTAAAGGTAAGGGCAAAAAAATAAAAGAACCAATATCGGTTCTTTTTTATTGTATAATTTTATCTCCGTCTTCACCATAACCATGGTTTAATTTCCAATATTCTTCCAAGTAGTTATTGTCTATTAAACATTGTTCAAGATCGTGCTCACCCTCAATTTGACACATATAGTCATGAATTTCTTCAAGTTGTTGTTGTTCTATTCCGAGTTCTGCATTAGTATCTTTAAGGTCATTAAGTGTGCTTTTTTGTGAATTTAAAACAAAAGTTTGAATTATCCCGACTAAAAGAAATAAACATGCCACTACGGACATTACAATCATTGTTGTTTTGAATTTCTTTTTCTCTTGCATAATTTTATCATCCTTTGTGAAAACTTTCTAAATATATCATAGCACCAATTTCTAGTTTTGGCAATTAGTTTTCCAAGAGTAAATTGTTCCAAAGTAAGCGAAAGCACAAAAAAAGTTAAAACGTAAAGTCTAAATTGGCCATATAAAAATATTTGGTTTACAATAAACAGAACAATAAACGCACAAACAACAGATATAAATTCTAATATGTTTTTAACTATTTTATTATCATTGCAAAGAAAAGAAATTATATACGAAATATCAAAAAACAGTCCAGATAAAAAACCTGACATAATTACAAACAAAATAATATAAGGTTGAGATAGCGTTTCAAAAAGTATCATTTAAATATTCTTTTAAGAAGACTTTGCTTTTCTTTTTTATCACTCCATTTAATACTTTCAATAACTCCGCTTATTACAAGGTCACCATTTTCTTCATCAAGTTTAACGGTTTGAAGTTCACGTCCTAAAATTTTCATCTCACAATCAAGTGCTAATAAATTGACCTCAGTAGGAGAAAAAGAGATAACTTTTTCAACACCAGTTATACTTAAGTCGTTTCTATTAACCAATCTCAATATATTTTCTTTCACCATAAAATCTCCTAATTTATATATATTATTGACATAAAAAAAATATGAAAAAAGACTGTTCTAAAACAGCTTAATTTCGCTTATTTTAAAACAGTCTTAAAGATTTATTCTTCTTTATTTTGAGTTTGTTTTTCAAGAAGTGTTTTTATATCCGCAAGTAATTCTTCTGTGGTAGGTTTGTGTTCAAGACGCTTCTTTTCTTCTTCCTCTTGTTTTTTCTTTTCGCGAAGTTCTGCGGTTTTTGCAATTACTTCACGTCTGTCCTTTATATTTACACCCATTTCTTTAAGTTGTTTTTTCTCTGCACTTGTAGGAAGTTCTGAAATTTGTTTTTGCAAAAAGCCTTTTGACCTCATAAATATTCTTAATATGCAGAAAAGCACAAATGCAACTAGAAGGAAATTGATAATTGCGGTGATAAAAGAACCCCAATCGATGTAAATACTATTGGCAAGGTCAACTGCACCAGTTTCATCTACAACTTTTTTCAGAAAAGTATAAGCACTATCAAGCCCCGTGCCACCAAGTGAAAGAAGGTAATTTATAAAAGGCATAATTATACCATTTGTAAGTGCGGTGACAATTGCAGTGAAAGCACTTGCAACAATAACACCTATTGCCATATCAACAACATTACCGCGTGTTATAAACTTTTTAAAATCACTAAAAAACTTTTTCATTTTTAACCTCATTGGTAAGTATAAAAATATTGGCGAATTTTGTCAATATTTTTTTAAGTTGTATTTGTTTGACACTTTGGCGGTGTTAAATTATAATAAAATGTATAAACTAATAAATAAAGGTGCTTATGGAAAATAAAAATCAAGATACTCAAAAACAAATGCCTGAGCACATAAGACGTATGTTTGCAGAGAGGCGTAAGTCAGGCGAGGTTAATGACGCCGATATTTTGAGTACGCCAAGTGAAGAGCAAACAGAGCAAAAAGACTATATAAAGCAAGATGACACAACTAAAAGTGAAGAAGCAACACTCCAACAAAATGAAGAAACATCAAAGCCAGATGAGAAGAAAACCAAAAACCATAAAATAAGCAAAAAGGGTTGGATAATTATATCTTGTGTTTCTGCAGTATGTCTACTTGGGCTTATACTTGGGCTAATTTTCGGGCTTTCACCTAAGTACACAAAGATGCAGGCACCAACAGTGACAGTGCACGCACTTAGTGATAGAACTATTGTAAGTGTGGAAGAGAATAGTGATGCAGTTATTTATGAATTTCGCATTTCTAACGGCAGTGATAGTAGAACCATAAGGTCAAATTATCCTAGCGTTACTATTACAAGTTATCTAAATAGTGTTGGTCAATATCAAATACAAGCAAGGTACATAGGTGACAATGAAAGAGAAAATTCTGATTATAGTACTACTTATACCTTTATTTATCGTGGAGTTCTAGATACCCCAATTGCTACATTTCAAGAGAACTTACTAGTTTGGCAAAGGGTGGACAATGCTAGTATGTATTATATTTATTATTCCACATATGAAGATGAACTTTTATATTTCACTGTACAGCAACCTGCGGAAACATCACAAACAATTTCTTTTGATTTATCGGCACTAAATGAAAGTCCAGCGGGGAAATATTATCTCTATATAGAGGCAATAGCAGAAGATGGGAGTTTTTACCATAGTAGTGAACTAAGTGCACCTTTGGAATATGACAATGTGAAACAACTTTCAGCGCCAACTGATGTAAATTATAATAGACAAACTAATACACTTTCATTTACAATAAATAGTGATATAGAAAGTGATGAAAATTTTACATTCAACTTTGAAATTGTTATAAATCAAACATATACATATGTCTATAGAACAAATCAAGCGACAGCGGTCAATATTGACCTTAGTCCTTACATTTCATCACAAGACATTACCAGTTTGTCTCTGCGAGCACTTGGAGATGAGATATATCTAATAAGTTCACAAATAGTTACTGCTATATTAGATTAAAGAATATAATTTTTAATTAAAAACATACTACTTTTAGGTGGTATGTTTTTTAATGGAAATATTAGAAAAAATTAAAAAACAATTAAATAATAATCCAGATGTAACACAAAGACAGTTTTTTATTGGTGGGAAAAATGTCTATCTTTTGTTTATTAAAAGTACCATTGATAAAACGCTACTTGTTCATTCTGTTATTACTCCGCTACTTGACTATAGCGGTGAAATTAATTTGGATATATTATCATCAAGCGTACTTAGGGCGGCAGAAATTGAAAAGATAGAAGAAGATGAATTTGTAAAAAAATTGCTTAGAAGCAAAGTACTTTTATTTGTTGAAGGCGAACAAAAAGCACTTGCTATTGATATGGAGTTTTTCCCTACAAGACAACCTTCTGAACCGCCAACATCTCCGACAATTCAAGGACCACGAGAGGGCTTTACTGAAAGTATAAAGACCACTATTGCACTAATGCGAAAACAGTTGCCATCTAAACACCTTGTAATAAAAAGTTTTTATGTTGGTGAAATGTCACACACTCAAGTTTCAATGTTTTATATGGATAATTTAGCGGACAAAAAGACAGTTAAAGAACTTGAAAAACGAATAAAAAAAATCAATACAGATGTGGTGCTTGACCCGCACTATCTCGTGGAATACATTGTAAATAGACCTAATTCATTATTTGAACAATATGGTTCTTCAGAAAAGCCTGACATTGTGACGGCGAAACTTATGGAAGGCCGAATTGCAATTGCCGTAGATGGCTCGCCAATAGTCATAACTTTTCCTTTTATACTTTTTGAGGACATTCAAAACAGCAATGACTATTATACCAATTCTCATTATGCGACATTTATTAGGTATGTGCGTGCTTTTGGAATTATTATGGCGACTGTTATTCCTGGTGTGTATTTAAGTTTAAGGTTATATCACTATCAAGTTGTACCACTAAAATATATTTTAACCATAAGTGCAACAACTCAAAATTTGCCGTTTACTCCATTTATTGAAATTTTGTTTATCTTGATTTTGTTTCAAATGTTATATGAGGTGAGTTTAAGGCTTCCACGATATTTAGGAATTGCAACTAGTATTGTCGGTGCTCTTGTGCTTGGTGACACTGGCGTTCAAGCAGGACTTATTTCTCCGCCCGGTATAATTGTAATTGCACTTAGTTTGATTGCTGTCTACACTGTACCGAATCAGGCTCCACAACTAAATATAATTAGGCTTGTATTTTTGTTTTTAGGTGGTACGCTTGGACTATTTGGTGTGGTTGGTGGAATGATATATTTTGTAAACTATTTAAATTCAATGAACGAGTTCGATACGCCAAACCTTGCTCCTTATGCTCCAAGAGTGGAAGGCGACTTGAAAGATGGACTTCATAAAAAGCCTATACCAAAGATGAAAAAAAGACCAAAATCTATAAAGACAAAAGACAATATAAGGGGGCTTAAAGATGAATGAACAAATTTCTGTAAGACAAACAGCGTGTTTTTGTGCTATTTCATTACTTGCACTTAAACTTATTACGCTCCCATCAATACTTGTGCAGATGTCCACATCTAGTGCAATAATTGTGGCACTAATTATGTTTGCACTTGATTTATTATTGCTATTTTTATTTTTAAAGATAAAAGAAAAATATCCAGCACTTTCACTGTACGAACTAATAAAAAAAGTGTTTGGAAGCATTGTGGCAAAGATAATATATATAATATTATTTGGATTGTTTATTTTAAAAATTGTAATGTTAAACAATGAAGCAATATCTTATATGAAAGATATTGTTGATGAAGATTTTAAAGTACTTGTATACTTTATGACATTTTTACCTGTGGTTATATCAATGGTATATTTTGGTCTAAAAAGTGCGGCAAGGACAATTGAATTTGGTTTTGTATTTATTTTTATTGGACTTATATTTTGCTTGTTTTTGTCAGAAATAACATTCACATATGGAGAAATGGGGCCTATTTTTAAAGAAAATTTTTCTAATATTTTTAATGCATGTAAAGATGTTGGTTTTTGGTTTTCTGATTTTTTATTTGTCACAATTTTATCAGATAAAATAAAATATCAAAAAAATATGAAAAAAATAATATTTGCATATGTAGGGCTAACTTTAATAATTTTAATTGCACTTTATATTATTTATATTAGATTATTTAATGTAACATCATTTTTACACAAAGACGCCATAGCAGATATAACGCAGTATAATCGAAATATCGGTAATTCTGGAAATATCGATATTATAGCAATTTTGGTATATATGTTTATAATATTTTTTCAGGGAGCAATATATTTTTTAAGTGCAAAAAATATTTATGAAAAAATAGTTGGTTATGAAAATAAAATTCATGCAATTATATTTATTACTTTATGCATACTTGCTTTGCAATTATTTGTTTTTTATAATCTTGAATTAATTATAAATTTTGTATTTAATTATTTAAAATATTTTGGTATTTTAGCATGGATAATTATTCCGCTATTTTATATTTGTTTACTTATATTTGATAGGGAGAAAAGTGATGAGTTGGTTCAAAAAAAGTCTAAGCAAAATTAAACACACATATGCACTTTATTATTTTATAATAGTGTTAATAATTTTTTTGCCGACAGCAATAACAATGCCATCCCTCAGTTTTAGAAGTGCAATTATTACTGCAATAGGTGTGGACAAACAAGAAGATGAAATTGCAGTATCAGTACTAGCGTTATCTGAAATTTCAAAATCTGAGATGAGAGAAAATACAAAACTTTTAGAAGGGACAGGGACAACACTTGCTAATGCAATTTCAAATATAGAGTCTGCAGTGGGCAGGCGTATCAGAATGGGGCACGTTGGATATATTGTTATATCTCAAGATTTTGCAGACGAAAACATAGCAGAAGTTCTCAATACACTTATTGTGGCAGGCAAAGTTTCAAATACAGTTCCACTACTTATGTGCAATGGCAAGGCTAGCGACTTATTAGATAAGGCACTAAATTTGGAACAGTCATCTTCATATAAAATGCGTGAAATGATAAACAATGAGTTTAATGAAACTTTTACAAAAAATATTAGTATTGATGCATTTTTAAAGGGCTACTATTCAGATATACACATATCTTCACTTGGTTATGTTACGCTTGAAAGTGAAAGTGTTAATGGTATTAACAGTTCGTCTGGTCAATCAGGAGAGCAATCGGCACAACAAGGTACATCGTCAGGTAGTCAATCTAGCCAAGAAGAGCAAAAAAATACAATTTCATACAAGACGGAACACGCAGTATTTAATAAAGGTAAATTTCAATATTTGTTATCAGAAGACGAAATGAGTGGTGTAAATTGGATTGTTGAAGGAGAATTGCAAAAGATGATTACAATCACCGGGATAAATGAACAGAATATGCAAGATGCTAGTATAACTTTTGCTATTAATAGCCATTCCATTTCCCCCGAAGTATCATTTATTGCCGGTAAACCTTATGTGACTTTTCAGGTCAAGTTGTCGCTTATTCCAGTAGAAATAATTCAGATGGCAGAAGATGATAAAAAATCTTTAAAAACCATTACGCTTTCAGATGAGATGCAAGAAAAAATAAACGATGTTGTAAAACGCGAGGTTGCAGTTGCACTTACAAAACTACGCCAAGAAAAAACTGATGTTATAGGTGTTTATAAACTCTTGTATAATCATTATAGACCATTCATGGACTTTTTGGATACTTTATCAGACAAAACAGACTTTTTAAGGTATGTCAATATCGGCGTTGATGTCAAAAGCGTTATAACAAGTAATTAAAAAAACTTGCTGAAATAATTTTATGTGGTATAATACACTAAAGAGGTGTGTATTATGTCACTTAAAAAAGGTAAGGTTATTCAGCCTAAAATTCATGAAACAAAAGAAAATCTAAATCTTTATGATGGTGTACATATTTTAAATGGCTGTAAAAATGTCACACTTTCGGGTAGTGCCGTTGTTTTAGAAGCAACAGACACAACTTTTTCAAGCATAACGGGCAAAGCAAGGATAAATATTTTGCACAGTGGTGAAATATATTATATTAGTTCAAAAGCCAAAATTGGTTTGATTGAAATTGGCTATATTTTTACCATTGCTGGCAACGCTTTTATAAAAACAATTAACACTTGCGATATTGACTATGTAAGTGGTAAGGCACAAATTGGTACCATAAATGGCGGAAATATAAAGTTTATATCAGGGAAAGCGAGGATAACAACAATAAATAACGCAAATATATATTACATAAGAGATAATGCCAAAGTTGGCACTTTTGCTAGTGGCAACATTGTGGGGCTAAGTGGCTTGGCACAAATCACCACATTCAACCATGGGAATATTGATTATGTTTTAGATAATGCCAAAATATCCACCTTAAATAGTGGAAATATTGCACATATTTGTGATAGTGCAGAAGTTGGTACAATGAATGGTGGGAAAATTGATGAACTTATGGGGCAAAGTTTTGTTGGACAACAACTAAATGGCAGAATTAGACAAAAAAGTGGCAACGCTCTTATTGTTTACAAACAGAAAATAAAACCAGCCGAGCCTAAAAAAGAAAAGGTTGGTGAATGATGTTTTGGGACGTTCTTTTAGATGCAACACTTGATACACTTAAAGTTGTTCCAATACTTTATCTTGTATATTTGTTGGTTTGTTATATAGGTCACAATTCCAACAATAAATATGTCAAAATTATGAACAAAACAAAACGCTATGGGCCACTTATTGGTTCTTGCCTTGGAGTTGTTCCACAATGTGGTTTTTCTGTTGTAATGTCTGACCTTTACTCCAAAAAGGCGATAACAATTGGTACACTTATTGCGGTTATGCTTGCCACAAGTGATGAAGCACTTCCACTAATGATTAGCGACCCAAACTTTATTGTGCCTATGCTTATTATGATTGGTATCAAACTTGTGGTTGCAATTGTTTTTGGCTATTTATTTGATATTATTTATAGACTAATTAAAGGCAAACAAGAACTTAATGAAAATGCTTTTATAAAAGAGCATGACCACGACTGTGAACTTACAAACTGCACACATAAGCATCATGTGCATAAAGACCACGAGCATTGTGTTGATAATATATTTTTAGATGCACTTTTGCATACACTACAAATCACCGCATTTTTATTTGTTGCAACTCTCATAATTGGTCTTGTGGTTGAATATCTTGGCATAGAAAATTTAGCCAATATCTTTACATCTAATAAGTTTGTTCAACCATTTTTAGCGGCGCTTGTTGGGCTTATTCCGTCTTGTGCCTCATCTGTGTTTTTGGTAGAACTTTTTATGGCTGGTGGCATAACTTTTGGTGCAATGATGGCAGGACTGTGTGCAGGTAGTGGCATTGGCATTGTCGTATTGTTTAGCAAAAACCGAAAACATATACTCACCAACATTTTGATTTTGCTTTCGCTATATCTCATCGGAAGTTTAGTTGGTATTGTTTGTAATTTATTTGTGTAAAAAAATGCGAGTTTTCTTTCTCGCATTTTTTTATAGTTTTATTATCTTATCTTCATACGTTTTCTAAGCAATATGAACATGACTGTTAAGCCAACCACTACTATACATGATACTACGATAAGAATGATAGAGACTGCATTTAATGGTTCTGTTTTTGTTACATGATATGTATACAAAAGTCTTCCACTTTCGGTGAGAAGTTGTATATCATAATCACCCGCACCACTTATAGTATATTGATAATATGTTTGTAAATTTCCGTTTGCTAAGTCCTCGGTTGTGAATGTAACATCGTCCATACCATTTATTCTAAGCACACAATCTCCAACTGCTGTAAGTAAGTCTTGAGTGTTAAAAGATACAGTTATTGGGTCTGTTGTTGATGTGTTTTCTGCAATTGATACAGTTATTGGGGCTTGAGCATTATTTATCCAGAAACTGTATGTGAAGGTTTGTCCAAACTCATTATCTGTATTTATTGTAACAGTGTAACGTCCACGACCTGTTATGGCATCGTTGACTGACATCAAGAAACTAGTTAAATATGCTTTTTGTGAAGTAGTGCCATCTTCATTTGTAATAGTCTTGTATACAAGTCCACCCATATTTTCATTTGTAATGCTGTCTGTAATGTCAACTCCGTCTTTTATAACGCTTTCAATATAGTAATTTGAATATTGGCTAAATTCCATTGACCATCTTGATTCATTTGGTCTAATTATAAGGAAATAGATAGGTTCTTCATTGATTTGTGTCACTGTTTGAGTGGTTGCATCTGTTATGCTTGCAGAGAATGAAACTCTGTAAAGTCCCGCTTCGCTAAAGGTGAATGTACGATTGTATCTATCTGCGGTTGGAGTGTATTCCTGTCCATTTCTTAGTACTGAGATACTTGGCTGAGCATTTGAATCATAATAACCAAGTGTAGATTGAGGAATTGTTACCGTTACTGTGCTGTCATAGACTGCATTGTTTATTGGAGATTCGCCATTGACATAGAATATAACGCTCTTTAAATATCTGATTGTGTATGTACTTATAAGTGTTGTAAACATATGTACATTGCCCGCAACATCTCTAAATGTCAAATAGTATGTTCCTGATGTGGAAAGTATCATTGTTGTAAGCCCATTTTCTGTTGTAAGGCGAGGAGTATAAGGCGTTTGGTTATCGCCATAAGTTACTTCAACAGTTATATAGTTTTCAGGAATACCATAATAACTTTGCCAAGCGATGCGTTTATATGAGTAGTTAGATTCATTTACACTTACAGCAAAAGTTGAAACTGTACTACCACTATCAAAGGCGGTGAGAGTCCCTTCATTTGTATAGTGAGAGAATCTTGTTAATATGTTTGTGCTTTCTGGAATTATGGTAATTGCAACAGTTCTTTTGAAGAATACTGTAGCTTTATCACTACCAGCATTTGAAAGGTTGTAGATATAAGTTGTGTAACCATTTGTTGTGACAGTTTCGCCCGATGTACTTTCTATATCCTGCTCTGTGTTGTATATGATTTCGTAGTCGCTTGTGTTTAAGATATAATGAGTTGTTATACTATGTTGTATGTTATTTGCATCGGAATATGTGAATGAGTTTCCAGTAGGTGAGGCTACATAACTTTGTCCGTCACGATGATAAACTATCTGATAGAAATCTTCATCGTTATCTGAAATTGTGAAATCAAGATATGTGTCGTATTGTTCATCTGTGAATATTTCCAAATATCTAATAACGATTGTGTATGTTTGAGGTTCGCTTACTGTAAAACCTGATTCAATAGGGGTCATGGTTCCGTCTTCATACATAAGGTATACCATAACTGGTATTCTACCCGTGGTTTCACGATAGGTTATTCTTATTTCATTGCCATACATTGTATCGTGATTGAACAGACCATTTTGAGAGTTGTTTGCATTGTCAAGTAGAATTATTTGTGGAAGCGTGTTGTAAATCACAAGATTAAGTGTTCTATATGCTTGTCCTGTTGCAATTTCTGTAATTGCTTCATAGATATTAAGCGTAAAGTTTATTTCTCCGCCTACAATGCCTTCAACCATATCTTGGTTTGGTGCATTGAATACTATTGTGTGCACAATTTGACTTGTGGAGATTATCACGCGACCATAGCCACTAGTTTCAAATCTTTCGCGGTCTGACTGCAAACTTAAGTTAAATGATTGCACTTCTCTATCAGTTGTAACAGTGACAACAACGGTGTCTTTTTCAACATTGTATCTAAAACGCATCTCTTTTGTGGAGTAGAAGTAGTTTTGACCATTTTCATAATTTTCTATAATATCTACTTCACTTGTAAGTTCATTTTCAATGACTTCAGAACCATAGATGTTGCTCATAGGATATGAGTCACCAAAATTGTCTACAATGTTGTATCTATAATATCTATTTGCTGTAGGTGAGGTGATTGTGATTTTTAGATATGTACTGCCGAGGTAACTAACATATGTTGATGTTACTAAATCATTTATGTCAAGTGATGTGTTTATACCAGCAAAATATTCATAATCAGGACCTTTTGAATAAACTAGGCTTTGAACTAAATTTCCACTGTTGTTTCTGATGTATTGCACAATCTCCACACTTATAGCGTAGATTGTTGCATCTTGTGCTGAGGAAGATGTTGGTATTCTTATCAAAATACCTTCTTCACTAGCGTAAGTGCCTGTTGTACTTGTATGAACAACTGAAAGGGATGTGTTTAATACCGAGCAGGAAAGTGTTATGGTGCCATAATATGGAACGTATCCTATAACAATATTTTGTTTTTGAGTGTTTGGAGTAAGTCTTGCAAAAGCTGAAAGCGTTACCTCACTTGCCGATGGGTTTTGAGCATCATAAGTGGATAAGTTGTAATAGTTTCCATTTGAGTAAGGTGTTTTAAGATATGTTACACCACCAATTGTTATTTGATTATATGGGTAATTGAACAAGTTAATAGATGTTATGTTTAGTGAACTCTTTGCATAAATGTCAATTGTTTGACTTAATTCAGAATAAGTTAAAGATTGTTGTATTGAGTTATTTTCATACACAATAGGAGTTGTTCCAGTTTGTTCCAGTGTGGCAAGGTTGGTGAGATATATTGTATATACTGTTATATTTCCCGCCATATCTATTTCAACAATTTCTATGTATGAACTTGCGTGAGAACTAAGACTTGCGATCTCATCGGATAGTGATTGAGAGTTTAGAGTACTGAAATTGTTTGTTGAATTTTCAATTGCCGTCGTAGATGTCTCTTGTGTGTAAATGTCGTTGTATTTTGTATTTATGCTTACGCCACTGTCATTTGTTGTTTCAAAGAATCTGTATAGTAATGTGTATGCTTCACCATTTGTGTAAGATGTTAAATCTATTATACTTTCAACTTGTGATACATCTACTGCGAAAGAGTAATATCTATATAGTCCAGTGTTTACTGATGTGTTGTATTTTGTTTGGACATTTCTGACACTATCCAAAGAAATACCATTTAATGAAGCCAATCTATTAACATTTGCAGTTGGTGCAACTGTGTCAATTCTGAGTGTGCGAGTGGTACTAAATTGTCCAGCGTTGTAATCTGATTCTCTACCTTCGTAATGCATTGTAAAACTTATTGTGCTGTTGTTTTGATATGCTCCATCTATTGATGAAAGGTCTATGTCCACATAGTGATTTAAACCATTTGTGATAATATCTCCCTCGTTGACACTATATGTAACACCATTTATGCGATAGGTGATGTCTGAATTATCTATTCTTGCCATAAAGTCACTTTCAGGGTCACTCCAAGCAAGTCTAACAGTTTCGTCATTTGTATAGTACATTCCGCCATCAGAGTTGTATTCTGCACTTGTGCTTGGGTCAACAATGCTAAATGAAGGTGCATTTTCGGTTATTTCAAATACAAAACTAAACTCATTGACATCGCCATAACCAGCATAGCCTTGTCTTATGGTGACTTGATAAAAGCCGACCTCTGTAAATGCTCTACCGGACTGACTATCATTAAACATCAAATATCCGTCTGATGATATGCTATTGCTTCGATATATTGTTGTGGACTGTGCAAGGGTAGCACGCTCCAAACTATATTTTATTTCAGCACTGAGTGCATAAGATGAGATTACGCTATCTTCGGTATTTGCCCAACTATTGATGCTATCTTCAGTTTCAAATTCCGCACCGTCACTAAGTGAGTATCCATATTTAACTGCTGGAATATATACAAATACTGGTAATTTGTTTGTAGTCAAAATTACATTTTCGCCAGTTGGGTCATTGTATGCAAGATATATGTCTTCAAAGAACATTCTATCGTCGCCTTCAAGAACTTGAATTTTAATTGATTCACCAACATAACTAAATGTGTTTCCAAGAGTATCCACTGGGGTAGGAGTTGTGATTATACCATTTCTATCCACAACAAAGGTAAATGTTCTTATCATAAAGTCATAAGTTGAGTTTACTCTATTAAGAGTGTCAGAAAGGTTGGCATATGTTCTTGTGATTGTATATTTACCTTCACGCGTTTGATAATATCCAGAAGTTCCGCTTGATATATATTCGCGATTAACTTGCCAAGAATATGTACCGTCTTCATTTTCTGTGCAGATATTGTTTAGTGGATCTAGGGTTGAATATATTGTAACAGGGTCTTGCGCTTCGCCAAATACATAAGTGTATACGCCACTATTTTGAACATTTTCCGCTGCGAAAGGTGTATATGTATAAGTTATTTCTTGTACTTCAACACTGCCTTCTTCTGGGGTAGGGTTAAATGTCAAAGTTAATATCTCGCTACTATCAGAAAGAGTTGTGACATTTGTTGGTCTATAATATTTATCTTTTTGAGTATAACCAGTTGCTATGTCTTGATGGGGCACTGGAGAGTAACTATCTTGAATTAGTGCATTTTGTTGATTATTTTTTGTATAAACGAGCATTGTTCTTGAAGCATCTGATGAAATTCTTACAATATGCAAACCAGAATAGTTATCAAGATAGTTTTGTACAGAAATTTCGTCAAGTCCAGTTGTAATTTTTGTATTAGATTCATCTCGTGTGTAGAAAATGTAATCGTTTTCAAGTGCTACCTCGTTGCCGTCTTCATCTTCGGTAAGGAATTTTATGGTGTATGAGTAGTTCACTATTTCTTCAGATGGTATAAATATTGGGACAGGTGAGTCGCTTCTGTCCAAAAGTACATTTGGGTCTATTTCAATTTTAGCAAAATATGTATTTTCTGTGTTTATTGTTAGTAAATCAAAATAGTTTTGATAAATGTCTGTATTGTTGAGTACATATGCAAGCCAACTATCTCCGCCAAAAGTGCTACCGCTGTAATTTAAGCCGTTGAATTTAATAACTTTGTATTGTCCCCAGTATATAGTTACATCACTTGATATAATATTGAGGTCAGTAGGTTCGACAAATTCGCCGTCAATTTCTTGCAATATTTTGTTTTGTGTGTTGTCTATAATAAAAGCAAAGTATTGTTCGTTGCCAGCGCTATCTGTTATATAGAATATGTACATTCCCGCTTGACTTAAAACACTTGTTGATGGAATGTAGTTATAGTCTTGTGTGTTTTGATAGTCGACGGCGGTTAGGATGCCTCCATTATAGTCAAAATAATAATCTACTGGTACAGAATTGTATGATTGATATTGTCTAAGTATTTGTGATGTATATGATGAATTGCTATCGGCAACGAGTGGAATAAATTTATATTTCGCTGTAATTTCACTGCCACTTGTTTTTTCATTCCAAGAGATTGCCACTGGTTGATTTGTTAAAAAGTCTATTTCTGTACCACGATAGTAATAGTTAGAACTATAACTATTCATTGTATAGATTTGTATGTTTTCTATAGGTGTATTGTCAATTGTAAAAGTTGTTGAATAACTGCGTGTTAAGTTTCTCCCATAATACATAGTTGCAATGTAGTTACCGTTTTCACTTACCGTAATTTCGTCGTTGTCAGAAACAACACCAATAACTGTATAGGCACCCGTGTAATTTGCTTGGAAGGAGATTTCAAGTCTTGTAGCAGCATCGAATATAGAAGATGTTGAGTCTTTATAAATTCTTACAGGGTTGTTTGTATATGCTCCGTCATAAAGGCTTGTACCAAACTCAGAGCCGTCTTGTTCTGTAATGCTCATTTGTGTGGCATCACGAGTGATTTCAAATAAAAACCATTGACAAGATAGTTGTTCGCTTGTACCGTCACTTATGTCAGAACTTTGGAAGTTATTACCATAACTTATTCCATTTATTAGTGAGTTGTTTCTGTATACAACTTTTACAAGATAAACTCCCGCACTTGTTAAAGGACTGTTGTCATATGGATTTTTTATGTCATTTGCAAAATAACTTCCATTATCATCTTGAGAAAGCATCCAATATCCGCTTTGCGTGGCTTGTATAGTACTGTTGTCACCATTGAATATCTCAACATTATAATCAAACTGTATTGGTTGTTGGTTTGTGCTTTGAATGTTAATTGTACCATTGTTTACTGCGGTTAATATGTTTGTGATTGCCTCACTTTCAGAAACCGCATCATCTGTCAAAGACTGCATAAAAGTGTTGCCACTAAGGTATGTAACATCTGTTGGGTTATTGATAACACCAGCGTTTAGAGTTTTAAATTCCATTGTTTGCGTTGTTGTTACATCGCTATAAAATAGTTGGTATCCAAAAACCTCAATACAATCAACTCTTCTTGTTGTGTTGGTGGTTGAAGGGAGTAATGTTTCAACATTGCCATTATAGATGTAGGTAAATGTGTAATTTATTGTGTAAAGACCAAGGTCATTAAAGTAAAGTGTAACAAGGTTACTGTCAGAATCTTCAACAATAATTACAAGTTCATTTCCCGATGTTGACAAGGTTTGTCCGTCATAGGTTATTGTTTCTTCTGTGTCAACTTGTCTAAATCTTTTGTTGATACTTATTTGAAATTTTGTTTTGTCATATGTGATACTTGGTAAAAGGTTGGTGTTTTGACCAGCAGACACATATTGGTATTGGTATTGGTATTGATATGCTCTGTCATAAGTTGCACCACTTGAAACATTGTATGCATTTGAAACAATAGTGCTAACTGCTGTGCCACTATAATAATCGCTGAGTGGTAGTACATAATATGTAAAGGTTATACGTTGAGTGGTTTGGCTACCATTTTGGTTTAGAATATAATCTATGGTGAGTTCATATTTTCCATAAGGTGAATGTGTAGCCGTGCACATTGATGTTAATCTAAAATTATTGCCAATGCCATAGTCTACATAAATGCCCATTTCTTCAAGTTCTATGGTGGTATAGTTTGTTCCATTAAGCACAATAGAAGGTTGAACAGTGGTTATTACGTTATCAGGAGCAGAAAGTTCTGCAACCACAGCATGACCAGTAGAGACATATGCAACTTCACCATTGTTTATTGTTGTAAGCAAAGTGCCTGTTTGGTCATCTTCATTATACTGAGAATATTGTCTAACAGAGAAATATTGGTTTTCTCCGTCAGCCATGGCATTATTATTTGTATTTACTGGAAAACAAAAAATAATTGCACTTAAAAGGCCAAGCGTTAAAATAAATAATAAATACCAAATTTTATTTAATTTTTTAACCATAGTGTCCACTCCAAAAACAAAATATATCACTTAAAATATATCATAGTTTTAGCATTTTTGACAAATATATTGTGTATATTTATTTAACAATTATTTTATATTAAATAAAGTACTTTGAAAATATATTAAATTTTTAAAAATTATTTTAATAATCAAACAAAAACACAGGTCTAAAAAAAATCCCTTAAAAATTTAAGGGAAATTTTTTAGAAGTCGAAATCATCAAAAATACTTGATTTTTTAAACACTTTTGAATTTCTTTTTTTAATATCATAAAATATTGCACGTTCATCGAGATGTTTGCTTGGTGCATATTCTTCGGCGGCTTTACGCTGGTCAAGCACTGGGTTTTTAAAATATTGAGTCATTTTAGTTTTAATAGGTGGTTGACCATAAATTTTTACAATGTTCACATCATAAGGAAGTTGCCCGAGTTCGTAAGGTTCAATAAGTGGTCTCGTAACAATCTGAGTACCAATTGTTTTTGTGGCGTCTCTATCATTTTTTTCTGATTGATTTTGTGAAACATTTTTTGTTTTAAGAGTTACTTCACCACAAATTTTTGAAAATTCTTCACGCGTCTTTTGATCTTCTGTTCCAATGAATATTTGAATGTTGCAGTTACCTTTTATAGTATCTGCTACTTCTTTTGTGTATTTATTGTCAAGTTGGCTGTATGATTGAATTACAAGTTCAAAGAAAATTCTTCTACTTCTTGCAACTGTAATTATTGTGTCCATTTTTTCAATTTTTGGAAGATTGGCAAACTCATCCAAAAGAAAATAAACTGGTCTTGAGAGTTGTAAGTTTGGTTTTTGAGATGCTGTTTCAATAAGCGTTTTATATAACTGAGAAATACACATTGTAGCAATTGAGTGTCGGCTTTCTTTTTCATCTGGAACTTTGATGAAAAGTACTGTTGGTTGGTCGGTAAAGTCTTCAAAACTTATATCAGTTCCACTTGTACAATAGCATATGCCCATGTCTTGGAATACCGCAATTTTTGGCTGCAAAACACCAAGATAACTTCGTGTTGTGTTAGGTGCATTGTTTACAACAGTGCTTGTAAGAGCAGGGACTTTACTAAGCATATCTCTACCCGAGGTGTATTGTTGAAGTGTTTTCATCATGTTGTCACCATCAGTATCGCGATAGGTGGCAATTTTAACAAGGTTATAAAAATTGAATTTATCTTTTGTCATACCAAGTTCTGGATACTGACTATCTTCAAGCATTGCAAGCATAAGTCCATACAAAAAGTCTTGAGCACCGCGTTCCCAGCCTTGGTCGGTTTTGCTTTCAACTGTGACAATTGTGCTGGCTATTTCTCTTAGTTCGTTTTCTGCCTCATTAATTAGTGATTGTTTTTTGGCTTCAAGGTCTTGAGTTAGCGCTTCTTTGGTTGGATATGCAATTCCATTAAAACCATACCATTCATTTCCATAATGGTCAGAAATTACTTTAAAACCCTTAACATCTTTAGGGTTAGCACCTCTATATACCTTTACTTCATTCTCTAGGTTATGTGCGCGTGTGTACATATTAAATGAATGTTCCATTGGGTTCCATCTTGTTGAAGAATATGGATTTCTTAGGTCAATGGTGATAATTCTATATCCTTCTTCACGAAGTTGAATTGAATGGTTGTTGTAAAGTTCGCCTTTTGGGTCGGTTATGACCATACAAGGCTTTTCTGCAGTGTGTGCGTATACTCTAATGGCAGGGTCAAGTATAAAGGTGGTTTTACCAGAACCTGTTGTACCAATTATTAGTGTGTGAATAGGGTTGTACATATTTATATACATTTGACCATGCTTGTATAAACTTCTTATCATTACACCGCTTTTTTTGACTTTTGGTAATTGTCTAAAGGTAGTTGGCATAAAAACTGGATTTGTCAAAAGTTCCTGTTCTGTAACAAATCTTGCTTCATAGTGTTGGTCCATTTGTTTTCCGCTTTGTGTTTTTCCAGTAAAGCCTTCATCATCATCATCAACGAAAAATCTATTTTTTGATGCAAGATACATAATAACGCCAAGTAGTCCCACTCCAAATATAATCAAGGTGTAAGTTCCACTTAGTGCCTGCACAATGGTTTGGCTTTCTCCAACAACCATAGAAACAATGACGCCAATAACATATATGACTATAAGAGCGATAAATGAATTTATAAATTTCTTTTTCATTGTGCCTCCAAATTTATATATATTTTAGCGTGTTTAATATTTATTAGTCAAATAAATAAAAAAACTATCAATAAATATTTATGATTTTTATGTTATTCTTCTGCGAATATGTGAATATTTTATGTTCTTTTAAAAAAAGTATCATTCTGATAAATAAAAGCATCATTCCAAAAGTTGTCATCCTGATAAATAAAAGTGTCATTCTGAGCGTTAGCGAAGAATCTCTGTGATGTCGCCAACGCTCGAAATGACACAAATATTTTAAGTATATAAATGCAATAGTTTTAAAAAGTATTATCTTATTATATAAATAAATTTTTTAATTTTTATTAAAAATAAATAAAAAAAATAAAATATTTGTGAAAAATGTTTTGCAAATATGAAAATATGTGTTACTATGATAGCGTTAATAGGTTTGCAAGATGCATATTTTTATATTTTTTGCAAATAAATATTTTAAATATTGGAGGAAAGTATGAACACATTATTAACAAAAATGACTACATATCTTATGAGTATGAGCGGTGCAGGTATGCTAGCAAGTAGTGATTTTGATTTTTCAGAGTCATGGGGATGGGTTGGAACCATAGTTGATGCAATCAATGTTCTTTTGTATCCTTTGCTTGTAATTGTCGGTGCTGCGGGAATGATTTATGCTATTGTCATCGGTGTTCAGATGGCACGTGCTGATTCAACAGAAAAACGTGAAGAAGCCAAGAAAAGACTCATCAATGTCATTGTTGGTCTTGCAATTACAATTGGTCTTATCTTATTCTTTAAGTTATTCATTGAAGTTATCTTACCTAACTTTGTTGATGAAGTCCCAATCACTGATGAAACAACTGGCGGTGGTACTGCATTCATTAGATGGTAATTTGCAAAAAATATATTTAAAGTTCGGTTATTTTAGCCGAACTTTTTTATATAATTTATTTTTTTTTTAAAAACTATGTACAAAATTTAAGTTGTTTGTTATAATAAACTTAATAATAAAGACAAAAATAATATTATAATTACAATTATTGTTAATAAAGGAGGAAATTGGATGGATGCACTAATAGCGTTTTTTTCAGATCCATTGGCAATCTTATCTCAACTTTTATATTTCTTGGAGACGTGTTGTTATACACTGCTTGATTTGGCACAATTAATGTTTCGCTTAGTAGCTGGTCTTGATACATACTCCTTGGCGGGGACTGAGATTGAAGGTGAAGCCATTGGAGGTATTCAACTTGGAGGCTCTGGAGATATTTTTTATCAAATAATTAGGCGAACATTTATTATTGGCGATGATTCTTATTCTGTTATTGCAATAGCATTTTGGAGTCTCGTTATATTAGCGGCAATTCTTTTGTTTATAACAACGATTGCAGCAATGATAAAAAGTGAAGTAGATGTCGGTAAAGATGGTAGACTAGATAATTCTAAGGGCAAAATTATTATAAATTCTATAAAAGCGCTTTTATATTTTGCAATAGTTCCTATTGCTTGTTATTTTGGAATATGGCTTGGTAACGTGGTTTTATTTGTCGTTGATAGTGCAACTTCACCGCAAGCAACATCTATCATTTCTATTGATGAAAATGCTCGGCAAAATTTAGAGAGTGAAAATGGTTCATATAACTATTACATATTTTGGGGTGAAGCTAGGAATACCACATACACATCTATCTCTGGTTTAGTGAATAAAATTTGTCTTTATTCAGGGAATAGAATACGTAATGATGATGCATTTTATCAGATGATTGTATCTGATGTTCCTCCGGAAAATCCGCCAGAAAATGACCCAACCGAAAACCCTGATGGGGAGGAACCGGGAGAAAGTGGAGAAACTCAAACAACTCCAATAGAGGGTGCAACCTATAACTTCGGTATTATTACTCAATCTTCTCCAGAAGCAGCGGCAGCGGTTGTAGATGATTTGTTTATGTTTAATGCAAAACTAAGAACGCCACAGGTATTAAATTCTTATGATTATTCAAGTGGTTATGGAAACGCAAGCGGTACTACAGTTGAATATTTTGATAGAAGTAATATTGCTTTAGTGTCATATTTTTATGATTTAAAAAGTTACAATCATATTTTAGCAATCTTGTTTATATTTACTGGTGGCAAAGTACTTTTAACGCTATCATTCGCCGCCATGCACAGAATCATCATGCTTCTTGCAATGATGTTTGCAGAGCCAATAACGTTGTCATTTATGCCACTTGATAAAGGTGAGGCATTTGGTAAATGGCGAAAAAGTTTTATTTCACATGTAATATCTTTGTATATCCTTGTTTTAGTCGTAAATGTGTTTTATATAATTGCACCAATTTTCCAGACATTTTCATTTTTCAGCGGTGAGTTAAGTGTGCTCGCATGGGCGGATATGGTAGTGCAAGCGGCATTCATTATTGCCTCACTTATGGCAATACAAAGTTTTGAAAAGATGTTCTCGGGTTTCTTAGGTGGCGAAAGCATCATGGAAGCAGGCGGAAAAACAATGGAAAGTTTAGAAAAGTCTGCCAAAACTGTTGGCGGTGTAGCAATGGGTGCTGCCAAACTTGGAGTTGGTGTTGCAGGTTTAGGTATGCATGCGGCTGGTGCTATTGGTCATATTGGCGCTGCTGGTATAAAGGCTGGGCTTATGACGAAGAACGCTGCCCAAGCGGGATATCATAAAGGCGTGATGAAAAAGAAAGAAAGTAAAATAAATGATATAAAACAAGGTGCTACGGATAAGGCGATAAATGCTGCACGCGATAAAGCGGCAAGTGACTACTCGGCTTATGAAGATAATGCAAAGAAGTCTGCGTTTGAGAATTATTTAGCATCAGGAGGAACTTGGTCACAAGATGAATGGGAAAAGAATACTGGCGTTGGTTCATATGCTGATGCTAAAAGTAGTGGGATGAAGTTAGAAGATTATTACAAAAAATATCATCCAGACTCTGCTGGAGATAAGAAAACTTTTGAACAATGGAAAAAAGAAGGTTCAGCGGCGATGAAAGCAGGCGGAATGCAAGTTGCTCGCGGAAAAAGTAAGGCAACTAATAATACTGCAGGTTCGGCAACTCGCGGAACCCAAAGCCATTTTGGTGGCAAGTCAAGAGATGAATATATTGATAGTAGAGAAAGTGCAGCAAGAACAGCCATCAATAACTCTGACGAAAAAAGTGAAGATTATAGAGTGTATAAAAATGAAACAGAGGCTGCCGGTTTGAATGATTTGGAGAAAAGCTATGAAACTCATAAAGACGCCCTAGATCAGCGTAGGGCAAAGAGATCTAAATACTGGGATGGTACAAAAAAATCTGTGACATATACTGCAACCAAATCTGGTAAAGGTATGGTTAACTCTGTGGGAAATGCACTTGGAACACTCGGAGGAATGACGGGGGGCAAAGGGAAATAAAAGAATAACATTTGCTAATTAGTGTTTGAAAAAACCAAAAAACTACATTATGAAAGTAATGTAGTTTTTTGTATAATGTTTTTTATTCTTATTTACTATATTTAATAGTATACAAGAAAGTATGCAAGAAAATATACAAGAAAATTTGTAGCCGAACTTATGCAAAAACTAAATTGAAAGTCCAGTGTTGGTTCCAAAAGTATTTTAAAAATTAAAAAAATGGAGCTAACGAGCAGATTCGAACTGCCGACCTCGCGCTTACCAAGTTTTGAATATTTAAGATAAGGACTTGAACTTAATATTATTAAAAGCCCTATAAATAAAGGGATTTAAGAATTGATTAAAGTGTAAATTGTTG
>CALWDZ010000003.1 GCA_944376845.1 uncultured Clostridia bacterium | reverse complement strand
GTATAATACAAAGATATAACAGATACAAACTTGTATTAGTGTATAATTATCGCATAAAAAGAGAACAAAGAAATATTGTACTAGATGATATTGAGCAAGAAGATTTAAACTGCAATTTAGGATAATAAAAATTTTATAAACCATATTAGTCAAAAGAGAAAAATATTATGATAATTACATTGGTAGTTGACCAATTTTTTCAAAACACCAACGGCACAAGCGTTTCTGCACAAAATTTATGTAGAGAATTGGAAGAAAAAGGACACACTGTAAGAGTGTTAACTGTCGATAACGGCGACAAAACTCAGTACGCACTAAAAGAGCGCAATTTTGGTGCCCCAATCAACAAAATAATTCATTCACAAGGCATGCAACTTGCCAAACCAAACAAAGATATTATTGAACACGCAATTATAGGCTCCGATGTTGTCCATGTATATACTCCTTTCAAACTTGGGCAAAAAGTTATTTCGCTATGCAAAAAACATAACATTCCATGCACGGCAGCATTTCATATTTTGCCTGAAAATATAACTTCTACAATTTATATGAAAAAGTTTAAACTAGTTAATGCTACCATATGGCTAAGTTGGTACATTAAAATTTACAAAAACATAAAACATATACATTGCCCTTCGCTAATGGTCACTAATCAAATAAAAAGACATGGATATCGTTCTAAACTGCATATAATTTCAAATGGATATAAAAATAATTATGTACCAATGAGCGAACCAAAACCTACAATACTTAAAAACAAAATTATAATTGTGGCAACTGGGAGATTTTCAAGAGAAAAAAGGTATGATTTATTATTTAAAGCAATAAAAAAGAGCAAGCATAAAAAAGATATAGTTTTAATCTTAGGAGGAAAAGGTCCACAACTAAGAAAATATAAAAAATTTGCTAGAAAATTACCAAATATGCCTATATTCTTGGGAAAATATAATCAAGAGCAACAATTATCATTTTTAAACTTTGCCGACCTTTATATTCATCCAGCAGATATTGAAGTCGAAGGTATGACCTGCCTTGAAGCATGCGCTTGCGGATGCGTACCAATCGTTTCTGACAGCAAGAAATCGGCAACAAGACAATTTGTAACAAATGAACAAAGTATTTTTAAACATGGTAATGCAAAAGATTTAGCGAAAAAAATCGACTGGTGGCTAGATAATCCACAAGAACTTGAAGTGCAAAAAACGTTAGTTGCTGAGCATGCAACCAATTTTAGTTTAAGAAAAAGTGTAGATCTTTACCTTGATATGTTTAATGCAGCAATTAAAGACTGCAAAAAAGCGGAGGAGAAATTATGAGAAAAAATATTTTATGGGTTTCTATAACCTTTGAAATATTAAGTGTAATTAGTTTAATAACGATGATAACTTTAGATTGTCTAGGCATTTTCACAACTGATGCTGGAAAATATCTAATGTCAGTTCTTCTTATAATTGTAGTTTGGTTACCTTTAGTGTTTGAACTTATATTTAAAATCAAATTAAACTTTGCGTTAGTGATAGCACTTGAAATTTTTATGTTATTGACAATTGTTATAGGTTCTGCATGGGGTGTTTATTTGATATTCCCTCTCCTTGACAAAATTGTACATTTTGCCAGCGGAATACTATTCGGACTTTTGTTTTATGATGTATATAGCAAACTTGGGAAAACGCAACTTAGCCCATTTTGGATATGCTTATTTGTATTTTCATTTTCAATGATGATTGGTGGTGTTTGGGAAGTTATTGAGTTTATATTTGATGGCGTTATCCCTGGTCAGAATGCTCAAAGATGGCAAGGTTTAGTAGGCAGAGAGGCACTTTTTGACACTATGTATGATTTAATTTGCGATTTTGTAGGTTCTTTAATTGCTGCCGTTGTTGCGTTTGTACATAGAAAAAATACAATCAAATCAAATCAAGAAATTACAAAATAGGATTATCATCCTATTTTTTATTTTAATACAGGATACCCCATTCCCTCCAAATTCCTGTTGTGAGTTATTCCTTTTGAACATTGAAGCAAAATTTTTTTCACCTGGTCAGGTATAAGACGAGGATATTTTTGTAAAATAAGTGCACATATGCCTGCTATCATAGGTGCAGAAACGCTTGTTCCAGAAAGTTGAACATAATCGCTATGTCTACCACAAGAAACTATATCTACACTTGGTGCAACCACATCTGGCTTTATTCTTGAAAACGCTGGCCCGCGTGAAGAAAATGGTGCTATTTCAAAGAAATTTTCATTGAAAGTATCACCTATTCTATTATCATCAAACCCGCCAACAGTTATTATTTTCGAAGATATACCTGGACTTTTTATTGTGTAATAATCAGGACCACTGTTTCCTGCAGCCGCAACAACAACTATTCCACTATTCCAAAGTTTTTCCGCACCGCGCATAATAGGGTCATTAGCCCCTAAGGGTTCACTTCCGAAACTCATACAAACAATACGAATATCATATTTTTTATGATTTTTATATACCCATTCAACAGCGTCTAAAATTGTTGTTGCTGTTGCTTCACCGTTTTTATCGAGTGCCTTTATTGATATTATATCTGCATTTTTTGCAAAGCCACTATATTTTCCAAAAGACATAATACCGCTTCCCGACAATACTCCAGCAACAAAAGTACCATGCCCATTGTCATCATATGGTGATGTCCTATCTGATACAAAATTTATAAATTTTTTTATTCTATTTTTCCCTAAAGTGAAATCAAGATGAGGACTAATGCCTGTATCTATTATTGCCACGCAAATGTTTTCGCCATTATATTCAATATCATCAACTCCCATAATTTTTCTAGCAACATTACAAAATGATTGCACACGGCTTGAATGCGCTATGTATTTAATAAAAGGCATACGTGCAAAATCATATACATCGGAAAGTGTTGCATCTATGCAAAAAAGGCTTAAGAACCTATATTCCTTTAATATACTTACATTCTTTTTTTCAAAATATCTTCTTGCTTTAGCATAGTCAAACACTTCCACAAGGCATACTTGTTTTGGTTTAGACTTCGACAGCATAAAAACATTTTCTAAATTTGTATCTATTTTTCTCATATATCATATTATTTAAGGTGCGATAAAATTGTCATTAAATATTTTTGTTGATCAGTTGAAAGATATGGTAATACTTGGCTAATTTGACTTTGAAGTTTTTCGAAATCAAAACTACCATCACTTTTTTGCTTATCTACATTTTTTATGAGTTCTTGCATTAAAGAATTAGAATCCATATCCTTGTATTTATCAAAAAGTTTTTCTACATCTTCAGTTGACTTTTTTTGAGGCTCATTATTTATTTTTTCTTGTTTTTCTTCTTTTTTTTGTGTAGACTTAAACTCACTTAACTTCATAAAAATTTTCCTTTTTTCACTAAAATATTATATGAATGCATATTATATTTAGTGATGGAAAATAATTTTAATTTATATCCCAATATGAACATGGATAGCAATGCAAATAACGCAAATACTAATACGTCGCAGCAAAATTCAAACAACACACCACTTTTGCAAAAAATTTTGCCACTTATTTTATCTGGAAAAAATTTTAGTGATATTTTGCCAACTTTGACCAATATGCCAAATATAAACCCAATGCTTGCAAATGCACTTAGTGCCACACAAAAAAATGAAAAAAACACAAAAAAAATTGAGAGTGACAAAATAGATTTATCACATCTCACTAAAATAAACTAAATACATATAATGGTGTGGAGGAACTTATGACAAGAGATTATAGAGTTTACAAAGAATATCCACACATAGATATGCGTTGTGGCTGTGGTTGTGACCCATGTGGTAATCACTACACATCACCTGCCTTCCCAGATTTTTGTGCACCACCATGTCCAAACCCATGTCCACCACCTTGTCCACCAAGATGTCAACCTAAAAACTCGTGTGACGATTTTATGTGGCTTATGATTGGTATAAATATTGGAAGAATGCTAGATAAGTGACTTGTAGGTTTGAAGTAGTTTATCCATTTCGGCAAATACATAGTCGAATGTTGACTTTTGTGCAAGATCCACTTTTGCAACTTTCAAAAGCGATACTGGATCGAGAGTTGAGCCGAGCGATAAAAACTTTCTGTAACCCGAAAGCACTTCTTTATCACCACTAAATATTTTGTTAGCAATATAGAATGCTGAAATAAGCCCTGTAGCATATTTATAAACATAAAAAGACGAATAAAAATGTGGAATACGCGACCATTCGTATTTTATCTCATCTACGAGTTCAACATTTTCGCCAAAATATTTTTTATTTAGATTATAATAATATGCATTGAGTGCCTGAGCAGTTGTGTCATCACCATTTTCATAGGCATTATGTGCATATTCTTCAAATTCTGCAAAAAGAGTTTGACGGAATATTGTTGAATAAAACATTTTAAACAAATAGTCGAGAAAGTATAGCTTTTCTTGGCTATTTTTTGCCTTTGAAAGAAAGAAATTTACAAGTAACATTTCATTGACAGTTGATGCAACTTCCGCAACGAAAATTTCATATCCCGCTTTTTGCTCAACCTGTGATTTATTTGAAAAATATGTGTGCATACTATGCCCAAGTTCATGTGCCAAAGTGAATACATCATTTATTGTACTTTCATAATTTAGTAGCACAACAGGATGCTTGCCATATGCACCCCAAGAAAACGCACCAGTATCTTTGCCATCATTTGTAAAGACATCTATCCAGCGCTTTTCTTTTGCAAGTTTTAAAATTTCAATATAATCATCTCCAAGCACTTTTAAAGCATCCAGAACAATATCATATGCCTCTTCATATGAATAGGCTTTTTCAAGGCTATCACACGATGGTGCACGCATATCAAAAATTGCAATTTTATCGAGTCCAAGTATTTGTCTTTTTAAATCAAAATATTTATGAAACACACCAAGATTTGAATTTACACTTTCAACAAGTGTTTTATATACATTTTTATCAACATCTTCAGCAAACATTGAAGCATCAAGACAACTTTCAAAATGGCGGATTTGACTATAAAAACAATCGGATTTTATATTACCAAGATAAACTTCTGTAATTGTTTGATTTAACTTCCCATATGCTCCGTTCATAGAGATGAAAGCATTTTTTCTAAGCGTTCTATCGGTTGACTGACTGTAACGATTGTAAACAGAATTATTCATTTTGTATGAATTTCCTTTACTATCCAAGATATCATCAAATCTTATATCCGCCGTGTCAATCTTATCAAAAATTGATGAAAATTGTCCTGAAAAAAGTCCTGTTTTTGCAAGTAATTTTTCTTCTTTTTTTGAAAGCATATGTTTTTTATTTTTTATAATATCTAAAAAATATAAATCATAATTTTTAAAATCAACATCTTTTGCTAATTGTTTTAAATATTCATCAGAAAGGTCATTTAATTCACTATCAATAAATGAATATGCCTCACTAATTTCAACTGATAATTTTTCTACTTTATTTAATATATTTTGATATATTGAATTAGTCGAATTTTCTTTGGTTTTAAGGCTTGCATAGACATATAAAAGTCCAAGTTTACTTGAAATTTCGCTTTCTTTTTCAAGACATAATAAAATGTCATTTTTATTATTTAATTTGTGCTCAAAATTTAATATTTCTTTATAATTATTTTGAACATAATCAAACATATTTTGCCAAGACAATAAATCTTTAAAATATTCAGTTAGATCCCATTTATATTTTTCCTCGATTTTTTCTCTTTCCATTTTATCTCCTATTTTTTATTATTTATTTCTTTTTCAAAATAATTCCAAGGTTTTTCATTTGGTGGAAAATAAATAAATGTCATTTTTTCTTTTTTTGTTGGATGAATAAAACAAAGTTTATATGCCCAAAGTGCAAGATTACCTTGTTTAACACCTGCATATCTATGGTCACCAAATATTGGTGCACCTGCATTTTTTAATTGAACTCTTATTTGATGACTTCTGCCCGTATGCAAATTGATTTCTACTAAACTTAAATTATCTTTTTTTGAAAGCACGATATAATCAAGTTCTGCTCTTTTTGCAAAAGGAGTTGTCTTTGACACAATTTTAACCAAGTTATTTTTGCTATCTTTTTTCAAATAGTCAACAAGTTTATCTTCATCTTTTTTTAAATAACCATTACATACAGCAAGATATGATTTTTGCATTTCATGGCTAACTATCTCTTCACTAAGCCTTTTTGCTGCTTTGGAGGTCTTTGCAAACACCATAAGTCCGCCCGTCACCCTATCAAGCCTATGCACAAGCCCAACATATACATTACCTGGTTTTTGATATTTTTCTTTGATGTAGTTTTTCACAATACTAAGCATATCAGCATCACCACTTTCATCCGCCTGCGATGGAATGTTTTGTGGTTTAACGCACACTAAAATATGATTATCTTCATAAACAATATTTACCATATTTTCACTCCGCTTGCACCGCATGGCAAAATTAAGCCATCACTACACTTTATACCAACTTCGTAAGATGAAATATTTCCATCGCCAAACACAAGTTTTAATATATTATTTAAAACCAAAGGTTGAAGTCCCGTTGTATATGAATTTATAAGCACAAAAAGTGGTTTGTCAGAAAGTATATTTTTGCATAGTTTGACAAAATCAAAAAGATTGTTTTCAAGTTTCCACATTTCGCCACTTGGTCCACGGCCATAACTTGGTGGGTCCATAATGATTGCGTCATAGTGATTACCTCGCCTTATTTCACGCTCAATAAATTTTTGACAATCGTCCACAATATAACGAATTGGTTTATCTGAAAGATTGGATAACTTTATGTTTTGTTTGCACCTTTCAACCATATTTTTACTTGCATCTACATGAGTAACTACTGCACCAGCACTTGTACAAGCAACTGTTGCACCACCTGTGTAACCAAAAAGATTAAGTACTTTTATTTCACGACCTGCATTTTTAATTAAAGATATCATCATATCCCAATTAGTCGCTTGCTCTGGAAAAAGACCGGTGTGCTTAAAGCCCATCGGTTTTATCAAAAAGTTTAAATCACGCCATGAAACCACCCATTCATCTGGTATTTTCTTTAAATATTCCCAATTGCCACCACCAGAACTACTTCTATGATAATGTGCACAAAGTTTTGGAATTTTTAAAGATTTGCCAGTATCCCAAATGACTTGTGGATCTGGGCGAAGTAAGTAAACATTACCCCATCGCTCCAATTTTTCGCCTTTTGAAGTTGAAATCACTTCAAAATCTTTCCACTCTTCGTTATATCTCATAATTAGCCCTTAATTTTAATAATTACGTCTTCACCACCAATATTTACAGTCTGAGAAATAGTAGTATCATTTATATCGCCATATTTTGTAACTAATGCTTCAGATTTTATTTTATCTAAGTATTTTGTTACAACTTTGTTTATTGTTTCATCATTTGATTGTATTTCAAGCCCAATTCTTTGTTCTATTTTTAACCCACCTTCTTTCCTTAACACCTGAATTGCACGGATAAGTTCACGAAGCAGTCCCTCAAGCATCAAGTTTTCGTCAAGTGTAATATCTAACACAACAGTTACATTATTTTCACTTGCTATAACATAGTCCTTTTTAGGTTTTAGACATAGTATAAACAAATCACTTGGAAGGTTTTGACCCAAAAGGTTAACACTGCCATTTTTAAACTGTTTTACAAGTTCTTGCATCTGCTCGGTTGTTGCATTTAACAACTCTGCCTTTGCTTTTTGGACATCACCTTTTAAAACAGCACCCGCTTTTTTAAAGTTGACTTGCAAATATTCATCATTAAAGTTTGTTGCGTCTTTTTCAAATATGATATTTTTTATATTCAGTTCATCTTTTATGATATTTTCATATGCAAGTATTGCACTTTTTGCGCTATTATCACATGTAATATACATTGCTTTTAATGGCTGTTTTATCTTTAACTGATTTTCATTTCTTAGACGTTGTGCAAGATTTATAACATTTCGAGCAACTACTGTTTGAGATAATATATTCTCATCCTTAATATCAAAACTTACATTAGCAAAACCGTCCATAAAAATTGAAAGTTTTGCATTTTTTTCAACCGATTTTACTAAATTTTGGTATATATGCTCACACATAAATGGCATAATTGGAGCCATAACTTTTGTGATATTTTTTAGTGCATAGTATAGCGAGAAATATGCACAAAGTTTATCATCACCTTCGCTTTTCCAAAATCTTCTACGGCTTGTTCTAATGTACCAATTTGATACATCATCAATTAAGGCTTCAAAGTCTTTAATGACACTAAAGTATTTTTGATGTTCATAATTTTCTATGCTGTCACGAATAAACTTATTTACTGAAACTATTAGCCATTTATCTACTATGTCAAGGTTATCAGGCTTAAAGTTCAAAATGTCTGGATTATCTAGCACATAATATGTGTTAAAGAATACATATGCATTCCAAAGCCCCAAAATCTTTCTACGAGTTTCATCACAAATACTAAAACCAAAACGAGTATCATTTTGCATATTATTAGCGGCAAAAATGTATCGCAACACATCAGCACCAAATTTTTCTACCACTTCATCAAAATTTATGTTGTTTGGACCTGATTTACTAAACTTTGAGCCATCTTCAGCAACGAGCATAGCAAAGCCTATAACTTTTTTGTATGGAGCACGATGTTCAAGTGCTACACTCATAAATAAAAGTGAATAGAACCAAAGCCTAATTTGCTCTTTCATTTCGATTACGCACTCTGCTGGGAAATCCTTTTCCCAATGCTCTCTGTTTGTAAAATATTGTTTTGTGCTAAATGGAGTTATCCCCGCGTCAAGCCAACAGTCACCAACTTCACTAACACGTTTTACTTTATGATGACATTTTGGACAAGTTATTTCAATTTTATCTATATATGGGCGGTGCAAATGAGGCAAAGCATCAACCTCAGCACTACTTGACAATTTCTTTAATTCGTCTAGCGAGCCTACAACTGTAAGTTCTCCACAATGCTCGCATCTATAAAATGGCAGTGGAAGTCCATAAAAACGTTTACGCGAAATATTCCAGTCACCCATATTTGTGAGCCAATCTAACATACGCTTTTTGGTAAATGCAGGTTGCCATTCAACTGTGTCAATCGCTTTTATAAGTTCTGGACGAATTTCGTCAGCACTTAAATACCACTCTTTGCTTAATCTAAAAATGAGTGGATTTTTACAACGCCAACATATTGGATAGCGATGCTTATGTTTATGTGTGTAATAAAGTTTATCTTGTTTTTTAAGTTCATCAAAAACTAGGTCTACAACTTCTGTCGTCTTTTTGCCAGAAAGGAAACCAAAATCGGAATAAAATACCCCATTTTCATCAACTGGACAAACTTTTTCAAGTCCCAACTTCTCACCAAGTTCAAAGTCCTCTTGTCCGCATCCTGGTGCGATATGAACAGCACCTGAGCCTTCGGTTGCATCAACCATGTCCCAGGCAACAATTTTATGCACAAAATTTTGCTGTTTAAGGTCAGGGAAACAAGTTTCATATTCAAGCCCTACAAGTTCACTTCCCTTAACTGTTTTTTCAATACTTATAAAGTCATCTTTTAAACATTTTTTTGCATCACTACAAACAATAAGTTTTCTATTTGTGCTTTTAACTTTACATATTATATAATCAAGGTCTGGATTTACAGCAACTGCAACATTTGAAGAAAGTGTCCAAGGTGTCGTTGTCCAAACAACTATGGACATATCGCTATTTTTTATTGGCAATTTGAAAAACACTGCCAAATGCTCCATATCTTGATAGTTGTCCGCAACTTCGTGTTCACTGAGTGATGTTCCGCAATGACTGCACCATGGCATTGGCCTATGCTTTTCAATTAACCAGCCCTTTTCATAACATTTTTTAAGAAAATACCAAATAGATGTGATGTTTTCATCGGTATTTGTATAGTATGAATGCTCCCAGTCCATCCACTGACCAAGCCTCTTTGATTGGCGTGTAATAATTGATGAATAGTATTTAACTCTTTCAATACACTTTTCAACGAAATTATCCATACCATAGGAAATAATATCAGGCTTACCTTTAAGTCCAAGTTCTTTTTCAACATTGACCTCAACCCAAAGTCCTTGTGCATCAAAACCATTT
This sequence comes from uncultured Clostridia bacterium, assembly GCA_944376845.1. Taxonomy (GTDB): domain Bacteria; phylum Bacillota; class Clostridia; order Christensenellales; family UBA1242; genus UBA5893. The sequence goes on along the minus strand of CALWDZ010000003.1, from coordinate 115,168 downwards.
TGAAAACAACTGTCATATCCTTGCATACTCTTGTAACGGAGCATGATATCTTTAAGTGCTCTATTCCAAACATGGTGAAGTTTCATTTCATTATTTGCAGTTATTGGTCCATCTAAAAATGGATACCATTTATTCTTTTTTGAATTTTGCTCACGCATCTTTTCAAAACAGTGCTCATCTTCCCAAAATTTTAATACATCTTTTTCTAATTTAACAAAATCTGGCATTCCTTGTTCTTTTTTCATATTCTTGTCCTTTTTAACAATAAAGTTTAACATAATCTATATAATATTGTCAAACTTAACATTACATAAAAATACCCGCATTTATGTGCGAGTATTTTTATGCTATAGCCTTTCTTAATCTTTATATTTTTTCTTTGGTGTAATAATTATTACAAATAGTATACATTCTATGCCAAGAACAACACACCACCACTCTATATGTATGTTAAATATTGCACCCTTTAAGGTGGTTATTTGTATAGTACCTCTGCCTGCGACCAGATTGTCAGCATCTATGCCAAATACAATATTCCCCATAGTGTCAGTTCTAAAAATATTTTGTTCACCGACTAGATTTGCTACGCGTGCAACAACTTCATCGCTTGGATGTTTATAACTATTACCTTCACCAACTGAAATTGCTACATAACTAGGATTGACCGCGTCCAAAAATGCTTGAGATGTTGATGTGTTACTGCCATGGTGACCTAGTTTTAAAATATCACACTGTAAAAAACCTGGTATATCACCATAATTTTCAAGAACTTCTTCTTCAACTTGAGTTTCGGCATCACCAGTAAGCATTATTTTACGATATTTATACTCTATTAGTATTATTGGTGAATAATTGTTGGCATCAGTATACTTTGACTCAGATGGTGACAAAAATTGGACATCATATTCGCTGGTATCTTCCAAAAATAGTGGATTTAACATACGCTCTGAAACAAAAATTTCACAATTTTCTTGGTATGCCTTTTCAATCATTGTAGTAAAACACGCAGTATTACATGCGTTTGCTTGTGAAGATGAATAGCCGAATTTATCCATTTCATCATCAGTATAAACATTTGGTCTATAAAATGTTAGTATATTAAAATTATCAAACACAACATCAGCACCGCCAACATGGTCTTCGTCTTGGTGAGTTACAACAAAATAATCTATATCTCTATCTTCTCTTGTCGCGAAAACATTGTTTAGATATGTAAGAAGGTCATCTTCATTTGAGCCTGGTCCAGAATCTACAAGCATAACTTTATCGTCTGGAAATTCAACAAGAATGCTATCACCTTGACCTACATCTATAAAATGAACTTTAAGTTCGCAATTTTCAACATCTTCAGAAATTGGTGGATTGATTAGCGAATTTATCCAAACTTCTAAAGTATCATTAAAGAAAAATGTTGAACATACAACAAGTGACAACAGAAAAAATATACAAAATCTTAACTTTAAATTTCTCTTTTGTTTTTTCTTTTTAACCATTGATTTCTGGTTCCTCACTACTAAACTGTTCTTTAAACTTTGATTTTTGTGGCTTTTTACTAAGTAATGCTAATATTTCAGGCATTTTATCTATGGTTTCTTTATATCCTTCATCCACCATATCCATCATACCCTCAGTCTTTGACGCTGAAAATCGTTTAGTTTCGGGACCTATCATAACATCAGCACTAAGGTACCCTCTAAGTGCAGTATTTTCCATTAAAACGCGAATTGAGCATGACACAACATCAACAAGTTTTAAACTATCTGTTCCATATGTTCTATGTTTATTGACATCAACCCCAATACAGTAATCACAACCAAATCTTTTAGGAACACTTGTTGGAATTGTATTTTTAAGACCGCCATCACAAAGATGATATTTTTCAAACACGACAGGTACAAAAACTCCTGGAACACAACAACTACCCGCAACCGCTTTTGCAAGGTTGCCTTTTTTGATAATTATTTCTTTCGTGGACTTTATGTCACAAGCCACACACGCATAAGGAAGTGGCAAATCTTCTATGTTTATATCACCAAGTTGTGCAATAATTAAATCTGTTATACCATCAGTTTTGGATGGCATAAAAGGAATTTTGTTTGTGCGTATATCTTCTTCCTTTATGTTTTTAGCAATTTTCATCATTTGACTAAAAGTATACCCGGCAGCATAAAATGCACCAATGATACTGCCAGCACTAGTACCACAAATAAAAGCAAAATCACTCGCCTTTATCCCATATTCCTCAAAAGCCTTTATTACTCCAAGGTGTGCAAATCCTCTTGCTCCACCTCCACCAAAAGCAATACCAACTTTGGCTTTTCTTTTTAAAAAAATTTTATTTATGTCAAATTTCATAATACACTCTCTATAACTAATATATTAGCATATTTAAATAAAAAAACCAATATATAATAAAAAAACTTCACACAAAAATGAAGTCTTTTAAATGATGAGATTCTCACGTCGCTTCGCTCCTCAGAACGACACAAGTAGAGATTACCACACGCTCACGCACGAGCGTACTTTGTACGTGACTGTGTGAGGGTTGCCCGACAGTAAACGACGCAGACACCCTAATATAATATAAAAAACGCAAAATTGTGCGGCAAAGACGAGGCTCGACATCGTCAAAACTCTCGCTTTTGGGCTTAAAATAGTCTATGTAAACTCACTTGACAGTAAACGATGCGATGACAATTAAAATAAATAAAAACGCAAAATTGTGCGGTGGATGCTAGGCTCGGCGGGTGCCCTCACGCACGAGCGTACTTTGTACGTGATTGTGTGAGGGTTGCCCGACAGTAAACGACGCAGACACACTAATATAATATAAAAAACGCAAAATTGTGCGGCAAAGACGAGGCTCGACTTGTTGTGTCACGCAGAAGTTTAGTTCCCTAAATGACTATGTGAACTCACTTTAACGGTAAACGATGAAATGACAATTAAAATAAATTAAAACGCAAAATTGTGCGGTGGATGCTAGGCTCGGCGGGTGCCCTCACGCACGAGCGTACTTTGTACGTGATTGTGTGAGGGTTGCCCGACAGTAAACGACGCAGACACCCACAATTTTGCGTTTTATTCGAGGATGGCTTTAATCCTGCGTACCCCCGCACTGCAAGACTGCTCTTTTACAATTTTGAAATGTCCGAGTTCTCCAGTAAAATTTGCATGAGGCCCACCGCAAATTTCTTTTGAAAAATCACCTATTCTATAAGTTTTGACTTTGTCACCGTATTTATTTGTAAATAGTCCTATAAAACCACGATTTTTTGCTTCTTCAACAGTCATTTCTTCCATAACGACTGGAATATTTTGCTTTATGACATCATTGACCATATCTTCAATTTTTTGCAATTCTTCTTTTGTGCAAGGTCTATCAAGATTAAAATCAAAGCGCAGCCTTTCCGCTGTTATATTGCTACCTTTTTGATTTACATCAGGTGAAATTACTTTTTTAAGTGCTGCATGCAAAAGATGTGTTGCTGTGTGAAGATGAGTAGTTGCCTCTTGGTTATCTGCAAGACCACATGCAAATTTTTGTTCACTTCCCGCGCGTGAAATCTCTTGATGTTTTTTAAATGCTTCTTTATAGCCATCCACATCTACTTTAAGATTTTGTTCTTTTGCAAGTTCAATAGTCATCTCAAGTGGAAAACCAAAGGTATCAAAAAGATGGAATGCTGTAACACCATCAATTGTATCACCACTTAATTTTTTTACAGTGCGTTCAAATTCTTTTAGTCCACCTTCAAGTGTTCTCATAAACTTTTTGTATTCTTTTGTTATTTCTTCATTAATTTTATCTTTATTTTGTAAAAGTTCTGGATAGACATCTTTATATTTTTCAATATATTGTTTTGCAATTTCATTCAGCTCACCTTCTTTAAGTCCGACGGTGCGTGCATGACGAATTGCACCACGAAGTATTCTACGCAAGATATAACCTTGGTCAACATTGCTTGGAACAATTCCATTTTGGTCACCAAGCATAAAAACAGCAGTACGGATATGGTCTAAAATAACACGAAATGCCTTCGTTATTTTTCCATTCTCACCATATTTAAGTCCTGTAAGTTCTTCTAATTTTTTCCTGGCATTTTCAAAAAGGTCGGTATCATAAACTGATTGTTCATTATTCAAAACACATAATGTTCGCTCCAAGCCCATTCCGGTGTCGACATTTCTTTGCTTTAATGGCGAATAAGTGCCATCAGCGTTTTTGTTATACGCCATAAAGACATCATTCCAAATTTCCAAAAATGCACCACAAGAACATGCCGGTGAGCAATCTTTTGAACATTTTTCTTTGACTTTTATAAACATCTCTGTATCTGTACCGCAAGGGCCTGTTGTACCTGCCGGTCCCCAAAAGTTATGCTCTCTTGAAAGGTAGTAAATGTCTTCCTTGTTTATTCCTGCTTTTTCCCAAAGCATTGCACTTTCTTCATCACGAGGCATTTCATTATCGCCAGCAAAAACTGAAACGGCAACTTTATTTTTGTCAATTCCAAGATATTTTGGACTTGTTAAAAACTCATAACTCCATGCAATCATTTGTTCCTTAAAATAATCTCCAAGGCTCCAGTTACCTAGCATCTCAAAAAATGTGCAGTGTGAAGAATCACCTACATCATCAATATCACCTGTTCTTATGCATTTTTGATAATCAGTAAGTCTTTTGCCTGCTGGATGTTTTTCTCCAAGAAGGTATGGGACTAGTGGATGCATACCTGCAGTGGTGAAAAGCACCGTTGGGTCATTTTCTGGAATTACTGATGCAGAAGGAATTTGTACATGTCCGTGGTCGACAAAAAACTTTATATACATCGACCTCAATTGTTCACTTGTTAAATGTTTCATACGTATATATTACTCTCTAATTTAAGTTTTTACAAATATTTTTATTATTTTTCGTAGTTATGTTTATAATTTTCTTTTGAAAAAGCGTTGGTAGCACCTTCATCGTATTTTTGGTCTATATATTTTACATTGTTATTAACTACTTGATTAACAAAACCTTTTAATTGCTCACCTTTTAAATCGGTCATACATCCAACTACTTTCAAAAGTGCAATTTTTATTTTTTGTAAAGTAATTGGTTTACTAAATTTATATAAATCTTCAGTTATAAACTCAGGCTGTTCTTCCACTTGTGCAACCATACTTGGATATTTATTTTTTAGTGCCTGATATTTTTTACTATAATAATCAATAATTGCAAAATTGTCATTTAAAGACTTTTTAAAGCCATCTGCAATTTCAATACCATTGTAAGCAAAACTATTATTATTTTCTTTATCTGTAATAAAATCTAAATAACTTTTGTATATAAAACTATCATCATCATAATAATCAGATTCATTAACCATAAATGGTCTATCATGTAAATGACGTATATCTCGTAATGGAACCATAAAGCCACTTAAAGAAAATCTTCTATCTATAAAATTTCTAACATTCTTTTCTTCCGAATCAATAGTTGGGTCTAAATATGAATAAGTATTTATATTGTATTTTTTATCTCTAAGATATGAAATTAGAGTTGCGTGAAGATCATGAATATCCCATGTTTTGTATTTTGTTGTATTTTTAAAAACCAAAAGACGTGGGTCGTCATATTTTTCTACCAATGCCCTAATGATATTACAATATCCCGAGCAAACAATTTTGTCACAAGTTAAAACATGAAATACTGAACGAGACAAAACCAATGATTGATTTTTCTTCTCTTCATTATATGGTCTTTTTGTTGCATAAATATATGCAAAAAGCAATGTTTCAAATGGTGAAAATTTGTTTTGTCTTATAAATTCAATGCAATCATCTAACTTTTTGGTAGCTGCAATTGCAATATCAAGATCTATATAATCTTTTTCATTATTAGCCACAGATTCAGATGTATCTTCTAGAAGAATATTTATATTTTCTTTATCAGAAATAGTTTTTAAATTTTCAAGTGTTTTTGCGTCAATATTATAATTAGTCACAGTAAATACAATGTTTGTTTCAACATTATAGTCCCGCGTGGCATTTAAAATATCGCTATAAACATCATCGCAAATAGGTGCCAACTCCATTGGGCATCTTACATAAAGTGGATAAGTATCATGTGCCTGATTTTTAAGAAATCTTGGTAGTTTATTGAGTTCATGAAAGTCAATAGTAAATTTCATAGTAACTCCTTTGGTTTTAGTTTAACATAAATGCGAAAAATGTCAATACTGAGTTCCCCAAACAACCATATGTTTTGCCGGTTTACCACAAACAACACATTTGTCGCCGTCAGAAACAGGTTCACTTGTTATACATCTTGACTTTATGCCACCGATTTCTTTCATTTTAAGTTCACAAGCCTCATCACCACACCAATGTGCATAAATAAAGCCTGGTTTTGTCTTGATTATATTTTCAACTTCTTTGATATCGTCTGTTCTATAAGTGAGTAAATCTCTTCTCTTCAAAGCACGATTATAAAGGTTTTCTTGAATATCGCTCATAAGTTTTTTAACTGTTTCAACAATATCGCAAACTGCACTTACATTTACCTTCTCTCTTGTGTCACGTCTTGAAAGTGTAATTTCTCCGTTTGCAAGATCCCTTGCTCCAATTTCAATTCTAACTGGTATTCCATTTACCTCATGTTCGGCAAATTTATATCCTGGTGAACGGTCAGAATCATCACAAAATACTGTTATGCCTGCATCTGATAAAAGTTTAAGATATTTACTTGCAAGTGCTTTAACTTCTTCGTCCTCACCTATTGGAACAATAACTACTTGTCGTGGTGCTATGTTTGGTGGAAGGACAAGACCATTATCATCACTATGCACCATAATTAACCCACCAATCATACGAGTTGAACAGCCCCAAGAAGTTTGGTAAGCATATTCCCACTCATTATTTTTATTTAAAAACTTAATATCATAAGCCTTTGCAAATTTTTGTCCAAAATAATGTGATGTTGCACTTTGTAAACTAACTCCATTATACATAAGTGCTTCAATAGTATAGGTATATTCAGCGCCTGCAAATTTTTCTTTTTCTGTCTTTTTTCCACAAATTACAGGAATTGCAAGATATTTTTCAAAAAAATCTTTATAAACATTAAGCATTCTTAGAGTTTCCGCTTCGGCTTCTTCTTTGTTTGCATGAACAGTATGTCCTTCTTGCCATAAAAACTCACGTGTTCTTAAAAATGGTCTTGTTTCCTTTTCCCAACGCATAACGTTGCACCACTGATTGTAAAGTTTTGGCAAATCTCTATAAGATTTAACTTTTAAACTATAATAATCAGAAAATAGTGTTTCGCTTGTTGGACGTATTGCAAGCCTTTCATCGAGAGTATTTTGTCCACCTATAGTAACCCAAGCACATTCAGGTGCAAAACCTTCAACAAGTTCTCCTTCTTTTCTTAACAAATTTTCAGGAATAAGCATAGGCATAGAAACATTTTGATGCCCAGTTTGTTTGAAAATTTTATCTAATACACTTTGCATTTTTTCCCAAATTGCATAACCATTTGGCTCCAAAATTACACAACCTTTAGTGTTTGAATATTCTGCAAGTTTTGCACATCTAACTATGTCAGTATACCACTTTGCAAAATCAATATCACGTGAAGTAATCGCTTTGTTTTTCATTGTTTTCTCCTAAATTGATAATACATTACAATATATCATTTTCTTTACTAAATGTAAACTTAAATTTGCAATATTGACATTGACGAAGATAAACTTTAGTGGTAATATAAAATATATGAAAAAATTCAAAGTAGCAAAATTCTATACTCCGCAAGATTATAAAACAACCATTTGTTTGGATTTTCTAGACAAAAATTCATTGGTTTTTGCAGGATACACATATTTTGTGTTGGATGATTATAAAGCATATCACGACATAATTTCAAAAATTCAACAAATAAAAAAACAAAACAAATTAACAGTTAATGACATTTGCAAAGTTGTTCAAAACTATGTTCTTGATTATTTTGGAATAGGTTCAGTTGACCCTATTGCGTATATACAAAAATACAAACTAGAACAAGATCGTGGCGAAAATGTTACACTGTCATCATTAAAAAATACAAGAATTAGTCAATGTCTTGAGCGAAGTACTTTTGCCCATAACATTTTTAAATTATTAAATTTTGATTGCGCACTTGTAGCGTCAAATATAAATTTTGATGGTATTGAAGAACTCCACAGTTTTAATGTTTTAAAAATAAATGAAGACTACTATGTTTTTGACCTTATTTGTTCAAAAATTTATGATAAGGATATGCCACCTCCAATAATGTGCAAATTGCCAAAAAATATTGGAGAACAAATTTTTAAACAAAAACTTATAAATAACTTCAAAACCAAAAATATTGAATTTGTTACACAAAGTGGCTATAAACATAAAATTTGTTATGAATTTGTTAAAATAAATACACTTGAAAATACATTATAAAAAAATATCCGCCAAATAATGCGGATATTTTTTTGTCATTATGGTCCAGTTGGGCCAGTTGGTCCGGTTGGTCCCGTCGCTCCAGTTGGTCCGGTTGGACCTGTAGCACCTGTTGCCCCGGCAGGTCCAGTTGGACCCGTTGCACCAGTTGCACCTGCTGGTCCTGTAGGGCCTGTTGCTCCCGTTGCTCCCGCTGGGCCGGTTGGTCCAGTTGCTCCAGTGGTACCCGTTGCTCCGGCAGGTCCCGTTGGGCCTGTAGCACCTGTCGCCCCAGTTGCTCCTGTTGGACCTGTTGCACCTAATGTTCCTATAGGTCCAGTTGGGCCGGTTGCACCTGTCGTACCTGCTGGTCCCGTTGCCCCAGTTGGACCTGTGGCACCTTGAGGTATTATCAAATTCAAGAAAAAGTTTGGTGCAGTTCCAGTTATATTAGCCGTTGCAGTGGTTCCAGGTGCTCCAGTGGTTACGGTACCAATAGTAAATGTTGGCGTAACTCCAGTGGCACCAGTAGGACCTGTTGCACCTGTTGGTCCGGTTGCACCTGTCGCGCCTGTTGCTCCGGCAGGTCCAGTTGGACCAGTCGCTCCGGCTGGACCAGTCGCTCCTGTGGCTCCTGTTGGTCCCGTGGCACCCGTTGTTCCTGTAGGACCTTGTATACCAGCAAATCCTTGAATACCTTGTATTCCTTGTGGGCCTTGTGCACCTGTTGGACCAGTTGCTCCAGTAGGACCTGTGGCACCGGTTGGACCTGTTGCACCGGTTGGACCAGTCGCTCCAGTAGAAGGGCCTGTTGGTCCGGTTGGACCTGTAGGACCTTGTGGACCGCGTTGACTTCTCGTCACCGTGTTTGTTGCGAAAATATTTTCACAACATGGTGGTGGCGTATTATTACAATTACATGGCATTGTCCTTCTCCTTTTAAGTGTATTCATTTCATTGTATGACGATAAAATAAATATTGTTAAATGATTTGTTATTTTGCAGTTTTGTGATATTATTTCTTCTATGAAAGTAAAAACAAAACAATGTAATAGTAAAATGTGTATTATTTGTGGAGTGGAAAACCCTAGCAGTTTAAAAGCACCTTTTTATGAAATGGAAGATGGTAGTGTGATGAGCACATTTGAGTTTAAAGAATTCCACCAAAGTTATCCAGAGCGCACACATGGAGGGATGATAACCGCCATGTTAGATGAACTTGGTCTTAGAAGTTTATGGCCACTTGAAAATACTTTTGGCGTAACAATGGAGATAACTACAAAATTTAGAAAACCTGTTCCATATAATGTACCGCTTAAAGGAATTGGCAAAGTCATATCTAATACATCAAGATTTGTTCAAAGTGAAGCAAAAATTTTGGACATAGATGGAAATGTTTTAGCACAAGCAAATATAAAATATTTAAAACTTACAACTGACAAAATTGTTTCAAACGATATGGATGCTGATGCTCATAATATCTTCATACCTGATAATGTTAAAGAAATAAATTAAAGGTATTTACAAAATATTTACTTTGATTTATAATTAAGGAGAAAGGATGAAAACAATAAAATTTGTAAAACTAAATAAAGATGCCATTATTCCTGACTATGCTCATGTTGGTGACGCAGGTATGGACTTATATAGCGTAGAAGACATAGTTATACAACCATTTACGTGGCAAAAAGTTGGAACAGGACTTTCAATGCAACTTCCAAAAGGCACAGAAGGACAAGTTAGAAGTAAAAGCGGAATAGCACTCAAAAATGGCGTTTTCGTTCTTAACTCCCCTGGCACAGTGGATGAAAACTATCGTGGTGAAATTTGTGTGATACTTTATAATTTATCAAATAAACCCTATGAAATTAAAAAGGGTCAAAAAATCGCACAACTTGTCATCAACAAAGTTTGCTATGCAAAAACAAAAGTTGTAGAAACACTTGATGACACTACTCGAGGGGTTGAAGGTTTCGGTTCAACTGGGCTTGGAAAAAATAAGGAATAATTATGAATTTTGAAAATTTGGATAAAAATTATTACATACTTTATTCTTTTTCTCACAAAGGAAATGAGATTTTTGTTTGCCGTGACAAGAAAAATTTAGCATATACCTACTTTAAGTTACAAAATGAAAAATTCATAAACGTAAAATCAAAGTCACTAGATGCTTTTTTAAAACCTTTTGTAGATGATGTTTTATATGAAGATTATCAACAGCAGTTACATTCTCAACAAGAAAAAACGCATTTCCAGAATGCCCTTATTATAGCAAAACTTTCTATGCTAAATATAATTGCCGAAATGCCAAACGAATTACAAGAAAAAATGTCCGATAATTTAACTTCAGTTAATTATAAAATTGGAAGCATTAAGGGCTGTGCTGGAAAATACAACCCAAACAGCCATTGTATAACTATAGATGCAAGTTATTTATCATCGCCACTTCTTCCGCATGCATTACTTCATGAAATGATACATTCGGTTTCCGCAAACGATAATAAATGTGGTTTTAGATGTACAAATTTAGAATGTTTTCCATCGGGGAATATATTTAAGCAAAACATACATACAATGCTTAATGAGGCATACACCGAAATATTGGCACAAAGATATGAACCTGTAAATGAAAGATATTATGACTTTCCTGTTAAAATGTTTAGTGCCATTTTGAAATTTTGTGATGAGAAAAAAATAATGAATTATTATTTCTCATCGAATGTAAATGGTTTCATTAATTATCTTGCTTCAAATTTTCATCAAACTCAATCAGATATTATGAAATTATCGTTATTGTTTGATGCTTGCTATCGTTCCTATGAGTATTCAATTAAAAACGATAGGTATTATATTAGTTCAAATGTTTCAGCAGGTTTTTCAGCACTTTATAATATGATTTCAAAAATGGTAATTGACAAATATGCTGCCGAATCCAAAGACAAATTAAAAACATTAAAATTTTCAGATATTTTCTCGAAAAATAGAGGTGAAAAATCAAATTCGTATAGTGATTCAAGAAATCGTGCTTATTTTAATTATTATAAAAATAAGCAACTATCATCTTCTAAAATCCCACAATTTAACCTTAATATGTTCCCTATTTGTCAAAGAAAATTTATAGAAAATTTTGTTAATGATGTAGAATTACCTAGTTTTTATCCTGATGATTATAAAGTTTTTGAAATATATCAACAAGTACTCTCACCTACTTCTGAAATTTACGACAATTATCAAAAGGTAATTCCAAAACAAGAATTATTTAAAAGATTATTTGATGAAGATAAAAATTATCTGCCTAAAAATAATGATGCAAAAATTGAAATTATAAAGCAGTACCTAGAAATTATGGAGCAATATGATTTCGATATTACAGACTATATGAATTCAGACCTTGTTATAAAATGCATTTCAAATAATCAATTATTATTTGAAAAAATGTGTAGAAATAATGTATATTTTTTACTAAATAATGAAAAACAATTATCACCTCACCTTCAACGTTCAAAATATTTTTATAATGGACTTTTAAACGAGTTGGTAAAAGTAGAAAATAAAAATGGTCCTGAAATTATCAGAAACTACTTTTATTCAATGGATATTAAATCACAGCAAAAAATTCGTAATGATGTTTGCTTTTTAAAAAATCTTAAAGAAAGTGGACTTTTAACCGAAAGTGAGTATTCTGAATTTATGAAAGAAACAGCACATTACGTAAAAGACAATGAAATGACATTGTAACCTAAGGGGCTTTGATAATATCCATATAAACATTATTTAAAATAATATAAATCTCCTTGCCACAAATTGACTTATAAGTAATATAGTTTGTTTGGCTTGTTGATTTATATTTTATGCACCGCTAGCTCAACTGGATAGAGCATCGGTCTTCGGAACCGAGGGTTACGCGTTCAAATCGTGTGCGGTGCACCAAAAAAGATTGTCAAAAACCAATCTTTTTTTTAAAAAAATTTTAGATAAATAGTACACATAAAGCAAGCATTACTTGTGCTACATAATAAAGAATATGATTTATATATATCCAAACTTTCTCCGTCCTATTACCAAAATATTGCATTGAAAGTACAAGGTCTGAAAAGAAGAAAACTATCATTCCCGAGGCAAATATCCAAAATATTGGACTAAATATTGCAATTGAAATTGAAAATGCCACCATAAATGTGAGTACAAAACTATATGCTGCCACAAGCCACTTCATTTTCCCAAAGTTCATGTTGAGTTTTTTCGATGATAATAGTATTATAAGTGTCAATAGTATTGCAACCCCAAGTGATGCCAAAATATTCCAAATGGTATGAGTTGGCAACATGTCAATGTTATATATAAGTGTGCTTGCAAAATAGAAGAAATGCCCTATCATAAATGAACATGTACCAAATACAAAATACTGGTCACTATTTTCATTATACATAACTTTCAAATCTAGAATAATATCACCCACAAGACCAAATACAAGCCCTGCTATTATAAATAAATTAAATATACTAGATGAAACATAATTTATTGCAAAAATGCCACATAAAATAAAGAAAATAGAAGAAATGGATTTTAATGCTAATGTAAACACGTCTGCTTTTTGTGCCCTAAAAATACAAAAAATTATACAAAAAACTATGCTTAATGCTCCAAATATCAAACTTTCTATCATACTTATCCCCTTGTATATAAGTGTATCATAATTCAATTTTTTTGACTAATAAAAGTTGAATATTTATAAGAGATTTCTTGTTTAAACTTATTGACAAACCTTGAATTAAATTTCTTTAAAGTCATGACTTAGCATCTTCATATTTTTATCAAACTTAACATCTCCAACGAATTGTTTCCCTTCAAGTGCCATAGGCATCCACAAAAGGTCATCTGCTAGCATTTTTTCATATGGTATATTGTCTATGTCGTACCACTTTGGAAGCATTTCTTCAGTTTCTATTATTTCACCATCAAATTTTGTGCAAGTGTAAACATGCATATACATATTTACACGTTCGCCCTTGTACCATACATCAAAATGAATTTTTCCTATCAAAACATAATCTATAGGTGTTACTCCAATTTCTTCTTGACATTCTCTTATCATTGCCTCGTCAATGGTTTCGCCTTCGTCTTGCTTACCCCCGATACCATTTAATGTACCTTTTGCAAACCCCCTTTTCTTTTCACCAAGAAGTATTTTGTTATCTTTAAAAAATACTGTTAATGTTGTGTTAAGTGTTCTTAATTCTTCCATAGAATTTTTCTCCTAATTACGACTGTTTAAAATAATTTTGGGCGGATATGCAAGTGATTGGATTACTACAATGTATATCTCCTTTATAAAAGTAAGCCATTACTCTGCAATCGTTCATTTTGCATATTGACCTTATTTTACAATTTACACAATCTTTTGTATTTTTAAATTTTTCCTTACGAAAATATGAAATATTTTTTCCACCATGAAGCCAGGCTTTTCTCAAAGATAAATCAAAAACATTAGATTTAAAAGCAAACGCATCTGCACAAGCGGCATTACAAATTTTCATTGTTCCATCTGGACTAATTGTGCATTGATTAACTCCTCCAGAACATCTAAATCTGCTATGATTCCCTTCAGAATAATTAAATAATTCAGGAATTTGTTTTTTTACATTTTTTAGTTCTTGTAAACTAAAATAGTTATCTTTACCATTTCCTGACGGAAATACCAAATCTAAAGTATGGATAAAATTAGGATAGTTGCGCTTTATATATTTCTTAAAATCACTAATATAATCTATATTTGCGGGCATAACTGCGGTTGATATATAAGTTGTTATATTTGGATATTTTTTTAATATATCTAGTGTTTCAATTACCCTAAAAAAAGAATATGGACTCCTCCTTATTTTGTTATGTATTTGCTCTGGCCCATCACAACTAACTTTTACCACATAATGATATTGTTTTGTATTTTTAAGCATTTGCTTAATAATGTTAGTATTGAAACCGTTAGTAAAAACACACAATTCGAATCCGTTAGAAAGTATGAAATCCACAATTTTTAAAAAATCAGGATGTAGAGTAGATTCTCCACCAGTGAGAGCAATTTTTAAAACATTTAATTTATTAAATTCAGATAAATTATTTTTTATCCAATCAAAAGGCAGAAAACATCCCTTAACATTTGCGCCATAACTACCATAACAATGCACACAGTTTAAGTTACATTGATTGGTTAATTCCAAAGATATTGATGTTAATGGATATTTATAGTGACATTTTTTTGAAAGCATTACATTACTATTTTCTTCGTTTGTAATAAAATTTAACTGTATCAGTTCTTGTATAAAAGAAAGTCCTAATAAATTTTCAATTTTCAAACTTTTATTTTTAATAAGTCGCAACAACCGAGCCCCCATATAATTTATCTCAATACTTTTATTTATAGAATTGTTATATAATGTGAACACTTTATCCTTTTTATTTTTTAAGGTTTGCACCATCCTTGTGCCAGATTTTATATTGTACATCTTTTCTCCTTTATACAAAAATATCCGGTCATTTTAAAAACTAAAATGACCAGATATTTTAACTATTTAGTTTTTAACATTCATCAATGCCACAAGCCCATGTCGCTTCCCCTCTTGCCTGTGTGACAATGCGTGAGGTGTTTTTCTTTATCATTGCTGATGAGAAAAATTTTAATACTAAAGATTGCATCTTCACCCTCCTTATTGGAATATTATCACAAATAAATTTCGTTGTCAATTATTTATTCCTAATTGCTGCTTGTGCTGCGGCAAGGCGTGCGATTGGCACACGATATGGTGAGCAAGAAACATATGTTAACCCTACTCTGTGGAAGAAATCAATAGATTGAGGGTCACCACCATGTTCTCCACAGACACCGAGTTTTATATTTGGTCTTGTACTTTTTCCAAGTTTAACTGCCATATCTACAAGTTTGCCAACACCTTTTTGGTCAACATGAGCAAATGGGTCGCTATCAAATAACTTTTTATCGTAATATGCGTCTAAGAATTTACCAGCATCATCACGACTGAAACCAAAAGTCATTTGAGTAAGGTCATTTGTTCCAAATGAGAAGAATTCCGCCGTCTTTGCAATTTCATCGGCTGTAAGTGCTGCACGAGGAATTTCAATCATTGTACCAATTTTGTAGTCAAGTTTTTCGCCACTAGATTTGATTACTTCATCTGCGGTTTGTGCAACAATGTCGCGAACATAGTTAAATTCTTTTGCCTCACAAGTGAGTGGTATCATAATCTCTGGATGAATATCATAACCATCCTCTTTTTTAACTGTTAGTGCTGCCTCGATGACTGCACGTGTCTGCATTCTTGCTATTTCTGGATATGTTACAGCAAGTCTAAGTCCACGGTGACCCATCATTGGATTAAATTCATGCAAACTTTCAACTGTGTGTTTAAGTTTATCAAAAGTCAAGCCCATATCTTTTGCAAGTGTACGAATTTCTTCATCTGTGTGTGGCAAAAATTCATGTAGAGGTGGGTCCAAAAACCTTATAGTAACTGGCTTTCCTTTCATTGCTTTATATAGTCCTATGAAATCTTTTCTTTGCATAGGAAGAAGTTTGGCAAGTGCTTTTTCTCTCTCTTCTACAGTAGATGAAACAATCATTTCTCTAACTGCTGGAATACGATCTGTCTCAAAAAACATATGCTCTGTTCTGCATAGTCCAATACCTTCTGCTCCAAACTTATACGCTACTTCTGCATCACGTGGATTGTCGGCATTGGTACGGACTTGTAGTCTTCGTGCATTATCTGCCCATTCCATAATAGTAGCAAAATCACCAGAAACTTCGGCTGGTTTTGTATCTATCTTTCTGCCATAGACGTTACCTGTTGAACCGTCAAAAGCAATTTCATCACCTTCGTGATATGTCTTTCCAGAAATTGTACAAACTTTATTATCCTCATCAACAGAAAGGCTACTGCAACCTGCAACGCATGCTGTTCCCATACCACGTGCTACAACTGCTGCGTGTGATGTCATACCACCACGTGCTGTCAAAACACCTTGACTAACTGCCATACCTTCTATATCTTCTGGAGATGTTTCAAGACGAACAAGAACAACTTTTTCTTTATTTGAACTAAGTTCTTTTGCTCTTTCTGCTGTAAACACAATTTTACCAGTTGCAGCACCTGGGGATGCTGGAAGACCATGAGCAATAACTTCTGCATTTTTAAGGTCCTTTTCATCAAAAGTTGGATGCAAAAGTGCATCAAGTTGTTTAGGGTCAAGCATAAGTAGTGCTTGTTCTTTATTTATTCTACCTTCATTAACAAGATCAACAGCAATTTTTAGTGCGGCTTTTGCTGTACGCTTGCCATTACGGGTTTGAAGCATATAAAGTTTACCTTTTTCAATTGTAAACTCCATATCTTGCATATCATTGTAGTGATTTTCAAGTGTTTCACAAATTTCAATAAATTGCTTATATATCTCTGGATTTTGTTTTTCAAGAGTTGAAATTGGATTTGGTGTTCTTATTCCCGCAACAACATCTTCACCCTGTGCATTCATAAGATATTCACCAAAAAGTTTTTTCTCACCAGTTGCTGGGTTACGAGTAAATGCAACACCAGTACCGCTGGTTTCGCCCATATTGCCGAACACCATAGTTTGAACATTTACCGCTGTACCCCAACTTGAAGGTATATCATTCATACGGCGATAAACATTTGCTCTTGGATTATCCCATGACCTAAACACCGCTTTCACTGCCTCAATAAGTTGAGTTTTTGGATCAGTTGGAAAATCTGATTTCATCTCTTTTTTGTAAAATTCTTTAAATTTTACAACCATTTCTTTAAGGTCTTCTGCAGTAAACTCTATATCAAGTTTAATGCCTTTTTTCTCTTTCATTTCATCGATAATTCTTTCGAATTTACTCTTATCAAGCCCCATAACAACGTCACTGAACATTTGAATAAATCTTCTATAACTATCATAGGCAAAGCGTTCATTTCCTGTAAGTTCACTAAGCCCAACAACAACTTCATCATTTATTCCAAGATTAAGTATTGTATCCATCATTCCAGGCATAGACGCCCTTGCCCCTGAACGAACAGAAACAAGTAATGGATTTTTTTTGTCACCAAACTTTTTGCCTGTAATTTCTTCTAGTTTTTTAAGTCCTGCTTCTACCTGCGAAATAACTTCGTCATTAAGCACCTTGCCATCATCATAATACTTTGTACAAGCCTCTGTTGTAACTGTGAAACCTTGTGGCACTGGAAGCCCAATATTTGTCATTTCGGCTAAGTTTGCACCTTTGCCACCTAGAAGGTTACGCATAGACGCATTGCCTTCACTAAAAAGATAAACATACTTTGTCATTTTTCCTCCATTTTTCAAACCAATATAGTGTAAAGCATCAAAAAAAAATAAGCAAACAAATAGTGCTTATTTTTTACAGTAATTTTAATTTTTTATTGAAACGCCTGTCAAAATTTATATTCAAAATGTTTAATACCTCATCTTCACTACCCTTAGATAATTTCAGTGTTGAAAGTTTATCATAATCGGTTTCACTAAGCAGTTTGAGGGCTGTACCTGCCCTTGCAGAAATTTCAATGCAATTCGCACTTTTACACGCCACACACACCACTTCACCAAAATCTAAATTTAAATAACGTTTACCAGAAAATTTTTCTCCACAAACAGAGCAATTTGAAAGTGCAACAAAATATCCCATTGCAGAAAACACCGACAAAAGATATTTAATCAAAACATATTTATCGTTTACATTATCATAGGCAATAGCACCAAGTGCTTTTAGCGTTTCTAAAAATAATGGAGCATTGGTTTCACCTTCTTTTAAAACAGTGTTTACCACATCCAAAATGGCACAAGCGATATAATATTTATCTATGTCTTTTGTGAGTTCAAACATATTATTTTCAACATCTACGCCAGTCACAATCATAGAGGGTGTATCAATAAAAAAATCGCCAAAACAAAAAAGTTCTTTGGCAAATTTAAGTTTTGCATTTGGTGATTTGACAGATTTAAGCGTTGCGTAGATTTTGCCCTTTTCAAGCGAAAAAAGTGTTATACGCTTGTCCTTTTCCTTATAATCAGTTGCACCAATAACGATAGCCTTTACCTTGATACCCATTAAAGTTCCATTCCCTCATCGGCAGTTTTTTCTTTACCAATGTAGTAGTCAAGCACTTTGTCATCACTGTGCTGAACGGCATGATACAAAAGGTATATGTTTACATTACCAGTTTCTTTAAATATATTCCACAGTATTTGTGCATTATCTGATACGAACCTTTCCATAACAACCTCTTGCTTTTGTACCTTATATTTCTATTATACTAATATTGTATGCAAAATCAAATAAAAAATTTACTAATCTTCATTTTTATAACCAAATTCTGTTAAAAAGTTTATGTTTTCTCGCCAATCTTTTTTAACTTTGACAAAAAGTTTTAAAAGCACTTTAGTGCCAACAAGCGCCTCCATATCTTCACGTGCATTTTGGCCGATTTTTTTAATCATAGCACCATTTTTCCCAATAATTATGCTCTTGTGGCTATCTTTTTCACAAATAATATCCGCTTCAACCACCAAAAGAGTTGGTTTTAGTTCAAATTTGGTGATATTTACACTTATTCCGTGAGGTATTTCGTCATTTAAATAATATAATGCCTTTTCGCGCACAATTTCACTAACCATAAATTTTAGCGATTTGTCGGTGTAATAATCTTCATCATATAAAAAGTTTTTAGTTTGACTTTCTGGTAAATATTTTAAAATCATATCCATAAGACTGTCAGCATTTTCGCCCGTTTTCGCGCTTATTGGTACAATGTTTTCAAAGCCGAGCGTAGAAAGTTCTTGTAAAGTCAGTAGTAATTTTGGTTTTTTAACTAAATCAACTTTGTTTAAGACTATTATTATTTCGCCGTCAGACTTTTGCTTTAATGATGTTAAATAATCATATTCAAACTCATCAATAATCTTTGTGCTATCAATTAAATATAAAATAACATCCGCTCCACCTTCTGCACTTCTAATATTTTTGTTCATAAACTTGTCAAGTGCGTTTTTAGATTTATGCAAACCCGGTGTATCTATAAACACAAGTTGAAAATCCTTGGTTGTAAGTATGCCTAAAATATTATTCCTTGTTGTCTGTGCCTTTGGTGAAACTATAGCAACCTTATTTTTAGTTAAAAAATTGACGAGAGTACTCTTGCCTGCATTTGGCTTACCAACAACTGCAATATACCCAAACTTATAACTCATTTATAAGCCCTGCCTTTTGTAAAATTTGTTTTTGGAGTGGAAACATAACCTCTTCATCTTGTTTTTCTATATGGTCGTAGCCAAGAAGGTGTAAAAGCCCGTGAAGTGCCAAAAAACAAAACTCTCGAAGCAAACTATGTCCATATTCTTGTGCTTGCTGTTTTGCCCTAACTTTACATATGACGATGTCGCCTATGTCACTTGTAATAAAATTATCAAGCATCTCCTCACCCTTAATTTCGTCTTTTTCAAAAAGTGGAAAAGATAATACATCAGTGACTTTATCTACACCTCTAAACTCGTTGTTTAATCTTCTTATTTCGTTTTGTGAAACAACTGTGATATTTACTGAAATATTATCTTTTGTTTTTGTTTGTTTTAAGGCAATAGAAAATATATTGGTAATATTTTCTCTTAAAACTTCATCTTTTAAATTGTTAAAATTTATTATCATAATTACCTATGCTATTTTTTTATTTACAGTCAATGAGTATTCAACAACATGATATCCATCATAGTCGCGAATTACATGACTTTCATTTTTTATTATGTCATAATCTTTAACATTTAGCAAGGCAGTTTGACGAGTTTTATCAATATAAAATTGCAAATTTTCAGAAAAGTTGGCATCGATAGTGACATTATTGTATTCATAATAGTTGTGGTATGTGATTTTTATAGGTAAGATTGCAGTAGATATGTAATTTGTATATTCTTCTGTTTCATAATTTGAAAAAGTTATTTCATTATTTGTGGAAAACAAAGGTAGCCCCATAAAAGTTATTTCATAATTTTTTATTACATTGCCAGTGTATTCACGCTCGATTCTTTGGTCATAAACTGTTAAAACCGTCGTGATATACACATCGGCAACAATATCAGCAAGTGGCTGAACAGAACGGGTGTTTCCTTTACTATCGGTAGCATATGGATACACAAGCACATCACCCACCCTAACAATATCACCCGTCTTTACCGCAAGCGTACCTTGAATTAGTTTGATTTGAGTTATCATACAATCATAAATTGAAACAATTGGCGCAAAACTCCCAGAATCTACAATTTCAGTATTTGTTAATTGCTCGCGAATATTTATAATCAGTGCATTGCCACGAAAAACTATACTTACATAACTTATGTATGGAATATTTTGAATTTGGTTTTCAAGTGCCTCTACATCAATTTTAGATTTTGGTGTAAACTCGTGAATATTGTTACTTGACAAAACCTCATAGACTTTTTGTTCTGTAAAGTCTATATCTCCCATTATCACCACATCGGTGATAAAAAAACTTGATATAATCCACAGAATTGCACTAAAGGCTATGCCTAAAAGTATTCCTAAACTTGTAAATCGACTCAGTACACTGCTTGAGCGAACTGGCTGACATTTAAAATCAGAAAGCCCATAAAACTTAAGTGTTTTTTGAATTTTTTTTCTATCTTTATTGTGACAAAAAAAGATAACATTTTCTTCGGACTTATTAACATCAAAAATATCAAACTTTGATGAAAGTTTGCCAAATATCTTTTCAGTATTTCTAGGACTAATTGTGAATTTATACATTATTTACACTCTATTCCCTCAATTTTACCCACAATACAAACAGTTGTGCCCGTGATTTTTTTGAGTTTAAGGTTTTGTCCAAATACAACTACAACACCGCCTTTAACGCGAATGGACATACTTTCGGAGCCTATTTTTACAACTCCTTTTTGACCCTCTATGTACACAAGTTTGTTGGACATATTGACAATGTTAAAACTATTTAACTTGTCAATTTCCAGTCCAAAATCTGCCACAAGTTCACTAAAAAAATTAAACACCTTTGCCTCAAAATAACATATGAAAGTTTGCCAACACATATACCAAAAGCCTTGACAAAATTTGTCGTGAATTATATATTGTACTAGAGGTAATTTATGGAAGTTAGAACACGTTTCGCACCAAGTCCAACTGGATATATGCACATAGGTAATTTACGTACGGCACTATTTGCCTTTTTGTTTGCAAAGCACCATAATGGCAAGTTTATTTTAAGAATTGAAGATACTGACCAAAAGCGTTATGTTGAAGGAGCCACTGAGGTTATATATAACACTCTAAAAATAGCACATCTAAACCACGATGAAGGTCCCGACATTGGCGGAAACTATGGCCCTTATGTACAAAGTGAAAGGAAAGAAATTTATCAAAAATATGCCAAAATGCTTGTAGAAAGCGGATATGCATATTATTGTTTTTGCGACCCTGATGAAAAAGAAGAACAAGGCTTTGGATATAATAGACATTGTAGAAATCTTTCAAAAGAAGAAATAGAAAAAAATTTGAGTGAAGGAAAGCCATATGTTATACGCCAAAAAGTTCCACTTAGTGGCACAACCACATTTACAGATGAAGTTTATGGTACAATAACCGTTGAAAATGAAAGCCTTGATGACCAAGTGCTTTTAAAGCGTGATGGACTACCAACATATAACTTTGCAAATGTTGTAGATGACCACCTTATGAATATCACACATGTGATTCGTGGAAAAGAGTATATCTCTTCTACACCAAAATACCAACTTTTGTATGAGGCTTTTGGCTGGGAACCACCAAAAACCATTCACCTTTCTACAATTATGGGTAGAAATGAAGATGGCTCGGTTAGTAAACTTAGTAAACGCCATGGCTCAGTTAGTTTCAATAACTTACTTGAAGAAGGATACCTTAGTGACGCAATTGTAAATTACATTAGCCTGCTCGGCTGGAATCCAAAAAGTGAACAGGAAATTTTCTCGCTTGATGAACTTATTGAGCACTTTGATGTGGATGGCATTGTCAAGAGTGATGCAATTTTTGATTATAAAAAACTTGACTGGTTCAATGCTCAGTACATTCAAAAACTTGACCATGAAGCATTTAAAAATGCAAGTATGCCATATATAAAAGACCTTCCTAAACCAATTTTTGATAAATGGGACTTTGCATCCACACTTGCACAAAGTAGAATAAACAAATTTAGTGATATTGTTCCACTATTTGCATTTTTAAGTGATTTTAAAGTTGATACACCACTTTTTGAAAACAAGAAAAATAAACTAGATAAATTGCAGTCTCGTGACATTTTGGTTAAGATTTTCCCACTTCTTGCAAGCACAGAGTTTGAAGTTGAAAATTTGAATGCCCTACTTGCAAAATATGCAGAGCATAAAGAAATGAAAATCGGCAAACTTATGTGGCCAGTACGTATTGCTGTTACTGCTCACACAGTCACCCCTGGCGGTGCTGGTGAAATGCTTTATTTACTTGGAAAAGAAGAATCACTTAAACGTATTCAAGCAAGCATTGATGCATTAAATATTGACCTTGGTGAACCTTTAATTGATATGGAAGAACAACCTATTGATGAAGATGAGATTGAACTTATGAAATATCTTTCTAAGGACACCAAATAAACTGAATGACAAAAAATATACAATTTCTACAAAAAGTCGTTCCACTTTTTGTAAAAATATTTGACTTGTTCCCCTTTTTTGTGATATGCTTCTTAAATTGATGCCTTTAAAAATTTATGAAGATTTATTAAGTTATAAAATATATATGAGTGATGTAGGCTTGCTATCAAATAGTTTAAATTTAAACTATCAAAATATTTTAATGGATATGTTGTCAAGCGATGCCAAAGGTGCAATATCTGAAAACTATGTTATGCAACAACTTATTTCAATTGGGCTTGAACCATATTATTGGGAGTCCAATGGAAAGGCTGAACTTGACTTTGTTATTCAGTTAGAGAATGGTATAGTCCCAATTGAATGCAAATATGTAGACAATGTCCAAGCAAAAAGTCTTGGTGTGTTTGTAAAAAAATATAATCCTATCTACTCTATTAGAGTTTCATCTAAAAATTTTGGTTTTGAAAACAACATAAAATCAGTACCTTTATACGCTCTATTTTGTTTAAAGAATAAAACTCATCACATTTCTGACGATGCCGTGTGACTTGACTCAGAATGACTGTGTGTGTCATCCTGAGAACTGCTTCCTTGACGGCTGACGAAGGATCTCTTATAGTTGAGACCCTTCCTCTCCGTCAAAGCGGGGAGCGGTCAGGGTGACATATGATAGAGATTCTTCGTAGGTCGACGCGTTGGAGTGTGGCTCAGAATGACTAGATGATGAGATTCTCACGTCGCTTCGCTCCTCAGAATGACAAAAAAGTACGCTCAGAATGACAGAAAAATATGCTCAGAAGACTGTGTGTGTCATCCTGAGAACTGCTTCCTTGACGGCTGACGAAGGATCTCATACGCTATTACAAATATCTTGATATAAATCGTGCCAATCCGGATTAAAATTATTTATTAGCATATCTTTTTTCTTTCTTTTCAATCCTTTCAATTGTTTTTCTCTTGTAATTGCATTATATGGATCATACAAAATTTCATAATAAACAAGTTTGTCTACATTATAAGTTTTTGTAAAACCTTGAACAAATTTTTGTTTATGTTCATAAACTCTTCTTACCAAATTATTTGTAACTCCAATGTATAAAACCGTATTGTTTTTATTGGATAAAATGTAAACATAATACATAGTAAGATTATTACACAAATTCATATATTTGGCAAATGCTTAAAGAGATTCTTCGTCTCCGTCTCTGCGGGTCGAGGCTCAGAATGACAATTTTTTTAGTCACTCTGAGTGTGGCTTCCTTGACGGCTGACGAAGGATCTCTTATAGTTGAGACCCTTCCTCTCCATCAAAGCGGGCCAGTGGTCAGGGTGACATATGATAGAGATTCTTCGCAGGTCGACGCGTTGAAGTTGGGCTCAGAATGACAAGATGATGAGATTCTCACGTCGCTTCGCTCCTCAGAATGACAAGTGGTCTGAGAGCGGTCAGGGTGACTAAATAGTATATTTAAAACTAAAAAATAACCTTGAGAGTAAGGCTCGACAAGTCCGCGCACATCGTTTTTGCGAAGAAAGACAAGGCTAAATAATATTTAAAACTAAAAAATAACCTTGAGAGTAAGGCTCGACAAGTGTGTCCGCGCAGGCGCGTACAAACGTACGTAACTGTGCGGACACGCTTGGCAGTAAACGAAACTATCAAGAGTTATTTTTTAGTTTTAAAAAAAAAGGGGTGGCGCCGCAGCCCCACCCGCATGAAACAACATCTGAGATCTTGTTTCGAATTCGGGTAATTCAGTCGCTCTCGCAACCTTAAACATAATATAACACAAATTAAAAAAATTTACAAATAAATATTAAAGTTTTATCACAAAATTATCTATATACATTTTTGCAAGTTGTTCATATGACTTTGAGTGAATGTCAAGTTTGGAATATTTTTTCATGGTGTTATAAAGTTTTTCATAAGACCATCCAAATGTTTTATTTAATACAATGGCTTTGCTGTTAAAAAAGTTATGCCATAGATTGTAACCGCTGTTTGGATCTTTATCTTTTAAATAAAATGGCATGGCAATAGTTTGTTGTCTAAAAGCATCTACAATCACTCCTTGCATAAAACGTCGAGTGTTTTCACCTACCAGTTCTGGGTACTTTTTGAAGTTTTTGTAAAATTTAAATGGTGAAATGCTGACATTTTTATCTGGTTTCCCCTGCTTGTGTATTTTTGTAACTACACTGCGAGTGCTAGAATATAGCATCAAACGCATCTTTTCCTCATCAGCATAATTTTGTTTAACGGCGTCAAAAAATGCTTTTCTATATATTTCCATCTTGTAATCTGCCATATCTAGCGTTATGCCAATGCCCTGCCAACCATATGAAATGCCGATTTTATAACCTAGCCATGTAAAACTGCCAGGAAGTTTTGTATCATCCAAAAAAGTATATTTTGAGTCATCAATATGTGCCTTAACTTTGTTTTGATATTGTAATTTGTTGCGTTTAAAAAATACATTTTTAATACATTCCAAAATACCAAATTTGATGTAAATTTCATTTACACGCTTTTTGAATAATAGCACAAAATCATCTACATAATAAAAGCAATCGGTTAGTCCATCAACTTTAAAAAATGCAAATAGTTCGTCTTTTAGTGCCTTTGACATAACTGCCGCAAAGTTGCTTGACGGTGGAAGCCCTTGAAGATTGTATTTAACATTATCACAATAATTTTCAAAAAGTGGATGATATTTTTCGCTAATTTTATCTTTGATGAAAAAATCATAAGCATAGCGAAGTGATATGGATGGAAAATAATTTTTCATATCAAATTTGACAATGGTAAAAAGCCCCATTCTATTTGCCATAAGTTTACGAAAAAGGGTTTCAATCATCTTATTGATGTCTCGCATATCTTTTTCAATAAGCGGTTCCAAAATATCTTTAATACTAAGTGATGCATTATACTCAACACTTGATTTGTTTTTAAATCTGGTTAGTTTACGCACTTTGTTGCCAGTTTTTCTCTTAAAAAAAGCAATTTGATTTATGAAATTTAAATTCATAAGTTCTCCTTTGTTAACTAAGATTATAATAACATAGCATATTTCTTTTAACAAGTAAAAATACAAAAATGCAAGGCAAAATGCCTTGCATTTTTTGAGATTCTTCGCAGGTCGACGCGTTGAAGTTGGACTCAGAATGACAAGTAGTTGAGACCACAGAAAGTATTTTTTATGCACTATACCTAAGACCATACGTTCCCATAGAATAAATTGGACTACTAATACTACCAGAATAAGCACTAAAATATTGATCCAAAGAAGAGATAGACCCCCTAACAATATATCCATTTGAGCTAGCGGATAACCTAATAGTTGAACTAAGGCTTAAAGGAGATGAAACATAAATAGGTGCATTATGTGGAACACTTGTATTTAATGTAGTATTGCAGTGAATTCTTCTACTCCCACTGAAAGTAGGAGAACCACTAAGATTAAGTGTAGCTGATGAATCTAAATAGATACAATAAGTGCTACCATTTATCGTTCCACCACTTATAGTTACATTACTTGAACTACCTGTACTATAAATTCCTCTATATGCTGCTGTGACTTGTGCTTTAGACGATATATCAACTGTTCCATTTGAATTGTATATAGAGTAAGTAGATGTACTACTAGTTGTTCGTACCGTTCCACCACTGATTGTAACACTACCAGAAGAGTTATGTATTCCTCTACCACTAGATCCAGTTACAGTAACTGTCCCACCACTTATAGTTACATTACTTGAACTACCTCTACTATAAATTCCTCTATATACTGCTGTGACTTGTGCTTTAGACGATATATCAACTGTTCCATCATAATTGTATATAGAGAAAGCAGCTTTACCAGTTGTTTGTATCTTTCCACCACTGATGTTGACAATACCAGAAGAGTTTTCTATTCCTCTACCACCATTTCCATTTGCAGTAACTGTTCCACCACGAATATTGACGGTACCGCTTGATTCGTTATATATTCCGTATTGTGTACCTACAATTTCTGCTGTACCGCTTATAACTAAAGAGAAAGAATCATTACTAGTGGATCCAGACACGTAAATACCATAGTAGCCATTGATAGTTCCAGCAGAAATATTATTATCAGCAGTATAAGCTGACGGATAATAATAAATTCCTGCTGCCTTTATATTATTATCGGTAGAATTATCAGGTTCACTTCCACCAGATATATACACTTTACCATTACTATCATCAATATCTAACCAATGATTAGTATTAATTCCTTGATATCCTGATATCTCTCCACCTGATATTTCTATAATAGCTGTATCAACATCGCCTTGGTTAACGTCTAAATAAGTATCTATAGAAATACCTCTCGATGAGGTGGTGGATGAACCTTTTATTATTCCTCCTTTTACATACAGTGAGCCTTGCCCTTCATTTTCTATTCCATATTGTGTTCCTATTATATTAGCTGTACCTGAAACAGTTAATGTCGCATATGTAGCTACTATATAAGAAACGGTACTATATTCGTGAGCATTTCGTATTCCTACTTCACCAGTTACTGTACCTGCTGAGATTTCAATCGTACCTTGTCTATTAAAAATTCCATAATTATCAGATGAAATTTCTACTATCATTGTCATTTCCGAAATATTTATGTTTCCACCATCATTGTAAATTCCAGCAGTTTGAGTACCTATGAATGATCCTCCTGATATATTAATATCTCCACCTATACAATAAATTCCGTACAGATTTCCTTTGATTGAACCCTTACTAATTTCTGTCAAGCCAGAATCAATATATAAACCACTATCACCACCTGATATTGTTACATCATCATTAATTTTTAGAGTTCCCGAATTTGAGATCCCATATCCATCTCCACCACTAATCACAGCCCACTTTCCAGCAGTTATAGTTCCTCCGTATAAAGTCAAAGTGCCAGAATTGTCGATTGCACTACTGGATGACGAAGTATTGAATATTTCACCATCATTTATAGTCATTGTTCCAATAGAGTTGTCAATCCCATATATAATGGTTTGTGTCCCATTTATATACACTTCTGCTCCACTATTGTATAAAGAAACATATTTTGTATCAGAATTTATCATAACATTACTTATTGTCAAAGTGCCAGCAGAAACTTCTATACAATAAACATTATTAGAAAGACTATAAGGATTAACTGCATCCATCTTTCCACCTACTAGATTTATTTCACCAGTAGTTGTGCTAACTATTGCAGAAGATTTTGTAGTGACATTTACAATGAGATTATTAGTGGTTAAATTTGCGGTACCCGAAATAGTTATTGCATCAACTGAACTTGTTATGGTTAAACTTTTCGCTCCACCACCCAAAATGAGATGTCCTACGGAAACATTAAATGAGCCCTCCACTTCAACATCATTTGTATTTGCTTGAATTGTAAGAGATTTATCTACAATATAAGTTTCAGTAGATGTCAAATTACTCAAGACATCCAAGGTTTCGCCCGCATTAGCCTTTTCTATTGCAGTTGTAAGGTCACTATAACCTAAGTTACGGGTTGTGTTATATACCGCAGCCTCTGTCCATTGTGCATAATAGGTTTTGTTACCGGTTGAACCTGCTGGAATGCTTGTTACAGGATCTCCTGAGAAGGTGGATGAAGTATACCAACCTGAGAAGATATCGTTTGTACGATAGATATTGTCTGCTGTTGGTAATGTGATTTCACCTGAATTTATATTGTAGGATTTTGGTACAGGGTAACCACTTGCCCATGTACCACTATTTCTTTCAAATGTAATGGTGTAAATAGCCAATGTCCAATTTGCAGTAAGGGTAATATTACCATAGCAATTTGCTGGTATTGTAAGTGTTGTTCCGCTTACTGTTGGTGCTTCTCCACTATATGAACCGTCAACTTTAATTGCCCAACCAGCAAATCTATAACCTGCTCTTGTTGGGTTTGTTAATGTTCTTGTCTGACTTGAGGTTGAGGTATTATATGTTGCTGTGTTGATAGAACCACCAGTACCACTGTTTTGATTTAAAGTAATATTATATTGTCTTGCTGTCCAAGTTGCAGTAAGAGTAATGTTACCATAGCAATTTGCTGGTATTGTGAGTGTTGTTCCGCTTACTGTTGGTTCTTTTCCACTATATGAACCGTCAACTTTAATTGCCCAACCAGCAAATTCATAACCTGCTCTTGTTGGGTTTGTTAATGTTCTTGTCTGACTTGAGGTTGAGGTATTATATGTTGCTGTATTGATAGTACCACCAGTGCCACTGTTTTGATTTAAAGTAATATTATATTGTCTTGCTGTCCAAGTTGCAGTAAGAGTAATGTTACCATAGCAATTTGCTGGTATTGTGAGTGTTGTTCCGCTTACTGTTGGTTCTTTTCCACTATATGAACCGTCAACTTTAATTGCCCAACCGTTAAATGTGTAGCCCACACGTGTTGGCTCTGTTATTGTTATTCTCTGATCTTTTGCAGATGTAGTATAGGTTGAAGGTGCTACAGAACCACCAGTGCCACTTGCGTTGTTAATGGATATATTATATGAAATTGCTCTCCATACTGCATAGTATGTATCTGATTCTGTGGCGGTTGATGGCAAGTTATCTGATGTTGCCGTGTTTGTAGTTGCCCAACCGATAAAGTTGTAGCCTGTGCGTGATGGTTTACTAGGTGCTGATATGCTTTGTCCTTGTGTATAGTACTGTCTTGCATGGACTGTACTTGTACCATCGTTTGTCATGTAGACAAGTCTATACAAGTTGCCCGAGGTTGCTGTAGGACTATCGTTGTAGTTAGAATTGCCAATTGCTTGAACGCGGAAGGTATATGTGCCGTTGTCTAGCGCATTAAGTTCAGTTGATGTGAAGTTAACTTCTGTTGAATTTATAGTCTTTGTAAGATCGCTTGGTAAACCATTGACAAGTACTGTAACTGTGTATGACTGTCCACCTGACACAGCATTCCATCTTGCCGTTGCTGACGATTTATCTTCAGATGGTATCCATATGAGCCCATCTGGTGCCAAAAGATCGGCTTTTGTGATTGACCATTCAATATTTTTAACTAATGTTGTTCCATCTGTCCATTCATTGTTTGCAGTGTCTTTTATTGTCGCCGTTGCGGTGTAACTGCCAACCACTGTCGCAGTCAAATCCCCGCCAAGTGTTATATTCTCGGAATCTGGGTTTGTATAAGTTGCAGTTATAACAGACCCTGTGTATGTATAACTTGCTGGATTAGCGGTTGGAATAGTTAATTGACGTTTGTTTATTGTCCATGGATATGTTACATCACCAGTTTCACCATCTACCCATGTGTAATTTACCTTATCTTTAAGACTTACACGTGCTGCATATGTTCCAACATTTGTTGCAGATGTTGTTCCACTAACCTCCATTAAATCCTTATTTAATCCACTAAATACAAGTGAATGTGATTGAGTGTTATATGTAAATTCATCTTGTTCAACTGTTGGATATTCAAGTTGTGCAGGGTCAATGCTCCAACGGAATTCTTTATCAACACTATCTCTTGTATCTGACCAACGATAATTAGTTTTATCGGTAAGTGATACCGTTGCGGTGTAATCTCCAGCATTAGTCTGTGTGTCGCCCGAAACACTCATTAATGATGTTAAACCACTAAATCGCAATGTCTTTAAAGTACCATCATACATGAAAGTAGATTGTCCACTTACTGTTGGTGGTGTGATGTATTGACCTATTAAAAGTGAATTGCCCGAAGTGTGCAAGAAATATCCAGAGTTCGTCAAGGTGAAATAGTCCGCAAAATTTTGTGCATCTGCCAACTCTTGAAAATATGCAACTTGTTGACCCGGTGTAGGTGTTCCGCCACTTATAATAAGTTGTATTGGTGAAGTTGCTACAAAGTTTGAAGAAACAAAAATTCCCGCATCGGTTTCTCCTGCGGTTTGTTGTGTTGTTTGTATTGTATTGATTTGTGCAGACTGCGAAAGTGTGACAAGTCCTGTATTTGCTATGGTATCTACTTGTCCGCCAAAAAATGTCAATTCGCCCATATTGGTAATTTCCGCACTTGAAATAATTCCACCATAGACATTTAATGTGCCTTCATTTTGTATTGTACTATTTGAACTTGAAGAAAGTGTTAATGTATTTAAGCCACCACCCAAAGTGAGTGTGTTGCCACTACCAATAACAATGTTGTATCCTGAAAGATTTAGTGTAACATCTGAAGAAACCGCCATAAGTGATATGTTTTTTTCAACCGAAAAGTCCGCTGAAAGTGATATATCCTCAAAAACACAAATAGCGTCACCATCGGTGGCACTAGCATAAGCCTTTTCTATTGTGGAGTAAAATGTTTTACTTCCAGACGAATTTTGTATGTAGCAAGTTTTATCTATGTAGCCAAGTTGACCATTGGTATTATTTTGTATATTGATTGCAGAAAAAACGCCAAACACTGCCATTGACAGTGCTAGGCATATAAAACTAAATACGGTGGCTATCTTAGTTTTTAAAGATTTCATTCTCCCAGTTCTCCCATTAACTTTATTTAAGTTAAAAAATTAAGCAGGTGTTAAGACAATTTTGTTTGCAGGTGTTTTTTGCAGGTGTTTTTTTTAAACGCTTTCAAGCAACACATTTACAAGTGAACCTGTGTTAGTTGCAGGTAAGTTTTGCAGGTTCTCTATTGTGCTAGAAAATTTTATGTAAATTGTTGTGCCTTCTGTCTGGTTTCCGGCAACAACAATTGAAACGTCATTTCCCCAAGAAGATTGATTTGTGCTGGCTTGACAGGTGACAAGTCCGCTATATGAACCTCCCGATGAAAATGCTGTACCTGGAGATACCGTCACACGCACACTATATGGCATTTGATGTGTGACATTAAGTGCAATTATTATGTCATTCACTTTATCTGGTAAAGAATTTGTAAAATACAAGGTTTGGTTTAATGTTAAACTTCCCGCACTGCTAACCGCAGCAGAACCATTATCAAGCAAAGAGACGCCTTTTGACAAAGGCTCTTCATTGGCATTTTCTGCGCCGGAAATATGAGTGAATTTAAAGGTCGCTTCAAATTCACCAGCGTCATATGAAATTGAACCGCTTAATGTATACTCAACTCGTGTGGCACTATACACGCCATATATGCCAACTGCAAGTAGCATACAAACGGCGATGCCCAGCACTATGTATCTTGTAAGTTTACTCACATTTCACCTCGCTTAATTACACCTTTTCGCGTTTATTATAACTCACATAAAATATACTTGGCAAGTAATTTTATAAAGTTTTTGTGGCATATAATCTTTATTATACATTATATGGTGGTGTAAAAAATAAAAAATATTACGCTTAGATTACTTTGATGACCGATGACCTAAGTTTCATTGAAGCATCATATATAAGTATTGTGGCAGATACTCCGACATTTAATGAGTCGCATTTCCCAAGCATTGGTATTGAAATCATTTCAACTGGATAAGTATACCATTCACGTGATATGCCATGACGTTCATTGCCCATAACAAAGGCAGTGTGAGACGGATATTTTTGAGTAAAATAAGTGTTTTTTGCACGAGTATCAGCCAAAAATATCGTGTAATTGTTATCTTCTAAAAATTTGTAACACGATGCGACATCTTCAAATTCATACATTGGAATAGTTAGAACTGCACCCATACTGCCTTTTATGAGTTTTGGATGTGTTAGTCTTGCACGACGATTACATATAAACACCGCTTCAACGCCAGCACCATCACAAGCACGAAGCATTGTGCCAATATTGCCCGGTATTTCAATGCCATCTAGTACCAAAATAATACTTTTTTTATGTGGTTTAAATTTTGCTATTTCAGGCATAGGCAGTTTAGCAATGCTCATAAGCCCGTCTGGTTTATCTCTTTCTGCAATTTTTTCATATGTCTTTTTTGAAACTATGTAGCGATTTGTGGTTTTTTGCATCAGTTTTTCAATAATCATAACCGCTTCATTGGTGTAAACACATTCAGGACAAATAATAAGTGCATCAATATTTGTATTTGTTTCAAGAATACGGTTTTGCGCCCAAATTCCGTCTGCAACAAAAAATTTTTCTTTATTTGGCTTTGTGTTTGAAATTATATTTTTAATTCTTTTTATTACCGAATTATGCTCGCCAATTTCGGAAAAATTATTATTTTTTATTATTTCATTAAATTTTTTTCTAAAATTATTATTGATATTATCCATAATTTTCATTATACACATTTTTAAAAATCAGTACAAATAATTATTAAAATTTTCTAACTAAATGAACGAGATTCTCACGGCACCTGACGGTGCCTCAGAATGACACATTTTGTGTCTTGTACGCCTACTACTATGCCTTGTGAAACAGTCTTGTGCCTTGTCGAACAGAGTGAGACATATATGAGATTTCTCGCGGGGCTCGAACCCCGGACCCACTGATAACGAGTTGAGAGGGAGCAAACCGCTTGCGAGTTTGTGACCACGAAACGATGTTATATTCTTCGAATATTAAGAGTCCTGACTCTTAATCAGTTGCAAAACAAAAAAAATGGAGTAAACTTCTCCATTTACGTTGTGGTGGATCGCCAGGGGTTCGAACCCTGGACCCCCTGATTAAGAGTCAGATGCTCTACCAACTGAGCTAGCGATCCAAACTTAAGTAGTATAATACATTCACTTTCATTTTGCAACAAAAATTTTATAATAAGATAAAAAAGTCGCACTTTGGCGACTTTTTTGTTATTTTTCACGTTTGAAGCATAAGAACCAATCAAGGCAATACATATTTGGGTCATTTGCCTCTACCCTTGCCTTTGCAACACCGCAAGAACCTGCCGTTGGAACGATGACATCGTCACCCGGTCTCCAATCTGCTGGAGTTGCAACTGCATCTTTATCTGCTTTTTGAAGAGCAAGAATTATACGCTTTATTTCATCAAAATTTCTTCCTGTAGAAATTGGATAATAAAGTATTGTTCTAATTATTCCTTTTGGGTCAATTATGAACACTGCTCTCACCGCTTGTGTTGTTGATTGATTTGGCTGAATCATACCATATTTTGTTGCAATTTCCATTTTTATATCTTCGATTAAAGGAAATTTGACTTCTATATGTTTTTTATCCTTCCATTCAAGTTCCTGAATTTTTCTGAGCCAAGCGATATGCGAATAAATTGAATCTACGCTTAGTCCAACAAGTTCGGTATTGAGTGCTTTAAACTCGTCCATCATAGAAGCGAATGTCATAAACTCAGTTGTGCAAACTGGAGTAAAATCTGCTGGATGTGAAAATAATATCACCCATTTACCTTTATAGTCTACTGGGAAATTGATTTCCCCTTGTGTTGTATTTGCCTTAAATGCTGGCGCAGGATCGCCAATAAGTGGCATTTGTGTCTGCATTTGTTCCATATTTTTCTCCTTTTACATTATTTACACTACCAAAAAAATGCAAAAATTGTCAAACAAAAAATTTGAAAAAACGATAGTATAATGTATAATAAAATTATGAAAAAGTTATGTCTTTTTTACATACTAATATTTTGTTGTACAGTATTTTTCGGATGCAACTTTTCAAACCAACCAAAATTTGTAAAAGGAGTTTGGTGGTGGGACTATAGTTTAGACAAAACTTACCTTGACTTTGCAATAGACAACGATGTAAACGAAATATATTTTTGTGACAGTGATTTTGAAAATACCTACATGGTTCAAAATATGGTAGACAATAATATTGATGTATATTGGCTTGTCGGAGATAAACAATGGCTTTTAGATTTTGACTTAGCAAAGAAAACAGTTGAACAATTCGTCAACTATTCTGATAACTACCTTTATAGCGGAATTCATATGGATGTTGAACCACACCAATTTGATGATTTTGAAGACAACAGAACACAGTATATATATTCACTGATTGATTTAGCATATTACTTAAAGGAAACTTTTCCTGAAATCAAGTTTGATTATGACATTCCCTTTTGGTTTGACGATGAAATTACTTTTAATGGTGCGACAAAACCCGCATATGCACATATGATTGATATTGCAAACAGGACATTTTTAATGAGTTATAGAGATAGCGCTAATGCAATGCTTGAAGTATCAAAAGAAGAACTAGAATATGCCAAAAACATAAATAAAATAGTAATTTTAGGTGCAGAAACTGCAAAAAGCGATGAAACAGACATTGTTTCATACTACGAAGAAGGTAAAACATATATGAATGAACAATTGCAAATTGTTTGTGAAAGTTTACCAAACAACTACGGTATTTCTATTCACCATATAAAATCTTGGGAACAACTTAAAAATTAAGGAGTATGTATGCAGAAATATGATATTACTGGAATGAGTTGTGCGGCGTGCAATAATTTAGTAATAAACTAATTTTTTACTGATTTTTCACTTTTTAATTTTCTTATTTTTCTTGTTCCGCCAATTATCATTACAAGACTAATAGCAATGATTGAAAGTGTAACAACTGTTCCTGTTGCAGAATTGAATGCATAAGGGTCAAACCCATCACCAAATGCTTGGAACATAGCAGTTTGAAGTGCAAACATAGACATTAAAGCATCGGCAAGGTTTAAATCTCTTATAGATTGCGTTGTGTAATCTTTACTTTTTCTTGCACAAAATATATTTTTAATGGCAATATAAAATTTATAAAAAACATATGCCGCCATTACATATATCATAATTCCAGCGTATTTATATCCTTGATTTATAACAACCATTTGAATTATTGATGCAGAAAGTGCAACTGTTAATATATTCAAATAAATTCCACAATTTCTGTACGAAATTACTTGTTTTAATTCATACTGTTTTTCATCTTCAACTTTTCTTCTTTTTAAATGGTTAAATACAATACCGCCTCTTATTAGGCAAAGTGCCAAATAATATGTAGAAAGTGACGCATACCAAATTGAATGTGCTAAGATTGCCAAAACACCTTGAGATATAGCGTAAGTAACATTGATAATAAATGATATGCAGGCAGATACTAAAGATCTATAAGTGAAATCGGTCAAATATTTTCTAGTAAATTTATATTTCATAGCGCGTTCTATAAAATACTTTTTTATTTTAGGATAAAAATAAAATGACATATAAACTGTATAGGCTAATATCAAAAAACTTAAAACATATAAAATATAAGACAAAACATTTGCTTCCACATTTATAGTTAAAAGTATGGTAGTTATGCATACAATGATAGTTAAAACAATAAATAAAATATAAACCCAAACCTTTGGATGTAATATGCTATCAAATAATTTTTTAAACTTCTCTTTCATTTCACTAATTTGACTTTCTTAATATATCATATTATTTTGCTTAAATAAATATTTCTTTAAAAAAGTTGACAAAGAAATTTTAAATACATATAATACATTTGAACATTTGAAAAAACATTCAAATATTGTGAGAGGTTATGGAAAACAAAATTAAAAATGAATTACCCAATGAAGACGCATTGTGTGAACTTGCTGAACTATTTAAAATGTTTGGTGATTCATCACGAGTTAAAATTTTGGCATGTCTACAGGTATCTGAAATGTATGTTTCAGAAATTGCCGATAAACTTTCTATGACAATTTCTGCCGTTTCTCACCAACTGAGAATTTTACGCTCGGCAAAACTTGTCAAAGGCGTAAAAGAAGGCAAAGAAGTCAAATATTCTCTTGATGACGACCATGTTACAAAAATTATGGAAATGGGTTTAAGCCACATATTAGAAAAATAAAAAATTTCCTTTTGTTTTTTAAATAACATTTGAATATTTGTTCAAAGAAACAATTATTTAAGATTTGAATATAATAATACTTGGAGGAATTATGAGAAAGATTTTTGTTTTAGAAGATTTAGATTGTGTAAACTGTGCAAACAAAATGGAAAATGCCATAAAAAAGATTGAAGGTGTTGAATTCGCCAGCGTGAGTTTTATTACACAACGTTTAACGCTTGAAGCGGATGAAAAAAAATTTGATGAAATTATAAAAAAGGTAGTTAAAACCTGTAAGCACATTGAACCTGATTGCAAAGTAATTTTGTAGGAGAAAAAATGAAAGAAAAATCACTCACCAGAAAAGAAAAAAGAAATTTAATAAGAATAATAGTAGCCCTTACTTTATTTATCATAATCTTTACTTTGGATAAAATTTTTGTGCTTGGCAATATACTGACTGGCAACTTCTCGTGGCTCCTACCCTTTTGTTTATATCTTTTGGTGTATATTATTATTGGTTATGATATAATTTTTAGAGCAACAAGAAATATTTTCCATGGGAAAATTTTTGATGAAAATTTTTTAATGGTTTTTGCAACCTTAGGTGCTTTTGCACTTGCTATAACCAAAGGTGTTATGGGACAAGAAATAGAAGGTTTTGATGAAGCATGTGCGGTGTTGATTTTTTATCAAGTGGGAGAATTTTTTCAAAGTTATGCCACAAATAAGTCGAGAAAATCAATATCAAAACTTATGGACATACGCCCAGACTATGCCAACTTGAAAGTTGGCGAAAATATTGACAAAGTTGACCCTAGTATTATAAAAATCGGTGATATTATTGTCATAAATCCCGGTGAAAAAATACCACTGGATGGAATAGTGATTAAAGGTACAACCACCCTTGATACAAAAGCACTAACTGGAGAATCTTTTCCAAAAGAAGTTAAAGATGGCGATGAGATTTTAAGCGGTTGTGTAAATATTCAGTCACAAATTGAAGTGAAAGTTACTAAAATTTTCTACGACAGCACAGTCAATAAAATTTTAGAACTTGTTGAAAATGCCGCTTCACAAAAATCAAAAGCAGAAAACTTTATAACAAAATTTGCAAAGTATTATACTCCAATTGTTGTATCTGTTGCAGTTTTACTTGCCATAGTGCCATCTTTGATAACATCAAACTGGTTTACTTGGATTTATCGTGCTTTAAGTTTCCTTGTTGTCTCCTGCCCTTGTGCTTTGGTTATATCTATTCCATTATCATTTTTTGCTGGCATCGGAACATCCTCCAAAAACGGAATTCTTATAAAAGGGTCAAATTATCTTGAAAAATTAAACAGTGCGAACATATATATTTTTGATAAAACTGGGACTTTAACAAAAGGCAATTTCACTGTAACTAAAGTTTTTCCAAAAGAAAATGGCGAAGAGATTTTAAAACTTGCCTCAATTGCTGAAAATGCATCTAGTCATCCGATTGCAAAATGCATTTTAAATTATTATAACAAACCAATTCCAAGTGGCTATACTTTAACCAATATTGGTGGCAAAGGTGTAATAGCATCTAATAGTCACGAAACAATATATTGCGGTAATGCTGAACTTATGCAAGAAAATAAAATAGAGTATCCACATCAAGATGGAACAGGAACAGTTGTTTATGTTGCGAAAAATGATACGTTTATTGGATATATTCTAATTTCTGACCAAATTAAAGACGAAACAAAAGATGTAATAAGTAAGTTAAATAGTTACGGTTGTAAAACAATAATGTTAACCGGAGATAATAAAAATGTAGCGGAAAAAGTGGCAAAAGGTATTGGTATAAGTGATTATAAGGCATCGCTTCTCCCACAAGATAAGGTTGATGAAATAGAAAATATTATGAATACAAAACAACAAAAAGACATTGTTTGTTTCGTAGGCGATGGAATAAATGACGCTCCTTCTCTTATGCGTTCTGATATTGGAATTGCTATGGGAAATGTTGGTAGCGATGCCGCCATTGAAGCAGCGGACATTGTTTTAATGAAAGATGATTTAAATGGTATAATTTTAGCCAAAAAAATTGCTAAAAAAACACTTAAGATTGTAAAACAAAATATAGTTTTCTCTATTGCTATAAAAATTGCAATACTTGCTCTTTCCGCAGTTGGAATAACAAATATGTGGTTTGCGGTATTTGGTGATGTGGGAGTAGCAGTGCTCGCAATATTAAATGCAATGCGTGTAAATAAAATAAAGAAAACCAAGAGTTAAGTCTTGGTTTTTTAATATGACCCGTTTATTCCATTTTTTAATATAACTTCTATATATTCTTGTTTTTTCCAATATTTATTTGCGTTATATTTAAATTTTTCAATTTCTAGTTCACTAACATTATCGTTAACCAAATATACATCCGAAATATTAAAACTAAAAATATCATCGGTAAACATTCCGCCTAAATTAGATACGAATAACGAATTATCAATCTCATCACTAAACACAGAATAACCTTGGAACAAATTGTCATTTGATGCAAGTCCGTAAAGGTCGCATATTGTTGGCAAAATATCATAGGTGTTACAATAGGTGTTTTCTACTTTGTCAAAGTCATCTCCATAAAGGTCAAACAATTTTGGGCTATACAAAAACATTGGAATATTATTTACATATGTGTTTGAAAATTCTGTTTTCTCTACTCCTTTAATTCTATAGCACAGATTGGAATAATATGAGTTATGGTCTGCAAATAAAAGTATTGATGTGTTATCAGTAAGTCCCCTTTCGTCAAGTTGGTTGATTATATTTTCAACTGTTCTATCAA
Organism: uncultured Clostridia bacterium; assembly: GCA_944376845.1. Taxonomy (GTDB): domain Bacteria; phylum Bacillota; class Clostridia; order Christensenellales; family UBA1242; genus UBA5893. The sequence continues at coordinate 75,460 of CALWDZ010000003.1, read as the reverse complement.
GGTCAATCATCGCTGATTTGTAATGTCTAAAAAGTTCTAATGTTTCTTCATCTTCTGGGAATATAAAATTGGTATTCTCAATAAACCAAGTTTTGAACTTATCGAAATTATCATAATATGTTTGATAACAATCATCTAGGTAATTTTGCTCATAGTCATATGGACCGTGAGTTGTAATAGTCGCATAGTAAGTCAGAAACTGTCTATCGGTTGGCAAAAACTCATCCATAAGGTTTGATGTGAATTCCAAATCAGATATCCAGTGATAAAACCCACCAAATTGCTGTACTCCCGTATATGAATCTACAAAATAGAGATTGTCGAATCCAACTCCATTTTGACCATGTGTATCATTTCTGCTATAAAAACCTTTATCGTTACCATGGAAATATGATGTTGTAACATTGTCATCTTGGCTTGCAGATTTAAATAAATTTGGAAGTGAATATGTAAAATTGTAACCACTATTTGTAGGTGTAGTTAACATATAATTTTTAGATGTGAACCCCATAAGTGTAAGTGCTTCACTTATATTTGTTCTATTTCTTCCATAAAACTGGTTAAATACAATTGTATCATCTCCGCCCGCCAATCTATAAAGAGTTGGAGTATTGTAAGGGTCTATTGCAAACCAATCCAAACTCTCACAAAGAATAACAACCAAATTGTCACCATAAAGAGGTGCCAAATTGTTTCCCGACCTGTGACCTTCATCTATGTAATTTTTATATTCAGTTTCTTCAATAGGATCACTAAAAATGTAATTTAAAAAACTTTTTGTATAAAAACCATAATGTCCAAATTTTTTAAATGCATCAAGTTTAAATTGAAAATGGTCCCAAAGATATTCGTCACTTGTTTCAATTTCATTTTCAGCAGAAACTGCTGGTTGAAGTGATTGTCTTTCTAGTGCAACCAAAGTAAACCCAACAGTTTGAAAAAGCAAAAATGAAGCCATAATAAATGCTGTTTTTGAAAATTTTTGATATTTAAATACAAGTTTACACTTTTTTTGAAAAAGTATGGTCAATGTTATCATTGCAGCAAATAAAAGAACATTGATAAGCACCCCTATCCAATCAATAAGCTCCACCGTCAATGCCGAAGTGGCCTCAGCACCTAAAAATAAAGAGTCAAAAGATAATATATCGCCAAAAATAGCATAAAGCGTTGAGTTTACAACATTTAAAATAAATTGTATTGATAAAAAGAAATAGTATAAAACATTCATAGCCACTTTGTTTGTGACAAGATAAATCACTCCAGCAATTATAATTATAATGCCAAGGTCAAATAAAAAATAAGAAGGAAACACCATTAAGTGCCCACTAGAATCAGTAAAACCTAAATACAAAAAGTTTGCCATTTCAAAGATTATGGCAAAAACTATAAAAAGTAGTGGCAAAATAGCCCTATATCCATCTATTTCTTTCGTCTTTTTCATTTTTATTCCCTAAATGTAATTGTAACACATACATTTTCACATTTCAATAAAAATTATAAATATATATGATATAAAATCTCAAAATGACCATTATTACTTAAAAACTCTATCAAGATTTTCAAACCATATGTTTAGAAAAGGACACATTTGCTTTTATATTTTGATGTGTTTGTAAAAATGATGAAATATCATTTATTTCAATTATCCGGTTTTGAAGTTTTAAATCACTCGAGCCTTTTAAATTTGTAGTTTTGACAATATCCCAAAGTGCAATTTTATGAGTAAGTAGAAATTTCTTTTTGCTTTGTATGTCGTCAACTAATTTTTCATCAAAATATTCAAATAATATTTTCCAAAATCTATTACTTTTGTTTCCATAATAAAAGCCTTCTTTTAAACTTTTTTTCACTAGGAAAACTGCCCAAAATCAACACCTTACTATTTTTATCAGAAACAGATTCAAAACATAATTTATTCATAAAAAACTCCAAAAAAATGCAATATTTTAAATATAATTTTAAACTAAATTATACTTTTTTGTAAACATTTTTAAATGTAAATATATATTGACTCACTGTTGTTTTTCATATATAATAAACAATAGGAGTACAAATGAAAATACTTATATTGACCGTTTCAGCCGGACAAGGTCATAACTCAATGAGTTTAGCAATCTCAAAATATATCCAGCAGACTTATAATGATGTTGAAATTAAACAAATAGATTTATTTAAAGATGGCAATCAAAGCAAAAAGAAAAAGAAAGCAAATTGGATGGTAAATGACGGATACTTTACTTTAGTAAAATATGCCCTTCGACTTGCAAATCATAGTTATGAAAAATTAAAAAATAGAGATATTCACAAAAAAGCACCTTCTTTAAGAAAAAATTTCATAACACCAGCAAAACCCTATATTGAAGAAGTCATAAATGATTTTAAACCTGACGCAATATTCTGTGCACATACATTTGCGGGAATCATTATGACCGATTTAAGAAATGAAGGCAATGAAAATGCTTTAAAAGCAAAAATAGTTACCGTAGTTTCTGATTATGATGTTGCACCATACACTGAACTATTGACCAAAGTTGATTACATAATTACCCCAACCGACGACTTTGATGATGTGCTTTTAAAAAAAGGCTTTGATATTTCAAAAAGAATAAGTTTAGGAATACCTGTTCAAACAAAATTTTCACAACAAATAAACAAAATTGAAGCAAGAAAACAACTTGGAATTGATGAAAATAAAAACACAATTATGATTATGAGTGGTGGCGTCGGTTTTGGCAATATTGCTAAAACCATTATGAACCTGAACAAATGCAAAAGTGATTTTCAAATTTTATGCGTATGTGCAAGGAACACCAAACTCAAAACAAAACTTGAAAAACTGAAAAAGAAAAGAAAAATCAAAAAAGAAATATTTATTTATGGCTTTGTAGACAATGTCGATGTAATGATGAGTGCCTCTGATGTTCTCATCGGTAAAATTGGTGGAGTGGCTATTGCAGAGGCTTTTAATAAACACCTACCCATCATTGCAAACAAAGCGCTTCCTTTTCAAGAATATGATAACATGTTATTTTTGAAACAACGAGATGCCTGTGATTACATAGAAAAAGATAATCAGGCTTATGCTGTTGTTGATAGGTTTTTTCAAAATACAGCAAGACTTGAGAAAATAAGAAAAAATATAGAAATATTAAGACGTCCAAATGCGGCGAAAGATATTGGTGATTTACTTTATAAAAAATAAAACAAAGGAGAAAAAATGGAAGATTTAGTTTCAATAATTTTACCTGTATACAATGCAGAAAAATTTTTAAACAAATGTGTACAAAGTATTTTAAATCAAACATACAAAAATTTTGAATTGCTTATTATAAATGATGGTTCAAAAGATAATAGCCTTCAAATATGCCAAGAACTTGCTAAAACTGACAATAGAATAAGAGTTTTTGATAAACAAAATGGCGGATGCTCCACTGCTCGAAATATGGGAATTGAAAATGCTAGTGGCGAGTATTTTACTTTTATTGACCCAGATGACTATATGCTGCCCGCTCACATTGAATGTCTTGTTAAAGCCGCTTCAAAAGGAGATATGGGCATTGTAGATTTTTTAAGAACAAAGCCAAAAGAAAAGTATAAAGAAAATACAATTAAACAACTTTCTGTAAATGGAAAATATGTTGAAAAAGACGAATTTGTTAAAGGAATTTTAGCTTTCCCAACATATGGAGGTGGAGTTGTTTGGAATAAACTCTTTAAAAAATCAATATTAAAAGATGTTAGATTTGATGAAAACTGCTATTATTTTGATGACCTAAACTTTTTATTCAAATATGTTATGAATTGCCAAACATTTTATTACTTACCTATAAAAACATATATGTATGTTGTAAATCCAAACAGTAATTCAGCAAAAAATTTATCAGAAAGAAAACTTACTTGTCTTTATGGCATGAAAGAACTTGTTTCTCTAGCAGAAAAAATCGATGTGAAATATGCTTCTTATGCAAAAGCATGGCAATTTTTGGTAAATATTGAAATGCGATATCTTATGCATATAAATAAATATAAAAATGAAGAAATTTTAAATGATATAAACAATACTTTAAAATCAACATATAAAGATTTTAAGAAAAATAAAAAGAACTTTCACTCTTTTAGAAAATATGGTGGCGTTGCCTATAAACTAATGCAAATGTTCAATTATTAAAAAAATATCACACACGTGATATTTTTTTATTTTCTGGTGCGCCCAGAGGAGCTCGAATCCCCAACCTTTGGTTCCGTAGACCAACGCTCTATCCAATTGAGCTATGGGCGCATATTAAATTGTGTGCCTTTGTTAACCAAATTAGGAACCAAAGGTTTCTGTTCGGGGCCCCCAAAAAGTATTACTTGTAAACTTTTTGGGGAAGCGCAGGCTTTGTGCCTTAGAGCGATACTTTGCCACCAGCAAAGTGAGCATATAGGTACATAAGCCAAGCAGGTTCCGTAGACCAACGCTCTATCCAATTGAGCTATGGGCGCATATTGCTTGATTGGCACTGTGAGCATTTTAAACATTTCTTATAAAAACTCACGGAGAATATAGTATCATATCTAATATAAATTGTCAATAAATTTTACACCTTTGGCAAACGATGTTTTTCAATGTATTTACTAATTTCCATAAAAATATCGTCATCTTGTGCAGAATTTTTTTGTAGTGCCTGTCTATCGAAATACACAAAAAATTTATGCGGTTCTTTTACGCCTTTTTCTAACAATTTTTTAATTCTAACATCTTTTTTTATCTTTTCATCAGCATTCTCAAGTTTTAATGCATTTTGTTCATCGTATATCTTAGCTTGAATATCGCATTCAAGTTTGTCAACCTTATATGCAAATTGTGCTTCAGGAGTTGACTTTTTATCAAAATTTTTAATCAAGGTTACAAATACTTCTTCTGCCATAAGTCCAGAAAAAATTTGTTTAACCGCCTGTTCACCTTTTGTTTTTTTATCTTTATATCCAGCATCAAAAGGCGTTAAGTCACCTATAATAATTTCTTCAGTTTCATGAACGGCGAGCGTCATCAAAACTTCAGATAGGTTGACAGGTGGTAATGTTTCAGACCAAATTGCAATTGCAAGCATACAAGTACCATAGATATGTTCTGCAACACTTTCAAGGCGTTTTGCCTTGACGTTCCAATATTTCCAACCACTGCGAACTGTTTCTTTTAATTTATGAGTTAGCAAATAATATTTTAAAATTTTTTCAACTTTTTCCATAGTTTACCATACTTACCTTATTTTAAATTGTATTTTAATGAATAAATGTTGTCAATTATTTTTAGGTTTTTCCATTTTTACCTTGTGTTCAATGGGTTTCCATTCTACCTCTTTTTTGAAAATCGATTGAATATAAATTGGAATATATAATGCCATATAAAGTGGAAACATAAAACAGCAGACAATTTTATTCCATAACTTTATATTTATATGTTTTCGCTCCGATAAGAACATAACAAATGCATAAATTACAAAGAAAAAGTATATGACAAGCGCCGATATGATACAAGCGGTATACACAGAAACGCAAACAGGGTCACCTAGTATTGAGCCAACAATTCCAAGTATTAACGTAAATGCAGTATAAAGTAGCGATGTCGCCAAAATGCTTACAACTGGCAATATACTCATAATATATTCGAATTTACAAAGCCTATTGTTTTTATCTACAACAAAACTTTTCACCAGTTTTTTCTTATATTTTTTTGTAACATTTGAAAAGCCTTTCACCCACCTTAAACGCTGAGTCCAAGAAACTTTTAGTTTTGTTGGTTGCTCGTCATAAAACTCAGCATATTCATTATAAGTTGCTTTTACATTGTTTATAGTTGCATAAAGTGAAAGTTCATAATCTTCAGTAAGTTCAAAAAATTTCCAGCCACCAAGTTTTTTTAAAATATTTGCAGAAACATAAAAACCAGTGCCACTAATAATCACATTTTTAGTAAAGCGTGACCTACATTTATTTTGAAATGTATTTACCATAGAAAATGTTAATGCACTAGCACTTGCTACCCAACCGTCATTCCAATTTTTGCTATTGCGATAGCCGAGTGCTATTTCATAACCTTCGTCAAATGCTTTGTTCATCTCACTCACATAGTTTTTGTCTAAAATATTATCTGCATCAAATATAAAAAATGCGTCAAATTCTTCACCGCTATTAAAAATGTGCGTTACGGCTTCGTCCAAAGCGTAACCCTTACCTTTATTTTCCAAATGCTGTCTTACAAAAATCTCTGTATTTTTGTATCTTTTGGCAATATCACATGTAGGGTCATCTTCACTTTCAACTATTACATACGTTTTAATAAGGTCATGATCATAATTTTGCTCTTCAATGGAAATTAGTAACTGCTCAATAACCTTACTTTCATTGCGAGCAGGGATTAAAATAGCAAACTTATGATTTTTCTTTGCGTCTTTAAATTTTTTCGCTGGAAATAATCCAACTATATGGTAAATAATCTTTTGTAAAAGTAGCACAAAAGAAATGGCTAAAAGAATGTAGAAAACAATGTTACCTATATGAAAAATTTGATAATACATGAAAGTTCCTTTTAATATGGTTCAAACTCAACGATTTCGATGTTTGGGGTGGTTTTGCAACATTTGCATCTTTTACATGAAATTTAATTGTTAAGTCATACTCAAGCGAAATAACATTTGATTTTTGATTTAAATATTCCACAAGAGATGACGAAAGTGTATCTCCGCCTTTATAACAATATGGTGAAAAAATGTCGTCGTAATTTTCTGCGCCGACATTTATTATGGCACGGCCTTGATCATCACAGACAAAGCCATCACCATCTTTTGGCACAATTACTCCTATGTTTTTAATTGTACCACAATTCGTTATGTTTTACAACAGCAAATTATTGTTTATCTGAATCAGCATCCACATCTTGGTTTTTATCAGTCTTATCATCCTCTTTTTCAACAACTGTCGCTGGTGTAAACACTGCTTCATTTTCTTTTTTTATTTCACTTGTCATTGATGATACAACTGCTTCTCTACGTTTTTGTCTTTGAACAAGGTCGAATATCATAATACCTATTCCAATAAGTGCAAACAAAACAGACATCAAAAAGTCAGTAAAAAATGCACCAATTAGTTCACCTTCTGAAAAAATTAAACTTATTGCTTCACCAAAGGAAATTATCAGCCCCTCATTTGCACGCACTATAGTTTGAACAATGAGCCCATCGGCAATCAAAACCGTTAGAAAAATCTCAACTATTGCCACGCTAACAATATATACATAAAGCCACTTAGAATTTGTCTTATAGAATTTTTGAAATGTGTAAAACATCGCTGCCGTTATAATGATACCGCTTATTGAAGCAACAAACCCAACAGAAAGCAAAAAACCAAGTACAAGACAGCCTAATAAACCGGACAAAGCAGATAAAAGGCCTGCTATAATTAGATTTTTAATATTTTTCTTTTTTTCTTCCCCTACAACCTCAACGATTGTTTCATTCTGTTCCATTTTTACTCCTTGTTTTTTTATAATAGCATAGATAAAAATACTTTCAAAGCAATTTTGAGTTTTACCTATAAATTAGTATATAATCAATTATATAATTTAATACATACAGGCATCATAATAGAAATTAACTAAAACTTTTATCCAAATCTGCTATAACATTTTTATACACATCAAAAACTTCAACAGGGTTTTTATCTGAACCTGTCTTTAACCATTCATAGAGTAACCTATATATTCCTCCAGTGGTGAAAGAAATATAGCAATCAAAGTATTTTTTAGACCAGTTTTTTGCCTCTTTGTTTTGATGCAAAACAATGTCCTTAACCACTTCTTTTATAGCCATGGTTATATTGTCTAGCAAATTATTTTTATATGCCAAAATAAAAACATCTGCATTGTCTAAAATAAACTCAAAACTAGTGACTAGTACATTGCCATGAGAATTTAAGTCATCTTTTATCTTTTTTGCATAGTTATCTACAATATTTTTAAAAATTGTATCTAAGATTTGCAACTTGTTGTCAAAATATCTATATATAGTACGCCTAGAAACACCAGCCTTTACTGCCACCTTTTCCATAGTTATCTTTTCAAAAGGCGTATCTTTCATAAGTATTAAAAGAGATTTTGTTATATAATCTTCAATTTCATCTAATTTCATAATAACTCCAAGTTTAGTTTATCAAACTATTGTAATTTAAGTCAAAAAAATGTCACAATAAGTCCACTTTTGTTTCAAAACTTACTGTGTTTAAATTTATAAGTCAATTAAAGTTGCTTTTTTTCTGTGTTTATGTATAATTGATTTGAAAAGAAAATATATTTTTCTTATCTTAATTAGGAGATTAACAATGATTAGACTTATCGTCGATTCCACATTTGGAATTTCAAGAAAATACGCAGAAGAAAATAAAATTGAAGTTGTACGCTTAAAAATGATTTTAGGCGAAGAAATTTATGAAGAAGGGTTTGAAGATACTTGGGCAGATTTTTATGAAAAAATGAAAACATCAAAGTACTTCCCTACCACCTCTCAGCCTTCACCTCAGGATTTTATGGATGCAATAAATAAAATTTATAGTGAAGACCCTGATGCTGAAATTTTAATTCTTACAATATCAAATGCACTAAGTGGCACAATAAATTCCGCTACAATTGCAGCAAATTCATTTGAAGGCAAACGTGTTGTTGCACACGATTCAAGACAAGCAGCAACTTGCGGAAGGATGATGACTGAAGAAGTTGTTGACCACATTAAAGCGGGCATATCTTTTGATGAGTTACTTGAACTCCTTCCAAAAATAGAAAAATCACTTGCTATTCAATTTGTTCCAGACTCAATGGATGCATTAAAAAGAGGCGGACGAATTGGTACACTTGGTGCAACTCTTGCAAACATACTTAAAATTAAACCTTTGTTTAAATTTGCTGATGGCAAACTTTCCATAACAAAAAAAGTTTTAGGGCTTACAAAAGCGATAACCGATGCAATTTCACTACTACCTAAAAAACTGAAAAAGATATATATTTGCTATATCTATGATAAAGTTAATGTACCAAAAATTGCAGAAAAGTTAAAACAAATGCTTGGACTTGAAAATATTGAAGAAGTTGGCCTTGAACCAGTCTTTGGTGTACACGTCGGTATTGGTGCCATAGGTATTGCAAGTCTTGCAGAATATTAAAAAAACTTAACTCACCATAGTGGTGAGTACAAATAGGCGCACTGATGAATTTATTATTCAAGCGTGCCTATTTTTTATTTATATCTATGCTGATTGCTTTTTTGTCCAGGTAGAATACATGTAAGTGTAGTTGTCTGTTATAAAATCTGCAAGTTCTTGAGCAGTATGGTCACTTATTATAATCTCGGTATTATCATTAAGCACCCATATACTATCGGCATCTTCAAATGTTAATGTTTCTAGTGAACAACTTTCGAAGGCCTCATCGCCTATACTTGTCACATTGCTTGGGATTGTGATGCTGGTTAAGTTGGAACAACCAGAGAAGGCAGACCCTCCTATACTCTCTAGTTGCGAGTTCGCTCCAAAGGTTATTGTTTCTAAAGCAGAGCAATTATTGAAGGCACTAGAGCCTATACTTGTTACACTGCTTGGTATCTCTATACTAGTGAGTGAACTAAAACTAGAGAAAGCACTCTCTCCTATACTTGTTACAGAATATTCACCATCTTTAACAACTACAATATATTCAAAATTACTATAAGTTACTGGCAATAACGATTCTGGATCAGATTCCATTTTTGACATAAAATCATCTATTACTGTACTTATTGGGCTATCATCACCATCCATATAAGCATTATAGTTTTCCATATTAAAAGTAAAAGATTGGTCTTCTGTGCCATATTGTACATCTACTGAAGTTAAAGACATGTTCTGCATTATCATTTGGATAGGTCCAAAAGCAAGCGTCGTGGCCATATGTGCCATTTTTTGATTAAATTCAGCATAATCTACTTGGTCAATTGTATAACTTTCTACAGTTTGTATTGTCATTGAAAAATAATTTTGTGGTGATGATTGGATATTTCCTAAATTATCAATATACCATAATACTGGATTTTCAATAAGTTGTGCTTTCTGATTTGGAAGTGTTATATATAAATCTTGAAAAAAATATATCCCTCTCGCTCCTGATAGCATATCTTCCATTGAGTTAAATATTAAAGTCTTTGAAGAAAGTGAATTATAGCCTATCGAATTAGGTATAATTACATCACCACCCGATCCGGTGTAAGATGCAAGCGTAGCGGTTTTTGTAATTTCATCAATACCAAAATCCATATCTATTATCGGTTCTATAGGCAATTCACCACGCGTGATTGTTATTGTATAGGTAAAGTCAGCACTTGTTATACCTTTTGTTACATCGTCTAGGGCTAAACCTAATACTATTCTCTCTGTGCCGTCTGCTGTTATTTCTACATTGCCTGAGTCACGTAAAATGGTGTTCTCTAGTGATGTTGGTGCTGTTATTTGTGCGTTTATTATCTCACTGCCTAGGTTATGTATATCTATTACTATATAAAATGCATAACCTTGATTGTCGTTTGTTGGTGAGCCGTATGTTAAGGCTAAATTTGGTGAATCTGCTTCAAATATTCCATCTTCATTGCCCGGTTTAACTTCTCCATCCTCGTATGTGGATTCATGATCGGTGTATGAAAGTTTGCCAAAGTCTGTTTCGGAGATGGTATCTCCTGCATCCTTTATTGTGCTTATGTTTTGATTATGTGTTGCACTATTAACTGGTGTTGTAGATAATTCTCTATACACACTTAAGTTTAACTCTACAAACACATCGTTTATTTCATAACTTACACTACCACTTATGGAGTAACTTACACTTAGTGCACTATATACTCCAAAACATAGTACTGCTATACTAAAACATAACGATACTAAACTTAAGAATAACTTAGACTTTCTATTCATACTTTTTCTCCTTTTCCCATTTCCCCGGACCATCTAATTTAATATTAGGTGTACTTCTTCTAAAAAAAATTATTAAATTTATTTTGAAAATAGTTCAAAAAGTGATATTATCTTAGTGATTAGACAAAATATATACAAAAAATGTACAAAAATGGTACATCTAATATTAAATTAGATGTACCATTTTTTATGTCACTCTCTCTTGTCATGTCGAGCGAAGTAAGACATCTTTGAGATTCTTCGCTTCGCTCAGAATGACAAAAGATTGTTTAGAATGACATAAGGGTTCAGAATGACATTTTTCTAGTCACTCTGAGTGTGGCTTCCCTGACGGCTGACGAAGAGTCTCATCCTCTTAGAGACCCTTCCTCTCCGTCAAAGCGAGCAGTGGTCAGGGTGACGTAAAGTTGAGATTCTTCGCTTACGCTCAGAATGACGGAAGATAATGTCAGAATAGCAGAAGATAAGGCTCAGACAAAAAAGGTTCAGAATGAAATATAAATTCAAGTGGTGTTTTTAGTAGTATCTATTTGCTTTATTTTAAAGTTTACAAAACTTCTATACAAAAGCATATACACAACTCCAATAAATAACAGAAATGAAATTAAAATAAAGACACACGCCACATAATTTGTTACACCAAAAATTTTGCCAATAGATGTTGCATCAAAAATAATGTAAGGATACCATTCTATGTTATATGCAAATTTCCCTGTGAGTTTAACTATTATATAGTATAAAAGCAAGTAACAAATTGGAAACAAACCTAAGCCCCTATTTTTTGTTTTATATGATTTTACTTTTAAAAATAATATAAGTGCAAAAATAAAATAAACATAATGGCTAATTATATTTGTGCCTAAATTATGATATGCTGGTGGCACATTTGCATATAAGCCAAATGTAATATTCCCAGATGTCAACTCAAATAATGTATATAAAACGACAGTTACAACATAATTTGTAAAAACAAAACTCATTACATAAGGGTTTATTAAAAATGTGTTTAGTTTTTTGAAATTAAATAAATTTGAAATTGCATACAAAATGCACCAAAGTGAAAAGAAAATTAAGGTGTGATATGTAAAAAAAGACAAGTCAGCCCACATAGAAACAACATTTGTGCCATAGTAAAAATCTAAACTAGGGTAATTTGTGTAAAAATAATCTGGAAAAGAAAAATGTAACATATGGCTTAGAAAAAGCCATAGACCAACAAGTCCACATAATATCATTAAAATATTATATATTATTTTCTTAGCCGACTTTTGTGCCATATTTTTATTTTAACATATCCGCACGCAGGAGTTTAGTTTACCTAAATGACTGTGTGGATTGACACCACAGAAACAAAGTATTTGCCCATAATTTTGGCAATTTTAAATATAGTTGTCTGGCAAATCATTCTCAAACAGTACAATTTCTCCGCCACTTAGAATGTCTTTTAGTTTTTGCTTTGCATCATTGAGAGTTTCAACTTCTAGTATATTATTTTCATCAAAACCGCTTTTGAGTAGTCCCGTCATTAGTGCTTGTTGATTTGTTTTATTTACTATTATCACTTTATTGGCGACCTTTGCTATGTTTTCGCCAAATGCTACATTTTCTGCATATTCACTATCACCAAGTTCCACTAGTCCCGGAGTAACCACAATTTTTTCTCCGTCAAATAGTGCCAGCGTTTCAAGTGCGTTTTTACTACTTTCAACCGAAGCATTGAAGGAGTCATCAATGATTGTAAGCCCATTTTCTTCTATAAGTTCAGTGCGGTGTGGTATTGGTTTTAATGTAGATATTGCATTTTTTATACCAAGTGGCGAAATACCTAATTTATATGCAAGCCCTGCTGCAAGTGCAATATCTTCAAGATTACTTTTGCCCAGCAGTTTTGTTGTACAACTGACGCTTTCTCCATCTATTTTAAGGTCAAAAGTTGAGCCTTTAGAAGATGCTTTTATATTTGAAATAGATACAAAATAATCACCGTCTATGCCACAAAGGTATTTGTCTTTTGTACATTCATTGTACATTTCAAGAGAGCCTTCATTTTGCGCATTAAAACAAACATAACCATCCTCTATTGCATCTACCAGTTCTTTTTTGGCTTTATAGATATTGTCTAGTGTGCCAAAAGTTGCAAGATGTTGATTGCCAACACCAGTGATTATGGCATGTTTTGGATGTATAAGATTACATAAATATGCAATATCGCCCACTTGTCTTGCACCCATTTCTGCAATAAGAATTTCATGGTTTGTTTCAAGATAATTATTTATAACTTTTGTAAGCCCCATTGGAGTATTGAAACTATGTGGACTCATACAGACACTATATTTTGTGCTGAGCATTACATTTAAAATATGCTTTGTTGTAGTTTTACCATAACTACCTGTAATGCCTATTTTTATAAGGTTTGGCATAGAGGCGAGTTTTTTCTTAGCACGTTTTTTATAAACCTGACGAAATGTATTTTCCATTGGTATGCAAATAAAGTGAGCAAGTGGAACAATAACTGGCAAAAATATTGGTGTTATTGCGACAACTCCAAAACGCACAAAAGGAACATATTCACTAAATAGCATAATAAGAGCGAAAGTAAGTGCCGACATTAAAAGGAACACCACAAATGTAAGACGTTGCATACGGTGTGTTTGTTTTAGTGGAGTTTTTTGTGGTGCACGATAGACATTTATTATAAACACGGTACAAAAATAAAAGTAGAATATAAGACCAAGATATGAATAATATTCTCCATAGCCATCAAGTAGCGAATTGGTGACAAGTACGCAAAGTGCCGACATAAAGCAAAGCACAACAAGTCTTGTTACATATGACCATTTTGTTTCTTTTAAATATGCCCTATAACCCACAATTTTGTAACCAGAGAGTTGAATAACATGTAAAAATTTGCTGGCAAGAAGACACATCAAAACACCATTTACACATGATAAAACTATTCCGATATAAAGATGTAAATTTGTGGCTCTGAAAAAGTCCATTAATTTTCCCCTTTTAAAAATGTTTTTATATCTATTAAAAATTGTACATTATTTTCAAGATAAGCAAAATGCCCACAATTTTTATAAATTATTAGTTTTGAATTTTTAATATATTTATTTAATTTTTTTGCCATATAAATTGGTGTTTCTTTGTCACGATTTCCATATATTAAAAGTGTTTTTGAATTTACCTTTTTTGCATATGGTGCAATATCGAGATTTATTATATTTGAAAATGTTTTTTTCATAACATTTGATAATTTTTTATAATCACTTGAACCTGCCAAATATTTTTTATTTATTTTTTTTATTATTTTATATTTTATTTTTCTAAATATTTTTTTTATTTTATTTTTTGGTTTTATTCCTGCACCTGCAGTGATTATAAGTTTTTCAACATCCACATTATACATTGATATTAAAAGTATTGCAACTCTTGCACCAAATGAATGACAAATTATATTTATTTTTTTTGCATTTTCTTTTTTTAATATTTTATAAACTATCTCCGCATAATCAAAAAGTGTGTATGGTGTTTTAGGCTCTTCGCTTTCCCCAAATGGCGGAAAGTCTATAAGAATGTTTTTATAATCTAATGATGTCGTTAAATGTTTAAAACTATCTACACTTCCGCTCCAGCCATGAAGATAGAGCATAACTTGTTCGCTTTCGCCTATTGTACAATAATTAACTAAACTATTTTTATATTCTATCACATATTTATTTATGAGAATTTGTGACCTTAGGTGCAACTATAAAACATAACAAGAGCAGTGTCGCCGTCACGATAGTACTTTGGTCTTAAGTGCAAAGTTTTGAAACCCAGTTTTGTATAAAGGTCTATTGCCTCTTTATTTTTTGATTTAACTTCAAGTGACAGTGTTTTGTCTACATTTTGGCAAAGGTTTATCATCCATTTTATTAACATACTTGCAAAGCCACACCTTTGATGTTGTCTTTTTGTTGCTATGCTTACAATATTTATGTCATCAAGTGTTTGAACTGCAATTAAATATGAAAGCATTTCATCGCCGTCAAGCAAGGCTATGCAAATATAGTTGTCATCAGTTATTGCATCTTCAAGTTGCCTTTCCGTCCAACTCTCTTCGCCAAAACTACTTTTGGATAACTCAATAAGTGCGGTTTTGTGCTGTGGTTTAATTTTTCTTATCTGCATACGACTGCTCCGCCTGTGACTTTCTTAGGTATATTGGCAAAAGTTCATTTTCTGGTGTGAATTTATTTTCATTATAATATTGCTCGGACAAACTTAATAAAAACTTAGGAGTAAATTTAATATAATCACTACAAATACTCAGGTTTTCATCTTTAAGCCCAACAACTATTCCGCTAAGGCTTGCCAACTCTTCACCTGTAAGCATTTTAGGTTCAAGACATCGTTTGCCTTGTGCATTATATTTACAAGCAAATATATTCCCGCTCAGTGCATTTATTACGCACCAAAAGTCGCTTTGTGGTTTTGATTGTAAAACATATATATGTGCCATTAGGTCAAGTGAACAGATGCCTATAAGTTTAAGGCTTGGTTTTGCTACACTCATACCTTTTACATGTCCAAGACCAATTCTTATACCTGTGAAAGAACCCGGCCCAACAACTACCGACATACACTCAATTTGTGATATATCAATTTTATTTTCTTTAAGGAGTGCATCAATTGTAACAAGTGCATTTTCTGATTGTTTTGCGTTACTATCTGCACTATGATAAGCACGCACACCGTCAAAGTTTAGTGCTATGTCAGTGTTACTAAATGCCGTTGAAATACAAAGTAATCTCATTTTACCCAACCTTTTACTGAAAAACCAATTTTGCGTTTTGTATCACTTAGTTTTGTAAGTGTAATTTCAACACAAAGTGCTGGAAGAAGTCCTTTTACATTTTCTGCCCACTCTACAAGGCACACACCATCAAGTGTACGAAGGTCAAAATATTCCGCAAAGCCAAGTTCTTCTGCTTCTTCTTTGCTAGAAAGCCTGTACATATCAAAATGATAAAGTGGAAGTCTACCGCTTTTATAATCATTCATAATTGTAAAAGTTGGACTTGTCACAAGGTCATTTATTTCAAGTCCTTTTGCAAAACCTTTGGCAAAAGTGGTCTTCCCTGCACCAAGGTCACCAACAAGTGAAATGACAGTTGGTGTAGTTATGCTTTTGGCATATTTTTCTGCAATATTTTGTGTCATTTCTTCACTATCTGATATAACTTCTATCTGCATTTAGTTTCTCCTTTTTTTAATATAGCACTTATCTTGGAAATATCAAAACATTACAACTTATTTATTATTGCAATTCCATCACCAATTTCATAAAAAGTTACTTTAACTTCACTATCGTGCTGAATAAAATCAATAAATTTTCTTAAATTCACAACTATTGTTCTAAGTTTGTGCTTGACAAACTCTGGACCTAGGACAAGATTATGAAAATATATATTGTCAACAAAAATATATCCACCAGTTTTTAAAAGTTTTTTGATATAAAGATAATATTTTAAATACTGCCCTTTTGGGCCATCTAAAAATACAAAATCGAACTTTTCTTCTGTGTTTTTAATAAAATTGTAAGCGTCATCATGAATTTGTGTAACGCGGTCATAGACGTTTACTTTTTCAAAAGTTTGTTTTGCAAAATGCACAAAATTTTCATTTTTTTCAACTGTTACAAGTCTGGCACTTGGCAAAGTTTTTAATATTAAACTTCCAGAATACCCAACTGCCGTACCTATTTCAAGTATGTTATTTGGCTTTGTTTTTCCCAAAAAATCAAGCAAAAAATCACACCCACTATCACTTATGATAGGAATGTGATTTTCATTTGCATATTTTTTTAAATTTTCTAAATATTTATCCATTGTTTTATGACATAAGCACTACTGTTAAAATAAGTGGTCTACGTTTTGTACGCTTGAAAACAAAACTTGATATTGACCTTCTTACCACATTTTTTAGTTCTGTTTGGTCCATATCTTTTAAATCATAGCCTTTTAAAAGTTGGCTTAAATGACTTCTTGCATCTTGATTAAAGTCATCGGCTTCATCGTTGTAAACAACACCGCGAGTAATGACAAATGGGTCACTTTGAAGTTGTCCCGACTCGCTTGAAAGATTTACAACCGCAACGCAAACGCCTTCTTCTGATAGTTGTTTTCTATCCCTAAGCACTGCACTTGAAAGGTCACCAACTCCCGAACCGTCAACAAGACGCATACCCGCCTGTACGTAACCAAGCGTGCGAATTGATGTTTTAGACATCTCAATTTGCATACCAAGGTCTGGCAAAATTATATTTTTAGAGTCACAGCCCATTGCCATAGCAAGTTCCTTATGCTGTTTTAAGTGCCTATACTCTCCGTGAATTGGCACAAAGTTTCTTGGCTTTGTAAGTTTGTGTATAATTTTTATTTCTTCTTGACAAGCGTGCCCTGATGCGTGTACATCGGCAAGTTCATCATATATAACATCTGCACCTTTTTTGAAAAGTGTGTTTATAAGTCCATAAACAGATTTTTCATTACCCGGAATTGGTGAAGATGAAAGTATTATACAATCGTTTTCACCAAGTTCAATACCTTTAAATTCGCCCGCAGCCATACGAGAAAGTGCACTCATACTTTCACCTTGGCTACCTGTTGCCATAATTAAAATTTCTTTATCTTCATACTTTGAAACTTTGTCAATATCTATTATGTTTTCTTTATTGTATTTGAGTTCACCAAGTTTTGAAGCGACTTCACTGACATTTAACATACTTCTTCCGCTAAATGCAACTTTACGTTTATATTTTTCTGCTAAATCCAAAATTTGTTGCATACGCTGTATATTTGAAGCAAATGTTGCCACAAAAAGTCTATTATTTGGGTGTTTTTCAAATATACTATCCATCACGCGACCAACATTGGACTCACTCATGGAATATCCTGGTCTACAAACATTGGTACTTTCACAAAGGAGTAAATTGACGCCACGTCTACCAATTTCGGCTAAGCGTGTAAGGTCTGTAGTTTCACCTGTTACTGGTTCAAAGTCAATTTTAAAGTCACCCGTGTGAAGTATTGTTCCGCAAGGTGTTGTTATTGCAAGAGCAAGTGAACCCGCTATTGAGTGATTTACATGTATAAATTCAATGGCAAAGTTGCCAATTTTTAGCACTTGTCTTGGTTTTACTGCTATTAGTTTATATTTTAGTTTTGGATATTCTTTAAGTTTATTTTCAATAAGTCCTAAAGTTAAGCGCGATGCATAAATTGGCACATTTACATCACCTAATACAAAAGGAATACTACCAATATGGTCCTCATGCCCGTGCGTGATTACAAATGCCTTTAACTTATGTTTATTTTGAACAAGATATGTTATATCTGGTGTGACAACATCTATGCCTGGAAGGTCGTCATCTGGGAAACTCATTCCGCAGTCAACAACAATCATTTCATCGCCATATTCAATGGCCGTCATATTCTTACCAATTTCACCAACACCACCAAGAAAAGTTATTTTAACTTTTGGTGACTTGTCTGGATGCTTAATAACTTTTGGCAAATTTGTTTGCTTTACTTCATCTTGATTTTCATCTTGTGAAATAGGTGCTTTTTTGTTTTGCTTAGGTTTTGTCGTTTGTTTATTTTGTTTGTCATTACTTAAATTGTGACTTTTTTGTCCTGAAAGGACGGTGTTTAATTGTTCTAGTATTTTTTCGTCACTTGTTTTTTGTTCCATAAAATCTCCTTTACATTTAAAAAATTACAAGATAAATCTTGCTAAAAATATTAAAAAGTTTTTGTTTTTTATATAATATTTTTTACTTTACTAAATTTATCGCACTGTTCCAATTTTCTTGGTGACACAATTGAGTCAAGGTCAACATAGTACCTATTGCCCTGACTTTCAAAAAACATAACCATTTGAAGCATTATGATTGCAACAGAAGCAAGCGGAATGAGCGCGATGAGTGAGAACGATGTCATCATAAATGTCAAAAGTATTGTAAAGAAAAATATCACAAAAATACTTGAAAAAACTCTCAAAAACATTCTCGAAACTGCTTTTAGACCTTTTTTAAATGCTTTTAATGGTGAAATGTCAAATACCACGCTTGCAGGCATAAAGCCAGACATAAAAGTTGTGAAAAGTGACAATAAAAGTACAATATACAATACTAAAATTATAGGCAAAAATATTTGAATTATTCCACTCATCTCACAAAGTGACAAGATAAAGTATGAACCTATCAAAAGTACTGCCAAAAATGGTAAAAGTATTAACGTGCGAATTATAGAATAAACCGCACTTTTGCCAAGTTTTGAGACGAAATTAGCCATAAAACTTGACCTGTTTAAACTTGCCATATATGAGTACAAACCCTCACCTGTTGGAATTGTTGAAAGACCAAATAAAAATGGCAAAACAACAAGCACAATGGCCATTGAATAAAAAAGCATAAATGCATTTGTGGAATATAAAATACTTATAGCATCTAAAAACGCTTCGACTACTACAAACAAACTTCTCATTAATGCAGAAATGTTGACAAAAACCGTTTTGGTGGAAAAATCAACCAATAAATCTAAAAACCCAACTGAACTTAGTGCATCGCCCCAAGCGGAAAAGGCTGGGATTAAAAGCACAGCACATAAAAGCACTGCCACAAGTTTGTATAAAAGCAACTTCCAAAAAACTGAAAAGTTGGCAACAAACAATTTAAGTGAGTTTTTGAATATCATAACACTCCCGTATTGATAAAAAAACTTGATTTAGTTTAGTTATTATAAAGCATAACCAAAAAAATATCAAGCGTTTTTACAGTTTATTATTTATTCTCTTCAATTTGAGGAGTTTGTTGAATCTTTTTACTTTTTATGTTGTTATTATCGATATACCTTGTCCATTTGATATAACCATACACTGTATTGAAAAGATATCCAACTTGAAGCACAAGATATATCCATTGTTGTGACATAATCACTATTGCCGTTTCTAAAACTACCGCTGCAAGCCACACAAGCCAGTTTTCTTTGTATCTAAAGAATAATAGTACGCCATTTGCAACGCCAAGTGCCGTAACACAAGCATCCAAATATGCAATTATCTGTTCAATAAGTACACTGCTATAAAAATCTGTTTCAGGGCCATAGGCTGCTACTAGATAACCTACAACAAGTGTCCACACTAAGCAGACAATACTAATTGTCAAGAGACCTTTCCAGTTTAGTTTACGAACAACTGTATATGTATTTTTGTTTTTATCTGTATGTTTACCCCAATTTATGAAACTTATAATGTGCATCGGAACCCAAAACAGTATAACGGAAGCAAGGTATGCAAAACGTGTCCAAAGTATCAAGAACACTGCAATTTCTGTTGCATCAACAATAAGATATAGCGCTGCCCACCATTTATTTTGCTTGGAAGCCAAAAGCTCACTTATAAGCGTCACTACAACATCTATGACATATAATATCATTATTATTATGCCACTTATGCCATTGGTTTCTTCCTCTGGAAATAAAAATAAAAACAAAACACTAAAAAACGAGAGTGACAAAAGCCATATCCACTCATATGTTGTAAAATAATGCAATAACTTACTAAATTTACTTTGTTTTTTCTCTATATTTTCCACAAGGTGACATTATATATTTGTAAAAAAACTTTGTCAATATCAAACAATAGACTTTTTTTAAATTATTTGCTAATATACTTGTCGGAGAAAAAATGGAACAATTATATATCAGTAAAAATTTGATTGACATAGCAAAAGAGGCAGAAGAAAAACTAAAACCATATTTTGACTATGCCAAAGATGTTTGTGAATTTAACACACAAAAAGTATTAAATGCTTTTATAAAAAATAAAGTAGCATATCAAGATTTTGTTGAAATTAACGGCTATGGTTTTTTTGATGCTGGTCGTGATAAGGTTGAAAGAGTATTCGCCGATGTTTTTGGTGCAGAAGATGCACTTATTCGTCCACAAATTATGAGTGGTACAAATGCCATTTGGCTTACTTTGTCTGGACTGCTTCATAGCGGTGACACAATGCTTTCCATCTCAGGCACGCCATACGACCCACTTCAACATATTGTTGGAATGATTGGCGATAGTAAACACGCACTCACCAAAAATGGCGTAAAATATGAACAAATTGAACTAAAAAACAACGATTTTGATTATGAAACAATAGAAAACCGAATAAAACAAGGTGGCGTTACACTTGTTGAAATTCAAAGGTCAAGAGGGTACTCTCACCGCGAAGGGCTAACAATTACTCAAATTGAAAAAGTGTGCAAACTAATTAAAGATATAGACAAAGACATTATAATAATGGTGGATAATTGCTATGGCGAAATGGTAGAAAAAAAAGAACCAACAGAAGTTGGTGCTGATGTTATAGCAGGATCACTTATGCACAATATGGGTGGAGGAATTGCTACATCTGGTGGATATATTATAGGCAAACAAAAACTTATTGAAGAAATTGCTGACAGGTTCACCTCCCCAGGTATAGGCAAAGACCTTGGAGCAAACTATAATCAACATATAAAATTTCTAAAAGGACTATTTTTTGCACCAAAAACGGTATATAATGCTGTTAAAACTGCAATTTTTTCGAGTTTTATGTTTGAAAAACTAGGCTACAAAGGTATTTCACCAAAATATAACCAAATAAGAAGTGATATAATACAAACATTTGACCTTGAAACTCAGCAAAACTTAGAAAAATTTTGTTTAGGCTTACAGAAAGGGTCACCAGTGGACTCATATGTAACCCCTATTCCCTCAGAGTTTCCAGGGTATCCACACGATGAAATAATGGCAGCGGGGACTTTTACTTTGGGTTCAACAATAGAACTCACCGCAGATGCTCCAGTTGTTGCACCATACACAATTTTTATGCAAGGCGGTGTAATTTATGAGTATGCCAAACTTGGAGTACTGAGTGCATTAAGTGAGTTGCAGAAATAAAAAACGACGCAAAACTTACTAATTTACTCAAAGATTTCTCACTCCGTTCGAAATGACAAAAGGTTTGGTAAGACGAAAAAAATTAAAAAAAATTTGAATTGTTCGCTAATTTACAATTCTAATGATATATTTCATCCGTTTGGCAGGAATTGGAAAGTTTTGCTCCGTGACATTTTTATCTACTCTTAGAACTACTCCAATCTCATTTTTTGTGCCAACAGGCACTTCAACTTTATCTCCAGCCTTTAATGCACTAAATGGTGAAATAAAAAACATTACTTTGCCCAAAACATCAACTTTGGCATAGTCATAGCGATTATATTCTTTGGCCGTTCCACCTGAAAGAGAATGAATCATTTTATGTGTTCCTTTATTAACATTAATGTACAAAAATTTAGATAAATTGTCAAATAGTAAACTCTTGATTTGTATCTATGTCATTTTCAACTTGTTTTAGATTATTTTTACCAAAAATTTTGTTAATATTGTTGTTTAATTTATATATTTAATCAAAATTATCGGCTAAGCCGGTAGTTTGCACTTGCCCCCTTAGGGCATGTTGCAGCATAATCGTGAACGTTTGGTGAAGTTCCGCCTCTTGCTCGACTTTCACTAACTGCCCCTTAAGGGGCTTTTTTTTATTTGTTCCCTTTTACTGGCTCACCCGTAAACGGGTCTATTATTTCTCGCATCGTTAATTGCTCGTAGTTTATATCTTCGCTTAATTGTTTCCTTATATATTCCTGTATTGCTTTCTTATTCTTCCCAACTGTATCTATGTAATATCCTCTACACCAGAAATGCCTGCTTCCATATTTATATTTTAAATTCTCATATTTTTCGAAAATCATTAAACTACTTTTTCCTTTTAAATATCCCATTATTTGTGCAACACTATACTTCGGTGGTATTTGTAAAAGCATATGCACATGGTCAGGACATGCCTCTGCTTCTATTATCTCCACCCCTTTGTATTGACACAATTTTCTTAACATTATTCCAATGTCTTTTTTAATTTTCCCGTATATTATTTGCCTTCTATATTTTGGTACAAAAACTACGTGATACTTGCAATTCGCTTTTGTATGCGCTAAACTATCTATGTCTATGTTCATTAGACAAAAACCTCCTATGCTATTTAATTAAAGTGGCGAAACTTCAATTAAATTTTAGCATAGGAGGTTTTTGATATGCAAAGCTAAAGCCCTTTGGAACCACAAGCACTGCTTGTGGTTTACTTCTACCAAAAAAATACCCACAAAATTTTAAATCTTTGTGGGTATTATTGTTTTTTATTTATAATATGTGTTAATAAATCACCATAATTTTATTCAACTTTAAAGAAAAATAATAATATTTACTGCTATTTTTCAATATTTTCACTTTTTTTAAGTTTATTTTTCAAAAAATTCCAAACTTTAACAACACTCCAATCTGCTGGCTTTAAAGTAAGCATCTCATAAATTTGCAAGAATAGTGCATAGATGACAAGATATAGTATACCAACAAACCACCAAGTAAACACTGTATTACTTATAAGAGGAGCGTTTAGATACATATTGTTTGATTGTCCAAGGACACTATTACCAAATTCTCCCACAACTACCATAAACGCAAGTCCAACAACAAGTGACATAAAGTTTTTGAATGTTGGCTTGAAGTACCCTGTTGCAATAGCGACAACAAACATAAAAAACATATTGGCGTGATATAAATATGTAGTAAGGGGATGAATGTTAAAAACGTTATCAAAGTACACAAAAAAATCTGGATAAAACATTGTCAAAATTCCACCAATCATACCGGCAAACATGGCATATTGAAAAGTTTTTGAATTAGGCTTAAAGCACAAAACAACTATTGGCATAATAAAACCCATCATACTACAATATGTATCAGGTAAAAAGTCTAAAAAAGTGCCATCTCTTGACAATGAAACGACTATTCTATTAATGATTATAAGGATAAGTCCAACGCCTGCACAGACTTTCATGACTATGTACATCTTCTCTTTTGGTACAAACAACTTAAATATTACAATAAGTGCAGCCATAATTACTATACTAATTACTAAAAACAAGATATGCTCTATTCCAAAAATTTCCATAATGACTCCGTTAAGATAAAAAAACAAAGTTATATTTTATCAAAACAATAATATCAAAAATCATTGAAGTAGTCAATTTATTAAACAAAAAAAACTCACAGAAACAGTCTGTGAGTTTTTTGCTATTTATCTTTTTCTTCTTTATCTAGTGCTTCAGTCAGTTCATCTTTTATTTCCTCTGTATTTGTTGTGTCAGTTTTTTGCGACTTTGGTGCGCAGACAAAACCAACAGCGACAAGCACTCCACAAATTGACATTATAATGTCTTCTATAAGTCCGTCATCTATTGAAAAACCAAAGCATTTTGCAATAGAATTGCAAAGTAGTACAACAGCGGCACTAAGACCTGTCCAAAAACTATATGTTTTTATTTTTTCTTTAAATGTTTTCATTGTACTTTTTCCCCCTTTTGATTACAACAGTTTGCTTGATTTCGTCTATATCTTCGTGTATTTTTTCAATTGTGACAAGACGTGACGACAGTGTATCTATTGTTTTTTGATATTTCTTTTCACGCTGACGCGAGTCTTTTAGTTCATAAATTAAAAGTGCCACAAACAAACAGGCGAAAATGCCATTTGTAAGTGCAACACTAAAAACTTCATCCCACATAGGCTAATCTTTTCTTTGATTGGCTATTACTTTCAACCTATTAAAATATGTTGGCCCAAGTTCATATGAAAATGTTCTATTAGATTCAAGTTCATTTAGTGCTTCTTCTTTTGAGAGCGTATTGAGATAGTTTAATGCAATTTCATATTTTTCATTTTGTTTCAAACTTAGTATTGCATCTTCACCATATTTTTCAATAAACTCAGCACGGTCAAGTGTATCTTTATTTCTTTGAGCCTCATATTCTGCCTCTTTTTCTGCAATTTTGTTATTATATTCAATAACTTTTTGCTCCTCTTCGGCAAGTTCGGCGTTTATTTCGTCTATTTTGGTTGAAAGTTCAACTGCGTAAGCAATATCAAAAGCATTTAGTGCACTTTGTCGTTGTTCATTAAGAAGTGACTTTTGATTATTCAAACTTTCTACTTTTGTACCTATCTCTTCATTGATTTTATTGATTTCATCTATCATATTTTGGTCAAAAGCATCTAAAACATTGATTACAATTGATGAACGTGCTAGACCCCGTTTTAAGGCATCGTTCGATGCATCATTTTTAAGTGATGAATATAGTTTTTTTGTTTCCTGTTTTTGAGATTGTGCACTATTTTTCAATTCATCGATTTGATTAGATATATCACTACTTTTTTGATTGTAATCATCTTCAATATTTTGAAGAGATGTTTGTTTGTAGTTTTCAAGGCTGTTTTGTGCCGAAGTTTTAATTTCTTCGTCACTAGGTTTGGTAAAAGTTTGTTTTTCAAAAGTTACATTATCTGTTGTTAGATTATATTTGTCATCAACTTTTTTAAAATCATCAAGCATATTAGAATAATCTTGTGTTTTTTGTGTTACTTTATCCGTATCATCTTTTGAAAAGGTATAAGAATACATCGTTTACTCTCCTATTTTTATAATAATTTTTGCGTTTTTCAAGCTTGTTGAAATATTTGATTAGTTTTTCATCCATCATGATGTTACACCCATGATTATGTATGGACAAGAAATGTCGGTATCGCCACTCTCTGAAATAAATGAAACTTCGATTTGCTCACCAAATACGTTTGGTCTTAGTCTTTGAGTTATATCACTACCTTTTAGTGAAAAAGTTTTACTTGTACTTTCTGTTGTAATTTTGACTTTGCATGGTGATTTTGTTTTTATAAATACCTCTTTTATCCGTTTAATTTGTGTTGGATAACCCAAATTGCTTTTTGGAGAAACCCAACATTTTTTAAGTGGAGTTCCAAAAAACAAACCGTCATGAGTCATCTGCGCAATATCTTTTTCATGTTCGCCATTAAAGCAAGCAAGAAGTTTACATATATCGCCGTCATCAACCAAAAGCATAGAGCAAATATCTATCCCACGCGTTATGCTTATATCTCCAGTTTTAAGGTCAAGTTCTATTATTGCATTGTTGGTATAGCCACCCGAGTAACTTTCGCAACCTATTTTTTCATCATCGTTAAAGTTAAGTTTAAGGGCCAAATAGTATTTGCCATTGTGGTAAATGCTACTGCATTTTTCATTTACTATCCCTTCCATAAGTGACTCTATGCCGAGTGTTATTTTTGATGTTGTTGTACCATTGAAAGAGTATAACCCATCACGAGTAAGAAGTAATATAATGTCACCACATACACATATTGAGTTTGCATAAATTTTGGAACTTGAAGCAAAAAGTTGAGTGACGGAAAAAGTTGTTTGGTCACCATAAGCGGAAACACGTGCAACTCCAAATTCGCGGAACACATAGACATAGTCATTAAACGAAACTACTTTTATCAGCCTACCGCGGTCATCTTGCATATCTATAAAGCCACCTTCATCAAGACTTATGTTGAAATTTGTTGGGTCAAGGCTTTCGGAAAAACTGAGTCTATGACGTTCGCCGTCCTCCAAAATGGCAAACAACCTTTCGTAATGCAAACACATTGATACAAGACAAGGACCATTTTCAACTTTCTCTGCCATTTTATTGACATTATACTTCCACATACCGTCGGTTGGAGAAGAAAAGATAATATAATCTTCACCGTTCAAACGATAATTTATTGCATTTGGCACACTTGTATTGTAAATGACGCTTGCCAAAATTCCGCTATATGGTCCAAAAGAATAGATTGGTATCCACCTAATTTGACCACGATTATAATATAGTATTCGATAGTCAGTTCTCATATTTTCTTGGTCATAGTATGTATAAAGCCACATCTTTTCAACTTTTTGATTTGGTTCCATTATTATTGTTCGTTCATTTGAAAGGTCATCACGGCTAATTGGAAGTTTTAGTGGTTCAAAACCAATACCGTCGCGTAAGGCACCATTTTCAACACGATAGTTATAGCAACGTTTGGCGTATTTGTACGAAAGTATGCCTTCATCTACTTCACTTGTCATACCGCTAGCAAAAGAACTAAATGTTATTTTATATTCTGTAACATTCTTTTTTAAAAGTGACTTATAGTAGAACATTACATCCACCTCCGCTTTGGCATAACAACGCTATGCTTTTTTGAAGATAGTGTAAGCAAGGAATTTTTATATCTTGATTCCCAAATTTGTGCATCATCAAAAAGTGAACTTATAAAACAATATTCCATAGCAGTGCCATAGGCTAGCACTCTATCTAGTATTTTTACACTAAATTCATCAATATCTCCGCCAAGCGTACAGTTTTTTGCAAAAACCGTGTATGTTATGTGTGCATAGTTGGTATTAGCAGATATGTGACTATCAAAAATTCTAAATCTTATATTATTGCCATAGTGGTCTTTTAAACTGACTATTTGAAAAAGGTCAGTATCTATATCACTAAGCATCAATTGCCCATCAGTAAAAGTAATATCTTTTTCTCGGTAAATTGGTAAATACTCAGTTGAAATATCACTCACCACTAAATTTAAACATCTAAGAAGCATATCCAACTCTTTTTCTTGTTCATCAGTCATATCATCAGAAGTCCCAGTAAAATAAGAACAATTTAACAGTTCTTCCTTCCCCAAAAATGTTGCAGTAAGTTCTAATACTTGTTTAGTTGACATATTTCCTCCAATTTTTTTGTGTTTTTTGCTTCAAGTTTTGCATTTTCTTCATCTATTTTAGTTATTAACTCTTTAAGGTTTTCTCGTCGTGTGTTTCTGGCAAGTTCAAGAAGTCTTGCATCTAACCCCTCGTATGGACTTGTTAAACAATAACTGCATCCAACTTGCTTTGACGAATGCACCTCATACTTGCCCTTTATACAATTAAATACAAGGTAGTAACTTTGGTCGATATCTTTAAGTCTTTGACTAATAAAATAAGGGTCATTTTTTATTTCAATAAGCATTTTCGCTCCTTTTTATAAAAACTGCGCCATAGCACATTTTGCAAAAAACAAAATGTGCTTAGACGCTCGTCTTTAACCTATCTTACGCTTGATTTTCGCTAGAACCAGCATCTGCGGTTACAGAGGTTATTCCTGTAATCTTTGCTTGACCATTTGGTCTATCGCACACAAGTTCAGCGTATTTTACAAGTGTTGCACTGTATGTTGGATAGCCTGCATTTTGTTTTAGAATTTTTCCGTCTTCGCCTTCAAGCCATTTCCAATCACACAATTGATGTAATGTAAAATCATCAGTGTTGAGTAAGTACATCGCATCATCTTCAACAAATCTATCAGCAACAAGTGGAATCCCATTGTATGTAATAGCCTTGTATCCGCCTTGGAGTTCCATGATGTCTATATTTCTTCTGTAAGCACCAAGATATTCTTGATACATTCTTCTAACTTTGCTTGAGCAAGAAATATAGTTAATTGTTGAACCTGTGACTTCCTCAAGGTAGTCGATAGCAGTTTGAATCATACTATCACTAATTTGTCCTGCTTTAGTTTGTGTGTATGGAACTAGCCATGGATAATCTTCTCTTGAAACGCCATAGAGTGTATCACTTGTTGAGAATATTTTACCAAGACCAGAAATTTCATAACCTTTACTATTTTGGACATAAAGTGTGTAATTTTTTGCAAGTGTTTCTGTGTATGATGTGACATGTATCTTTTTGTTTACTCTGTCAACATACTTTATCCTAAGCCCACTTGTAACTTTGGTTTCGCCGTTGTAAACATCTATAACCATACCTTCGATTAAATTTCTAACGCTATCAAGTGTTATTATTGTTTTTGTGGCTGAGTCAATGCTTGCAATAGTAGCCAAAAGTCCACTACCATCACCATAAAGCATACGGCCAAAGTTGAAACTTGACGCTTTGATTAAGCCTTCCATTTCATCGTTAAGTAAATTTACAAACGCACCCACACTATTTTGTGAAGCACGAATTGCTTTATCTGAAAGTTCTATTTTGCCATATAAGTTTTTAAGGTCAGAAACAAACTGAACATAATTGTTCCCTGCTGCCTGTGGAAGAGCATCGGTTTCGGCTCCTGCCCCGATACCACCATTGATACCAAATGGGGCAAGTTTTCTTACTTCTTTTCCCCAAACATCTTTTGTCGATTGTTTAATTTTACCAAGAAGTGGATTGGCATTTATATTAAGTTGATTTGCAACCACTCCAAGATAAACTGTTTTGAGTGCATTTTCTGCACTTTGAAGTGTTACCATAATTTTCTCCTTTTTATTTTGCTTTTAACATATCTTCCACCAACTTTTTTGCTTCACTAAGGCTGCTTGCCACCTTTGGCGATGGAAATGTATATTTCCCCGAATGTGAAGTCTGAATTGGTGGTAATTTATTGCTACGAAGGTCATTTATGTAGTCTTGTAGCACTTTCTTTTTAATTTGCTCGTTATTTAACACATAGTCATTGACAAATTTATCGTCATTTATGAGTTCGCTTTCTGGTCTATACTTTTTTGAAATAATTTCTGCATAGGCAAGATTTAATGCATTATCTCCACTATAAATATTCGGATTTTCAATAATCTTTTGTGAGATTTCACTTGCAAATTGTTTTGCCTCAACATGAGTAGATAAAAAGTCACTCACCTTTTGTTGCCAATCTTTTGTTTGATATACTGGCACACTCGGCTTTGACATCTCCTTTTCAAGTTGAGACAACTTTTGACACTTTCGAGTAAACTCAGCCTGCAAATTGTTATAGGCTTCAAGTAAACTCTGTTGGTCTTTAAATTTTCCCAAACCAAAGGAGCCATCACTTGAAACAGGCTCACTTTCATTTTGTGCCGGGTTTTGTTGTGATGGTTGTTCCTCTAAAACTTCATTTTCCATTTTATTCCTCGCTTAAACTACTTTCTAATTTTTTCATCTGCTTGTGCTGACGAATATGTTTTAAAAATGCTTCTTCTATTTTCGGCTTAGAAGAAACTAGGTTTTTATATTCATTGCTTAGCATATAGGTAATGTGCTCAGTTATATGAAGGTCGTGATTATCTATCTCGCACACTTTGACATCTTTACCTTTGGCAAGTTCCAAGTTTTCTGATGAGGCTTTTTTTGTATGTAATTCATTTATATCTTGAGCATTTTCCCAAATACCAAAGCCCAAAAGGTCAAGTGCTTTTAATCTCATACGATTTGAAAGTTTTCCGTTTTCGTCTGACAAAAGTCCAGCATCTAAAAGGTCAAACACCATACTGCGCCTTTGAGCCAAACTTTCTGTAAGTTCGGTGTCAGTTTCAAAAATAATATCTTCACTTGAAATATCACTAGACATAAAACTTATAACTTCAACTTCACCATTGTCACCCATAACTTTTAAAAGTCTTGGAAGCGTTGCAAATTGTTTATAAAGTCTAAGTATTTGTCCACCAAGTTCACGTATGCACGCTTTTATTCTATCTGTTGTTGGCGAAAGCCTTGATTCATCTTGTTCAATCAAAAGTTGAAGTGCCACACCACTTAGGCTTGTGTAGGCTGTTGAATTGTTTAAGATATCTGACACTCCAGATATAACCATAAATTCACTAAGTAGTGCTTCTTCTTCGCGGTCAAAATCTGTTGGTACGCTGTTTGATGTCATAAACCTAGGTGCTGTTGAACCTTGTCTATACACAAGAATTTTTCCTGGTGAAAGTCCATCTTCTTCAAGATTATCTATATCAACAGAACCATCTTCCACAGCAAGAACACCCATAGAAATTCTGTTCAAAAATTCGTGTTTTCTATTTTTCACCGCATTGTATGCTCTTTGAACAGGTATCAATCTATCTACAATACCTGTTCCCCAAAAACAACCAGTTTGTTCAATAGACTCTTGTTTTATAAATGGAAAACCTCTTTCTCCATTTGCACGATTTATAAAAGGCAATTCGCCGTCATAAACCAAGGTTTCACCAACAACTATAATAAGTCTACCATTTGGGTAATCTACCGTTGGTTTAACATACTTTTCTATAACTAAGGCGTGGTTAGATTTAACACCACTTATGACTTTACTTGAAAGACTATTATATCCAAGTCCACCTACTCCAAGTTGTGTGTTGTCAAGCGAAAATACATTTACATCTTCACCTTTAACATCAATGTTGTACATTCTTTTTATTTCATCAACATGATACGCTTTGGCATGAATTATGCTTTGGCAATCATCTATTTTTTGTGTACAAGTGTTGTCAGGATAAATTTCAAATGGGCTACAAACGGAGATGTCTATATCTCCAAGATGAACAACTTCATTGTCTATATTGGCAATTTTTTCTCCTTTGCTATCATCCCAAATGACTTTATAAAAACTCGTTCCGGTGACTTCGCTCCACTTAGTTGCTTCATTTATTACATTTGAAATGTCATAGCGTGAATAAATTGAATTAAGAATTTTCTTACAAAGTTTTGCTGTCTTTATGTCACTGTCATCAGTGCTTGATGGCATAACCGCCATTGTCGGTCTTACTTTTTGAAGTTTGGCAAGTCTGATGTCAAGTGTTGGTGCAATGTGGTTATAAACCTCACGTTCTTGCCAAAAAAATTGCTTTTCATATTCTTCAACTTCTCCGCCGAAGCCTACCTCACAATATTGATTTCCCATTAAAAAGTTCATATTTAGTTGCCAATTTGCTTCATAGGGTTTTCTTTCATTTTGACGTCTTTTAAAATCTTCCAAAACTTCACTTACTAATTCCTGATTATCCATTTTTCACCTCTATTTTTTTTTGTTTTTTAAAAGGTGGCGTAACTGGTTTTGGAATAAATATTTTGCCAAGTGCATCATATAAATTTTTTGTGCAATTTTTACATGTATTTAAAGTGCTTTTTCCATTATTTAAAATTTGATAATCTGCTAGATTTTTACAACCCAAAATATCGCATTTTGTTTTAAATAAACAATTTTTAATTTCCATTTTTTCCCTCTTTTTTTAATAATTTAATCAATTTATTTTTTTCTTTTTGGAGTTCTATCTCTGTCATATTTTCATAAATATTGGTGTTTTTATTAAACTCCTCTAAAAGTATTTTTGCGGCTGGAATATCTGGCGAAAAATGCTTTGTTGTAACTTTCTTTTTAGTTAATTTGACTTCGCCTTCCTCGTCAACTGTATATTCTTCAACAACTTCGTCGTGGTCGTAGCCGAGTGCCTTTTTCAAAAGTGCACTTTCAAGTTCTTTAAAAGAGGGCACTTTTGATTTTCCCATATTTTGCCCCTTAAATTAAATACAAAAAAAGCCAAATATTTTTTATTTGACTTTTTCGTTTTTATATTAAAATTATTTATTTTAATTTTCCACTGTTTATGACAATTTTATTTTAATAATACATATTTTTATATGAATTATCTTTACGTTTTTTAACAATTAAAAATACCACAAGTCCAATAACAAGTATACCCGCTACGCTACCACCTATTATCCACCAAATATAACCCATACCTCCAGTGGCATCATCATCACGAGTAAAGTTTAAAATGATTTGCATAGTTTCTTCTTCGCCTACATTGAGTGTTAAACTTTCTGACATCGATAGTGTTCCACCATTTGGATTGTACCAAGAGTCAAATTCGTATCCCGATGGCATATCAAATGTTATAACAATTGGAGTATTCATCGCCTGCTTATATGTTATAGTACCATCTTCATTTGGTGTAACTCTCATACCATTTATAGAGATGTTTGTAATATTTTCAGTTGTATTTTCGTTGTTCACTGAAAAACCAAAAGTTATATCACAAACATTTTTTGTAAACATTGCATATACGGAAAGTGGATTTTCAGCATCCAATGTAACCCCATTAAATAAACCGCCTTCTACAAATAAACTTTCATTAAAGGCAATAGTCAAAGTAAGATTTGAACTAAAAATTTGAGAGTCATCTTCCAAAGAAGTAGTCCAACCAAAAAAGCCAAAATCATTATTTGGTGATGCCACGTATCTTAGTGTTTCGCCATAAGAAATTGTATCTTGTACATATTCTTGCTGTAAATTTTGAAGCGTTCCACGAGCAACAAGACCCTGTACAACATCTTCTGTTTGAATGAGTAAGTCATATTCAATAACATCAACAACAAAAGAATATGTCGCAGAATTTTGTGCGGTGCAATTATTTATTTCATAAACATTTACACTGCTCCCATTTGCCTCATATACACCCCACCTTATATTTGAATTATTAAGCCTATACCATGTTCCTGCATTGTTATTAACAATGCCTTGAGTTTGAGTTACGGTATTATTGTTTAAGGTGTAAGTTGTAGTGTTCTCATCAATCTCTTGAATTTGTGCATCTTCATTTTGGATAATATCAACAATACTATGGTTTGAGAAAATTATATCGTTATCTTTTCTAAGCCCAGAAATTTCAAAAAACATATTCATCTGCTCTGATGTATTGATGTATCCTGAAATCACTATGCTTGAACCATAGGTAAATGTATTTGTAGAAGGTAAAATTGTTATCGCATCAGTACTTGGGGCTTGAGCCATAGAAGAAAATGACCTATCTTCATCTACTTCATATGTAAAAGATGAGAAATGTTGTAAATATGGCAAAGTAATTGTTTCCTCTATTTGCCAAATATCATCAAAATCCCACGCATATCTTCCGTCAAAAGTAGTTGTTGTATAAAACGACCTAATCATAAGATTGCGTGCAGTAACTATTTGTGCAGTAATATCTGAAATATTGAATGAAATACTCCCTTGAGTATAAGCATCATTTAGTACAGATGTATTTGAAAAATAATCGCCTTCAATTGTGGTATATACAAAGTTAATCGCACCATTTGATGGAACATCATTTGGATATGATATTAGACCAGCGATGCCATAGACATTGGTTAACTCACCATTGCCATTTATAACTATATTTTTAATTTCACTTTTATTTCCCAAAATATTACCAAACGCACCGCCTTGATATGTATTTTGTGAAGCGTTTGAAGCAAAAGAAGCATTTGTTATAATATTAAAAGCCTGACTATTGTCGAAACATCCAACAGTACCACCTATGTACTTGGTTTTATCTGTTGAGGTTGTACCATTTACACTACATTGTACAGAAATATTTTGTAATCTGCTACCATTTTGAGCATGTCCCACTAAACTTCCAATGTATTGAATACTAGGAGTAGATACATTTATGGTACTTGACACAACTGAAACATTTGTAAAGTATGTATTTTGTGCAAGACCTGCTACTACACCGATTTTACTTACAAATTCATCAGTGGTGGATTCAACTTGAATTGTTACATTTTGGAATTGAACATCTTGAATACTTGCTCCACTTGTGTTAGCAAAAAAACCTACATTTCCGCCCTGTGCTGATACTACGAAATTGCTTATTGTATGTCCGTTACCATCAAAAGTCCCAGTAAAATTTTGAATTGCGGTAAATTCCTGCCCATTTAAATTTATATCATCTGCCAAACGATAATTTGCATTTGGGTTTTGAGCAATTTGAGTCAGGGCATACACATCACTGATGTTTATAAAATCATCATCAGCATTTGCAACTTTTAAAGCACTTGGCGTAAGACAAAGTGCAAAGACAAAAATCAAACAAAAAAATTTACAAAACTTTTTCAAAATATTTCTCCAAATTATAATATTTTGCCTTAATTTATTATGTATAATTCAATTTAAATATATCACATAAAAAATATTTTTACAAAGTATTTTAATACATTTTACCATAGTATTTAATTTTCTTATATAGTCTTTCTTTATCTTTTTGAATTTCTGATTTTTGCGGTTTAGGCTTTACATTTTCTGGTCGTGACATTATGTAGTATCTAAGTTCATCAAGACTATGGTCATCTTTTTTTATAGGTGCATCGCTATCTCCCCAAAAATATGATTTAATTTCTCGTATTAAATTTGTACAAGTTTTAAATATAAAAAGTTTACTTTCGCCTTTTGCATTTTTTAAATAAGTTTTAACTCTTTGTATGCCACTAAATAAATCTTTATTGACATTTGGGTTGACTAAAATATCATAATCGTAAAATAGTTCGGTTACACTTTTTTGACTTGCTAGTGTCCGTTGATTTGCTGCACTGTCAATAAGTGCATATATTTTCCCATTTTTTTTAGGCCAGTGTAATTTGTCACAAATTTTTTTTATAATATCGGCATGATATTCAATGCCCTTTTTTGCCTCAAAATGTTCTGCTATTACATAGATATTGTTGTCATAATCTACCGCATACCAATGTGCAGATAATGGATTGTTTAGTCCCGGGTCAATTGAAATATTGTCATACCATTCAAATGGCACAGTAAACGGCTCTATAACATTTACATTTTCATCAAATTCCGGATAAACCATTCCACCGCTTGCCGTAAACTTTCCATAGCGCCTTGCATCAAGTTCGTCCGCAGAAAGTGATGAAGTAAGGCTATCTATCTCTTCTTTATTTAAATATGGATTGTCCAGCCACTCCATTTGCTCATACCAAATATTGTCATCATTGTTTTTGTTAAGATATATTTCATCATACACCCAAGAAAGTCCTTTTAGCGGGGTCATAGTTCCAAAAATTTCTCCTTTTTTGTCCATAACTCTCATCCTGCACTCTTGATATATATCATATGGAGGCTCTTCATCAAACCAAACATAATCAAGACTTGTGCCTTGAAATTTCTCTCTACCTTGATCACAACTTTTAAAGCCAATTTTACTCACACCACCAAATACATTTTTTATTAAGATATAGTCAATAACTCCACCAAGTGGGTTATCTTTTCTGCCACTTAGCATACAGATGTCTTCTATCCATGCTGTATTTAGATAAGAAAGTACTTTTGACTGCGCTACATCACGTTGTACCTGCGTTGACAAAGAAACAACCCAAGCATCAATATTTTGCTTATTTTCTCTAAAAGGATGTATACCGCGTGCCAGCCAAACAATTTCCACTGCACCACACTCAGTTTTACCACTACGATTTCCCCCAAACACCCACCTATTGCGCTTTTGACATTTATGAAATTCTAACTGTTTTTTGTGTACAACTTCTCCACTATTATAGTTTTTTAGTTTTTCATTAGGCATACGCTTTTTTAATTCTTCATCTATTTTTCGTATCTCAAAAAGAATATCTTTATTTGTCAATTTTTCTCTCCTTAAAAAAGACATTTTTTGCTAAATTCGTTCAGCCTTGTACATAAAAAGCAAGGTATAATAAAAAAGATGAAAAAACTCACCTTTTTTTGTTTAACACTATTGTTTATGTTTTGTAACATCACTCCTGGTGCTACAACTTTTGCCGATAATGTGTATTATGGTAGAGCACTTGCATCAGGAATATATCTATATTCCACGCCAGAGATTACATCAGATAAAACCAATAGAATATTTGAAATCCCCGCTACATACTTTGTACTACTGCTTGGCGATGAAAATGATTTATTTTATCGTGCACAGTACAACGACATCTATGGTTTTGTTTTAAAAAGCGAAGTTTCGTGTATTCAAGGAACACCTGTTAATCCATATGTTACAAATGCCACCTTCAGAGTATTCACTCCAAGTGGTGCAAATCTTAGAAGTTCCCCATATGAAACACTTGGAACTACAAACCTTATAACTAGTATACCATTTTTGGAAACAAATCTTATGTATTATGGTACTTGCGAAGGTGAAGAAGCCATTTCATACAAAGGTAATATTTGGTATTATTGCAAGTATGTATCACAAAACCAAGAAATGTATGGATATATCTACTCTCCCCTTTGTGACCTTTTAACAAATATTGTTCAAAACACTGAAGAGTTTGAATATGTAACACCAGATTTTTCTACCACAACTGGAGAACAAACAAGTGGCGAAAACTATCTTTCAATATCAAATCCGTGGCAAATAATAATTATAGTACTCGTCTGCCTCCCATGCATTTTTATTATTTACTTTTTATTTAAACCTACATCCATCGCAACTCAAAATGTTGTAAAAAGTTCAAAAAAGAAAAACAAAAGAAAAAAGAAAATTTCAAAACTTAAACATAGTGATTATTATGAACTAGATAGTGATTATTTCAATTAAAATGAACTCGCCTTAAGGTCCATCATAACAGAAGTTTTTATTGTCACCTTTATATCGTCATTTTCAATAAGGCTTAAATCAGATTTTTCAAAATGTTTATGTACCTGTGTAATCCATTTTTCACTAATTAGCATTTTTTCTATTTTTTCTTCGGTATAGCCCATCCTTTTTAATGCCAGCGAAAAACTATCTAGTGCTGAATTTATTTTTCTAAAAACTGTTCGTAAACAAACACCCAGCCTATCTGCCAAATCTATACAACGTTTTCCATCAATAAATTTTAAAATCAATACTCTTGCAAGCGAAGGCTTTATGCTCTTTAAAGCCCTTTCAGTAAGTAACTTTAAATTTATAAGTGTAATTTTCCTTTGTGATAAATTTATTATCGCATCGGTAACCGTTTCAGTACTAAAAAGATTTATATTAGAATTGTTCGTAAATTGTGAATTGACTGCCTTGGAAATGATTAACTTATCATAAGTTCGTGCAATCCTTGGCAAATATTTATAGACTTGTAAAATGGTTTTACTCCAAATATTGTTCATTATTTACTCCTTTTCAAATGTCCTAAACATTATTAATTGACATTCGGGGCAAAGTCAATTCTATGTGACATTTTTTACAAAATTCTACAATTTCATACAAAAAACTACACTAAATTGTTGTCAAAATTGTATCGCCACTTATAATTTTAGAACATATGTTCTATTTCTTACATCAAAAATGGTGACACAAGATTGTCACAATTTAAAAATATTTTGGAATAATATGACTTTGTTTGTCGAATTTTGTAAATTTCGTACGAAAATGTTTCGTATTTGTACAAAAGTACGCAAAAAAATCGTATGATAATGGCATGAATAATACCAATAAAGAAAAAAATTTGACTGATGAAATAAAATTAAACATCGGTACTCTTATTAGAGAACTAAGAAAAGAACAAAATTTAACACAGTCCGAACTTGCACAAATAATGCAAACCACACAAGACACAATATCACTTTGGGAACTAGGCAAAAGTATGCCAGATATTATAGCTCTTGTAAAACTGGCAAAACTTTTTAATGTGTCAACAGATTATTTGCTTGACCTAGAAGCATAGCAGATATAATAACCTATAAAAAAACAACCTTTATTTTAAAAGGTTATTTTTTCAATGAAATTTTAATAATTGTTTACACTAAGTTCAAAATATGCTTTTGGATGCGCACAAACTGGACAAATTTCTGGTGCTTTTGTGCCAACAACAATGTGTCCACAATTTCTACATTCCCAAACTTTAACTTCGCTACGCTCAAAAACTTGTTTTGTTTCAATGTTTCTAAGAAGTGCACGATATCTTTCTTCATGGCGCTTTTCTATTGCTGCAACGCCACGGAATTTTTCTGCAAGGTCATGAAAACCTTCTTCATCTGCAACTTTTGCAAAATTGTCATACATATCTGTCCATTCATAGTTTTCACCATTTGCCGCAGCATCAAGGTTTGCAAGTGTGTCACCTAACTCACCGAGTTCTTTAAACCACATTTTTGCGTGTTCTTTTTCATTGTCTGCAGTTTTAAGGAATATTTCAGCAATTTGCTCATACCCTTCTTTTTTTGCTACTGACGCAAAATATGTATATTTGTTACGTGCTTGGCTTTCACCAGCAAAAGCGTCTTTTAAATTTTGTTCTGTTCTTGTACCTTTATATTTGTTCATCATTATTCTCCTTTAATTGATTTCACAAAAGTATACCGCATTTTGTACAATTTTGGCAACTAAAAAACATATATTCATTACTTAGGCAAACTAATATTTAACTGCTCAAAACTAGTTTTCTAGCATCCCAAAATATCTAGCACTTCTTTTATTTCTTTCATAGCCCTATCCATTTGCTCACGTGTATGTGTGGCGGTGTAAGATGTTCTAAGCAGTGCTTGTCCAACTGGAGTTGCCGGAGAAACAACAGGATTAACATAAACACCACGTTCCAACAAGAGTTTGCATGCCATAAAAGCCTTTTGGTCTTCATAAACATAAATAGGAATAATCGGCGTTTGACTGTCAATAATCTTTACCCCAAGTTTTTTAAGTCCATCACGCATATATTTTGAAATATCTTGAAGTGCCTTAACCATACCTGGATTTTCTCTTAACATTTTCAGTGCCTCACGAGCCGTTGCAACACTACATGGCGTTATGCTAGCCGAAAATATGTAAGGTCTAGAATTATGTTTTACATAATCTACCACGCGTTTTGTAGATGCCATATAACCACCAAGTGATGCAAGTGACTTTGAGAAAGTCCCCATTATTATATCTACATCATCTTCAAGACCAAAATGCTCAGCAGTTCCCCTGCCGTGTTCTCCAAGTACACCTAGTCCATGTGCGTCATCCACCATTACTCTTGCTCCATATTTTTTTGCAAGTGCAACAATTTCTGGCAGTTTGCAAATTTCACCACTCATAGAAAATACACCATCTGTAACAATTAGTATTCCATTCTCTTTTGGAATTGTTTTAAGTTTTTCTTCAAGGTCAATCATATCACTATGATTATACCTAAGCATCCTTGCGTAACTTAATTTTATTGCATCATAAATGCTGGCATGGTTTTCTTTATCGCAAAGTACAACATCATTCCTTCCGCAAATTGCACTAATTATACCAAGATTACTTTGAAAACCTGTTGAAAATGTCATTGCACTTTCTTTATGTAGAAATTCTGCCAATTCTTTTTCAAGTGCAACATGTATATCCAGTGTCCCATTTAAAAATCTTGAACCGCTACAACCTGTACCATATTTTTTTAAAGCCTCAACGCCAGCATCAATTACTCGTTTGTTACTTGTAAGTCCAAGATAGTTATTTGAGCCAAGCATAATAGTACTCTTACCTTCCATAATAACTTCAGTATCTTGCCCTGAGGACAATGTGTGAAAATAAGGATAAATGTTCATCTCCTGTGCTAAATCAAAATTTTGTTTTCCTTCGGTTTTTTTAAATAAATCCATAAAATACTCCTTTAATATAATTTTCCAACAATAAAGTTGACAAAACGTGTTGGCAAAATCTTTGCTAAAAGGCAAAGGAACTTATAGCCCACGCCTACCGTCACTGCTGGTGGTGGATTTTTGCGTTTTACAACTTTATACACCACTTTTGCGACAGTTAATGGCGACTTGCCATTTTGTTCATCTTTTTCCATCTTTTGTACACTTTTTTTAATTTTGTCACCATAGACATCATTTTCAACATCAGTTTTAAGTCTATTTTGTGTGAAACCAGTTTTTGTATCGCCGGGACGAACACAGCAAACCTTTATCTTTTGCTTTTTTACCTCATTTGAAAGTGCCAAAGAAAATGCCTCTATTGATGCCTTAGTTGCACTGTAGCATGATTGAAAAGGTATTGCAATAGGTGCAGCAACCGATGAAATATTTATAATTTTACCTTTACTTTTTCTAAGATATGGAATGATTAAACTACAAAGCATAATAACCGACTTTGTATTAACAGAAAAAATCTTTTCAACTTCTTCATCTTTTAAATATTCCACTGCTCCGCTTATGCCAATGCCAGCATTGTTTACTAAAACATCTATATGCCCCTCATGATTATAAATTTCGCTAAATATTTGTGACATCTTGACATAGTCTGTAACATCACACGCAATATGTACAAAATCAGGCGTGATAAATTCACGCCTTGATATACCATATACTTTATATCCTTTGCTGGAAAGAAAACTTGCGGTAGCAAGCCCTATGCCACTGGAAGCACCAGTAATTATAACAACTTTTTTCATAAAAGTATGATACAATATTTTGTTGACTTTGTCAACATTTTTTATTATAAATTTTTGTTTGTAAAATATAGAATTAAACTTAGCGGAACAAACCTTGAAACAAAATACAATGTCCGCATAGATGCCCCAATAATATACATTGGTCTATGTTTTTTCTTGTTAAAAATTTTGTACATCTTATTCACGGCGACGTTAACATCCATACGACCTTTTTCACGCTTTTCAATTTGTTTACTACTATTTTCTATTCTGTCTTTATACCTTTCGTTAGTTTCAAGAGTTTTATCTCTATTTTTTGAAAAATTTGTTTTTATATCACCTGGACAAATACAAACAACATCAATACCACTATCTTTTAGTTCCATTCTAAGTGCATAAGAAAGCATCATCACACCTGCTTTAACCGCACTATAATGTCCGCGAAATGGAACAGAAAATAGCGCACAAGCCGAACTTATGTTATAAATTTTTGAACCTTTTTTCATAAGTGGTAGTGCAAACTTGACGCAGTTAACCACCGCGAAATAGTCCACCTCAAACATATTGCGAACTTTATTTGTGCCAATAAGTTCAGTTGCACCAAAAACAGCATAACCCGCACAATTTATTAAAACATCGATATTTGTATATATTTTTGAAATATTTTCAAATGCTATTTTTATTAGATTTTCATCACTTAGGTCGGCATAAAATTTGGTTTGATTGTCAAACTCACCTTCCTTATTTATTTCGACAACAGTATCATTATCTTTAATATATCTCTCCTTTAATGCCTTGCCAATTCCGCTTGATGTACCTGTAATAACTACTACTCTATTCATAATATCTCCTAAGTGTAATTTTAACACAAAGTATAAAATGTGTACAATATTTTGACAATATATTTTGGGTGTGATAAATTTACATATATGAATTATGGTAGCAAAAAGACAATTTTAAAAGCACTTTTAATTTGGCAAATAATTATTGCCTGTGTTTATATACCTTCGCTAATTTTATATCTTATATTTTATGTCCAATTATCAACTCTTTTTCAAAATATGTATGGTATATCATTACCTGTAGATATAATAAGCATAGTTTATTTTTGTATTTATTTAATTTACTTTTGTTTTTTTATCAATTATATACCACGAAAATACAAACAAACACGCGAAAAATTTCATGAAAAAAAGATATTTTTTAGAATTTTTTCAATAGTTTCAATATTTTTAGACCTAATAACGGGAATACTTTTAGTAATCACCGCCTTCAAAAAAGATGACGGGAAAGAAGAAATTGTTTATATAAAACCTAAAAAAATTAAAAAAACAAAAGTTAAACTATCAAAACAAACAAAATCACAAATAAATGCGCTAAAACATCAAAGACGAAGGGGCTACATTTCAAAAGAAAAATATGAAAAACAATTAAAAGAAATATTAAAGCAAGATAAAACAATATAATTGTCTATTAAATAAAGTTAAAATCAACAAATCTCAGCGTTTGTGTTGTGTAAAACTTAAACATCCTTTGACCTAGTAGCTGTTAAAAAAGGCATATCAAACTTTATGATATACCTTTTTTATTACTTCCCTTCATTTTTTATGTTAGGTTTTTTAGGCTCTGTTTTTACTTCTGGCTTTTTAGGTTCGGCATTTTTTATATCAGGTTTGGCTGGCTCAACTTTTGGTTTTGGTTGTTCGCTAGGTTTAGTTTTGTCATCTTTATTTATAGTTGTTGTTTCTATTTTGTCAGTAGGTTTTGCCAAGTTTTCTTTTTTCTCTGACTTTTTGCTTACCGAATCAGCCTCACTTAAAATATCTTTTAATATTTCCTCTTTCTTCTTTTCTAGTTGTTTATTTTCTTTATCATTAACTTCTTTTTTCTTGGATGAAACTGTAACTTCTTTGAGTATTTGTTCTTGCATCTTCACTGTATCTTGTTCAAATTGCTTTTCATATCTTAGTTGCCGTGACTGACCATAAATGTCTATTGCAAGCAAAGCAATTATAATTAGCGATGGTAAAATTATCAAAAGTATCATACCTGCTGTAGTTGTACAGAATTGGAAAAGATTTCCAACAAAACTATTTGTATTCATATAAACGCCAACAATATAATCTTCCATAACCCATTCCGCATCTGGACTATTGTTTGCATCACCTTGTGTTTGGAAGAACAACTTACCATAGTATTCATCTGCTGGGTTGGATGGTGTTGAAATGGCAACTATTCTATGGAACATAACTCTTGAATAATTTTGTGCAGCATCTCTTTGATACTCATTGCTTGCGCCACCACCAAAGAAACTTAAAAATGTTGTTGAAATATTGGCATGCATACTTGTTGTTTGTGCGGTTTCAAGGTGACCTTCATCAACTTCAACTATAGGTTCATAAAAAGCAATAATATCTCCAACTTCTAAGTCCTCTGGATTACATGCCCTGACCAAAACAACGTCTCCTGGCTGATATTCATCACCTTCACCATCTACCATACTAGGAGTTAAAATTTTAACCGCGGAATAACCAAAAAGCGAAGGAACTTCATTTCTCATCTTGGCACTAAACATTAAAATTGTTGAAAATAATACGATTATGAAAAATGGAATAAACAGCACATCACCAATGATTCTTATGGTTTTATAAAAAGTTTCATTTGGTTTTTTTATGCGTTTTGGTGCATTAGTTGGTATATTATTTATATTTTCTTTTTTGGTTTCATCTTTTTGAGACTGTGCTGGTTTTTTGTCAAGTGGTTTGTCTTTTTCTGTCGCGGCTGTAACTACCCCAGATTTTACTTCCTCTACCTTTTTTTCAGGGGTTACCGGTTTCTTGTCAATGATTTCTTTTTTCTCATTTATTTCATTAGAAGTAGCCACATTTGTTGGCTTTGGTGGAACTTTTGGCATAGGTTTAGGCGGAGCCTTTGGCGGCACCTTGGTTTGCGATTGCTTATTTTGTGGCATAGCCTTTGCACCATTTTGAGTTTTAACAGTTTGCTTTTCCTGTTCCATATACCCTCCAAGACGATATCTAATACTGGCATTAGTATAACATTTTAATTAGTTTGTGTCTATTAATTTAGAGTTAAACATAAAATTTTTAATATTAAACACTTTTTCGTTTTTCTTCCCTAGTGGTTTGTCTTGCTATAAAATATTCTGCCAATTTATAAAGTCCAAAACTAGCA
This sequence comes from uncultured Clostridia bacterium, assembly GCA_944376845.1. Classification (GTDB taxonomy): domain Bacteria; phylum Bacillota; class Clostridia; order Christensenellales; family UBA1242; genus UBA5893. Next base: position 31,368 of record CALWDZ010000003.1, on the reverse strand, counting down.
AAAAATATTAAAAACATTGCAACTCCAGTTAAGCCAATTTTAAGATATTTTAAACTACATTGTCAAATATATTCATACTTGTTGCGGGAGATAAACTATTGTGATATAATGCTGACCATAAGGAGCAAATATATGCTAAAAATTAACAATTTGACAAAAAATTATGGACAAAAAATAGCAGTAAACGACATAAGTTTGGAAGTACTTCCTGGGCAAATCACTGCATTTATTGGCCACAATGGTGCAGGAAAAACCACCACACTTAAAGCCATTGCAGGCATTATTGATTTTGATAAAGGCGAAATTTTTGTTAATGGATATAACGTTAGAACCGAAGGACTTAAAGCAAAAAGTGTAATAGGTTATCTTCCAGACAATCCAGACATGTATGATGCCCTAAAAGGTATTGACTACTTAAACTTTATAGCCGACGTGTTTAAAGTAGATAAACAAATTAGAGAACAACGTATAAAACAATATGGAGAGCGTCTTAAAATTTATGGTGATTTGGGTGCACCAATAAATACATACTCGCACGGAATGAAACAAAAACTAGCCATTTTAAGCCTGCTCGTTCACAAACCAAAACTATATCTTTTTGACGAACCTTTTGTTGGTCTTGACCCTGTTACAAGCCACGAATTTAAAGAGATAATGAAAGAAGAATGCCAAAATGGTAGTGCAATTTTTTATTCAACCCATGTTCTAGAAGTAGCAGAAAAACTATGTAACAGCGTTGTCATAATTAAAGATGGAAAAATAGTTGGACAGGGAACAATGGAAGAAATTACAAAAGACAAAAGTCTTGAAAATGTATTTTTGGAATTGGAGAAAAATTGATGAATATCCTAAGTTTAATTAAAATAAACTTCATTTCAATATTTAAAGGTATGTTTGGATATGGAAAAAAGCGTCAAGGTCGCAAATTTATTGTATTTGCACTTGTCATTCTTGCACTAATGTTTTATGTTTTTTACGATTTAATGGACACCTTTATGCAATATTTTGTTACACTCAATGCTCCTGAGTATATTTTGTTTATGGGCGGTATAATGAGTTTTGCTTTGGTGCTATTTTTTATCACCTATGAATCACAAAACTACTTTTTTAAAACAAAAGATTTTGACCTTCTTGCAAGTTTACCACTTAAAAATAGTGAAATTGTTATTGCAAAATATACAAGCGTGCTTTTGTCCGCCTATATTTATGCTTCATTTATAATGCTACCTAGCATTGTTGTGTATTTTTCATATGTTCAATTTTCATTTGCATTACTTTTGCTTCAACTTTTAGCGTTTTTATTCTTTCCCCTTGTACCTATGGCGATTGGTACACTTTTGGGACTTTTTATTAGTTTTTTAACAAGTAAATTAAAACATTCAAATATAATTTCAATTATATTGTTTTTGTTACTATTTGTTGCGTATTTTGTGATGTTTTTCTATATGAATTCTTTTACATCACAAATTGTTGCATCAGGCGAACAACTTTTTGATAGTATGCAATATTATTTACCAAACATAGTTTGGTATTTCAAAGGCTTTGTACAAGGCGATGCTTTAAATATTGTTCTATTTATTTTGCTAAATATTTTGCTCACAGCAATTGTTATTACAATGCTTTCGCTATTATACAAAAAAATAAATTATGCCCTTATAAAGAGAAAGTTGCCTAGATACAAAAAGGTATATACTTTTACACCTAAAAAATCTATACCAACATTTTTAACTCTTGAAGCCAAAAGATTTTTCTCTGTACCAGTTTATGTTTTAAACGCCTGTTTCTCACTTCTACTTATGATTGCAATGCCAATCATATTAAAATTTTCCCTGCAACCATTTTTTGAAATCACTGAAGATTCTGTTGCAGGAGTATCCTCTATTTTGAATATTTTAATATTTCTAAACGCTATGTTTACTGGAATGAGCAATACAACATATGCCAGTATAAGCATAGAAGGAAAACAAATAAACACTTTAAAAAGTTTACCAATAGCACCAAATAAAATTTATTTTTCAAAAATATTATTTAACTGCATTTTAGTGCTTCCCTTTATAGGCATATCTGGCATAATTTCTATTGCTCTATTTTGGGAATATTTAGATATATTCACAATATTTATGCTTTTTATTATACCAACGCTATCACTTCTGTCTTTAAGTACACTTGGACTAATTTTAAATTTATATATGCCAAAGTTTGATTATGATAATATCAATCAAATAGTCAAACAAAGTCTTTGTCTTATAATAATTATTGTCGTAGATATGGTACTTGCGTTTGTGCCAATGTTAACAACAAATTTAGTTGGCAATCCTTATTTAATGTTTGGCATCATGATAGCAGTTTATTTAATAATTTTTACAACCTGCTTTATTATTTTAAAGCAAAAAGGTAAGAGTCTATATGAAAAACTTTCATACTAAATACAATAAAAAACCACCAGCTTACTCTATTATTTTTGAAACTAAAAAAAGGAACTTTACTAATTAGTAAGGTTCCTTTACTTTTTTGCCGATTTTAAATTTTCTTTAGTTTTGATTTTTTATTATAAGTTATATTTATCATAATTTTATAATTCTGTTTCAGGCACAAGTTCAACATTGATTTGATTATCTGTGAAATTAACTGATTTAGATGTCCCTTCAATTAAATCTTCAACGGCATTGACAAGTTCATCATCACTAACACCTTTAGGAATGGCAATGTTAAATTCCCTTACACCATGCTCACTTATCAATACAATTTGGAATCCTCTAATTGTCATTCCAGGCGTTTCAGTATAAAGTAAAGTTGAGTTTTCTACATCAAAGTCTGCTTCTGCAAGTTTCTTTCCAACAGCTTTAATAAATTCATCTTTATCACCTTGAAGTGTAGCATCATAGTCAAAACTATACTCTCTTGAAACATCTTGTCTTGATAAAGTTAAATTTTCTATTGCTGACTTATTTAATAAATCATTTACAGTTAGTGCTGTTGGTAATTCAACATTATATACCATATAAAAATCAGCATTTGTTCTTGTATCTTTATAAGTATAAGCAAATTTTAAATTTTGAATTTTTCCATCAACAACTTCACCTAAATCTATTTTATATGATTTTACATCTACGGTACTTCCTAGAAAGTTATTATAAACATAATCATATACAGGTTGAAGATTTGCATTGATTTGTTCTGAATAGAAGGTTAAAGCCTCGTCAATGTCGTCAATTGTGTATTCTTGCTTTGTATATGAAGTCTGTATATAACCATTTACTGTAGAACTGCTAGTTTGTAAAGTAATAACATCATAACTTTCAATATTTTTAATTGTTTCTGCTTCGTTTACACCTGTTGGAACTTCAAATTCATATTCATTATATCCTGCATCTGAACTTATAACCATATTGTAAGTAGTTGTTCCATTAACATCTTCTCCGAATTGAACCATTACATGAGAATTGTCTGTTAATGTATAACCTGTTTTTGCAACAAGTGCATCAACAAGACCTTGTCTAAAATACATTTCTTTTGCATTATAATCAAAAGTATATTTATCAGAAGCATTAGCAACGGTTGCAGTTGCTGTTCCATCAGCAATAGCATTTAAATCAATAGGTGATGCGAAAGTAATAGTTGCTCTATAATATGTTTCTTTTCCTTCTACTAATGAATCTGAATACACCAATTCAACTTTTACATTGTCAAGAGTTGTTTTTGAATCTTCACCAATATCGTATTTTAATGCTTTGAGATTATTTTGGTTATATTCACCAACAACGGCAGTAGCAACATTTTCTGTTAGTTTATCTAAAAATGTATATGTTTCTGCTGAGTAATCTTGTAAAAGTTCTCCAATGTTATCAATTTTTTCAATAACTGGTGGTACTTTAATATCTTCTTTTTTATATTTTTTATATTCTATAGTTGTTTCAAGATTTTCAATGTCTGTTGTTTCAAGCAATTTAAAGTTATTAGAATTTGTTAAACCATCAATCATTTGTTGCATAGAATCTTGTTTTCTTACTGCAATATCATATGATTTCACTGATGTTTCTGTTTGAGCTATAAGTGTATATCTATTGCAAATAGTTTGTTTTCCATTGTCACCTAATTCAAACATTCTTTCGCCATTATTTTTTAATGTAAGGTGAACAATATTTTCATTAGATTTGATTACATTTTTAAATATCGCTTCTGCAAGGGCGTCATTTTGTACACTTTCAACTGCGTCATAAATTGTTGTATATCGTGTTGAAATTGTTGAAGCATCTGCAATTTGTGCAAGTTCTGTTTTGTTTGCATCATAATCTGCAATTTTACTTAAATCAATACCAGTTTCGAATGTCATTTCGTTTATGTTGTATAAACGGTCTTCTCCGTTTTTATATGTAAATATGACTTTGACAAAACCAAGTGATTCTTGCTCTCCATTTCCTAAATCATAAGTGGCATCAATCAATTTTGTTTCATCATAAGTTGTTGTTGAAAATTTAACAACATCTTCCAAAACCTCATTGTCCAAGAAACTTTTTGTGTCTTGATAATAATCATCAACAAGTGCTGATACATTTTCTACTAAAATAGTTGGAGTCTTTGGTGGATTATTTGTACATGCTGTTAATGTTACTCCAAGTCCTAAAGCAAGACCAAGAGAAAAAACACTTGTCAATACTTTAAATTTTTGGCTTTTAGATTTGTTATTACCCATGTTTATTTTTTTTGTCATACAGAAACCTCCTTATTGGCTTTAGTATAACATTGATAAAAGAAAAATCAATATTTTTAGCAAAAAAAATTATCATGATATAAAAACTATATCTATTATAAAAAAACGACTCTTCAATTTTGTAGCATCATTATGTTTTTTTGCTAGTTTCAAAAAGTTTTAACCTTAGCTGGTGGTTTTTCATATAACGGGTAAAACCCTAACTGATTCGCAATATATTCGGCTATCGCCTTCTTGTTCTTTCCTACAGTATCTACGTAATACCCACGACACCAGAATTCTCTATTCCTGTATTTGAATTTCATGTTTGCATACTTTTGGTATATGAGTATACTACTCTTTCCTTTCATATATCCCATGAACCCACTCACGCTCAATTTTGGTGGTATTGAAACTAACATATGCACATGATCTGGACATACTTCGGCTTCTATTATTTCAACTTCTTTCCATTCGCACAAACTCCTTAGAATTGCTCCTATCTCCAATCGCTTTTGTCCAAAGAATACCTTTCTCCTATGCTTTGGTGCAAACACTATGTGGTATTTGCAATTCCAAGTCGTATGTGCTAAACTATTTATGTTTACTGATTTTAACATTTTTTCTCCTTTTGTGTTTTTTTATTTTGTTAGGCTACAAACCAAAGTTTAACACAAAAGGAGAAATTTTGTTCATCGGTAAACCTAAAACGAACCCCCAGACTATCTGGGGTTTTATTTATACAAAAAGGAGCAATCTTCCCCAAAGGGTTCGGATTGCTCGCAATTGGCGGAAAGTTAGGGATTCGAACCCCAGTTACCTTTCGGTAAAACGGTTTTCAAGACCGCCGCTTTCGACCGCTCAGCCAACTTTCCACTGACTTTTGTCATTATACAGTATTTAGAATAGTTTTGCAACTATTTTTTCCTTTTTACAAAAAAAAATGTAAACTATTGCAAATTTATATACTTAGTGGTATACTTTAACCAAAGGAGTACGATATGAAAAATACCGTTTCTAGAGGAATACTTTTCTACATCTTTTTACTTATTGCTGTTGTACTTGGAGTGCTTTGTGTTCTTGGTGCTATACTTATTTTTTCACCAGGCACTGAAATATTTGGGATTAGTTATTATATCAATACTTCTGCCCAGCGTATTGAAACAGCGCTTAACGATAGTGGTAATCAGCAAAGCATAGATTCGCTTTTCACAAGTGGACAAATTGATACAATAAACATCACCACAAACTACGCTAATGTCAGCCTTGAAACACGCCAAGATGGTGCTGTACAATTCATTATTGAACCAAGACTTACTGGTCTTATGACAAGTGAAAATAAAGACACATATACTTATACAAGTAGATATACGGCATCAGACAATACACTAACCGTTAGCCTAAATGCCCCAAATATGTTCCTTGCTTTTAATAACAACATTGATTTAGTGCTAAGTTTTCCAGAAGATGTAACTAATACAAATCTTGACATTAATATAACTACTGAAAGTGGAGATATCACAATTGGGCATCACGAACTTGATGTTTATACTTTAGACAATCTAACTGTTAATGTAGAATATTCTTCAAATGTAACTTTTGGAATTCATACTGTTATTTCAGATAATATTACACTAAATGTCCCATCTGGCAATATTCGTTTTAGAAGAGCAATAACAACAGGAAATCTAACCATAAATTCAGAATCTACCAAAATTGAAACTGGCAACATAAATGCTAATGAATTTACATTATTCACACAAAGTTCCTCTATAAATCTTGGCAATATAACAGTTGAATCAAATTTCAACTATAGAGCAAGACGAGGTGTACTTGTAGTTGATAACATAAACGGTGACTTTAATTGTGATGAAGATGTTGTAATTGCCAATATTACTGTTGGCACAATAAATGGGGATGTCCTTTTGCCACAAGCAGAATCTTCAGACATAACAATAGAAACCCTTAATGGTCGTGGAGATATTACAACAACTTCAGGAAATGTAACAATTAATAAAGCAACGTCATTTTTGTGGGTGTCAACTGAGTCAGGAAGGATTGATGTTACTATCGATACAGTATCCGACCTAAATACTGGGTCTTACGCCGAAGATCAAGGAATTGTAAATTTAAAATCTAATAATGGTACAATAAATGTAAATTTTGCAAATCTTCTTTTAAAAAATTATATATCTTCACAAAGCGGAACAATAAATTGCAAATTTAGTCCTGCAATCAATTTCATACTAAACTACACCTGCCCTGAAAATGCCCCATCTCTTACAGATGGTATAACAACTGGAGAAGTCGCAAATGAAGCTAGCATAGCAATAGGCAATTCTAGTACAGATAAAGCAATTTTCTTAGAAAATCTTGAAGGTAGAACTTCAATTGAAGATACTTATGCTGCATAAATAAATTTTCGATTTTATTTAATTTTTTGATTTTGTTTTACTTCAAAATAATTTTTCCATGGATTTTTCTTAAGTCTTTTATCAATATTCTTAATAGTAATATCTTGCGGTGCAATAGTATCAAGTTCAGACCAAGATATTGGAACCGAAACAGTCGCACCATCGCGTGCACGTACAGAATATGGGGCAACACTTGTTTGCCCTTTTTTATTTCTCAAATAATCTATAAAAATTTTACCTTGTCGCTCATTTTTTCTAATATTTGTCGTGTACTCATCTGGCCACTTGCTTTCCATAAGCAATGCGACATCTTTACAAAACTTTTCAAACTTAGACCAAGTTACGCTTTGTGATAATGGCACAACAATATGATACCCCTTGCCACCACTAGTTTTAATAAAACACTCAAGGGTCAACTCTTTTAATATTTTTTCTAACCTTTTTGCACAAAGCCTTACTTTATCTAAATTTACATCATCACCAGGGTCAAGGTCAAAAACTATAACATCTGGGCGACTTAAATTATCATAAACACAGCACCAAGGATGAAATTCTACAACGCCAAGAGAAATTAAAGAAAATAGTCCTAGTTTTGAAATAATATAAAAATAATCATTTTTTGTTTTAATTCCTTCAAGTTTTCCATCTAAATGCTTTTGAAAAAACACCTGCCCTTTTATTCCATCCGGACAACGAATTACACTTAAAAATCTATTTTCAATATATAAAAGCATATTATTTGCAACTTTATTGTAATAATCTACCAAATCTTGTTTTGTAATTTTATCTTTTGGAAAATAAATCTTATCTCCATTTTTCACTTTAAAATCATCATCGTTACTTGGTTGATTTTTTAATTCAGTGCTAGTCTTGTCTTCTCTAATTCCTTTAAATGAAGGATGCCGTAAACTACCATCCTCGGTATATTCACTAAATTGAATTTGCACAACAATATTAGGCGAAACAAACACTGTATGCTCATTTTGCGCAAATTTTTTTTTAAAAGGTGATGTTTTTCTTTTAAATTTATCTAATTTTTGCCTAATTTGATTTTTATCGTTAGTATCAAATCCTGTACCGACTTTACCAACATATTCAAACTTTCCATTGACAAATTTTCCAAGAAGAAGAGCATTTAACTCGCTTTTGTCTTTAGACAGAGTATAGCCACCAATAACAAACTCTTCAAGTTTTGTACACTTAATTTTTATCCAATCGTAGCTTCGCTCTCCAATATACTTTGAATTTTTTAGTTTACCAATAATTCCCTCAAGATTATTTTTCTTGGCAAATTCAAAACACTTTTCACCACCACCAATAACGTGTGTTACATAAAGCAAATTATCAGGACAATTTTTTAACTCCTGATTCAATATCTTTTTCCTACAAAGGTAAGTTTGTTCTCTTAAATCGTCACCGTCTTTTGCCAATATATCAAAAATAGCATAAATAGGCACAAAATTTTCACCCCTAAGATACTTATGTAACAAATTAAAATCTGACCTACCATTTTCATCACAAACTATAATTTCACCATCAAACACCAGACTTCTATTCCCAAAAAATGTTTTTAATGATTGTGTAATACTATCAAACTTTTGAGTAAAATCTATGTGATTACGACTTTCAAGTCTAACTTCTCCGCCTTCAATATATGCAACAATTCTATACCCATCAAATTTTACTTCATAGGCATAGTCATTATCATTTTCTGGAACTTGCTCTAAAAGGGTGGCAAGTTCAACACTTATTTTACTAAACGGATTTTTAGATGTTTTTTCTTTTATTAAAAGCCAATTATCTTGCTTTTTGTCCATTTGTGTGCGAATTAAAGCATAGTTCCCCTTAAGTTTTTTACCATTTAAAGAAAACTTTAACGCACCTTCTTTAAGCCCACTTTTAAAACTTTGGTTCGCTATATATGTACCACTATCAAATATTTCAACGACTCCTGCACCATATTCACCTTTTGGAATTGTTCCACTAAAATTTGCGTAACTTATTGGATGGTCTTCAACTTTTACGGCTAGTCTTTTATCTTTTGTGGTTGTTGGAACACCTTTTGGCACTGCCCACGATAATAAAACGCCGTTATATTCAAGGCGAAAATCATAATGCTCCCTCCTTGCAAAATGGTGTTGAACAACAAAAATTGGATTTTTGTGCGCCTTTCCACTACTTTTAGGCTCTTTTGTCTTTGAAAAATCTCTTTTGTCTTTATACTCTTTTAATTTCATAAAAATATTATGTTAAATAAATAAAAATTTAATCAACTTTTACTATGATTCAAGCATGACATTGTCATATCAACTGTACCTTCCCTGATGATTAGAAAAGAATACAAAAAAACTATTTAATACCCCAAATATGACATTTTTTTTATGATAATTTCTTGTTATTTTCACAAATTAAAGACGTAAAAGGAGAAAATTATGAAAAAAACATTTATTTCAATGCTTTTGGTATTAGTGCTATGTTTAACACTTGGAACAGTAGTTCAAGACCAAAACCAGCCAACTTTTGCTGATGATGAAAATGCCCAATATGTTATGACAATGGGATATGGCGAAATATTTACAGAAGCAGATACCGTTGAACTAAATTTCGGGCTTACAAAAGTTTCAGATACTCTTGAAAATGGTAACACAGATTTAAATACTCAACTTGACACAATAAAAAATGCAATTAAAAACATCGATACAGATGCAAAAGTAAATATTGGATATTTTTCAAGTTATCCAATTTCACATGCCGGCACTTTGCAATATCAATTTAATTGCAACTTTGTTATAACTTCAACAAATCCAGAAAATAGAGATGAAATAATCTCAGCAGTTGCACAAAATGGAGCAACAAGTTTCCATGGTGCATGCCTAGAACTCAGTAACAAACAAGATGCTTACAATCAAGCACTTACAAAAGCAAAAGATGATGCCGAACAAAAAGCAAAAGCACTTTATGGCAATATAACCTTAAAAGATATGTTTGAAGTAAGCCTTTACAGTCATGAACAAAACGGAGAAATAAGAGTTGAAGCGTGTGTAAAAGCAAAATTTCAGATAAATGGTATAGAAAACACACCAAATAATAACCAACCTGAGCAACTTCCTTCAACTGACAACTCTACCCCAAACCAAAATCAAAATCAAAACGAAAATCCTCAAGTTGAACCAAACACTCCAGACAAAGAAGTATCACCTGTCACCCCAGAAAACGAAGCACCTAAAACTGATGAACAAAACAATACGCGCACTATATCTAGAAGAACAACACAACCAAGACAAAAAGTACAAGGAATTTAAAATAAAAATCCCACGGGTAAAACCCGTGGTTTTTCAAATTGGGGTAAAACCCCTTGTTCTAGCAACGCGTAAAGCGCGTAGGCTACTTTGCGTTTCACGAACCACTATCTTCTTTTGAATGGGTCTATTATTTCTGCCATCGTCATTTGCTCTATCCCCCTATCTTCTTTTAATTGGTTCGCGATATACTCTTTTATCTTCTTTGCGTTCTTCCCTATAGTATCCACATAGTACCCCGTACACCAAAATTCGCGATGTCTATATTTTAAAAATAAATTCGTAAATCTTTGATATATTAATACTGTACTTTTACCCTTTAAATACCCCATAAACCCCGACACGCTCATTTTGGGTGGTATCTCTACCAGCATGTGTACATGATCTGGACAAATCTCAGCCTCTATTATATTAATTTTTTTTATATTCGCACAAACTCCTTAGAATTGCTCCTATCTCCAATCGCTTTTGTCCAAAGAATACCTTTCTCCTATACTTTGGTGCAAACACTATGTGGTATTTGCAATTCCAAGTCGTATGTGCTAAACTATTTATGTTTACTGATTTTAACATTTTTTCTCCTTTTGTGTTTTTAAATTTTGTTAGGCTACAAACCAAAGTTTAACACAAAAGGAGAAATTAAGGCTTGTAGCACTCTTAGAGTTGGCGGAAGGAATGGGATTTGAACCCATGATACCCTTTCGGGTATACCGGTTTTCGAGACCAGCACATTCGACCACTCTGACATCCTTCCAAAATGTGCTAATATAAATTTAGCACAAAATTTTTTTTATTTCAATTATTTTATTGTTTCAAGTTTCATCATATTTGCGATTTTATCAGTACTGCCTGTTGTGATGATCACTAGGTCACCACTTTTTGCAAGCCTATATTTTTCACAAACTTTTTGAACGCTTTCAAACAAATCACGCTCATCATGTTTTAAATATGGAACACAACCACAATAAAGTGCAAGTGCATTATATGTCTTTTCATTATCGGTTATTGCTATCACTGGGACTTTTGCAAAGCGAGTAGAAAGTCTTAATGCACTTTTACCTTTTGATGTGTATGTCACAATTGCTTTAACTTTCAAAAAGAAACTTGCACTGACGGCTGACTGAATAACAAGTTCGCTTGCTGACTGTGGCATTTTTGGCATAGCGAGAAATTTGCTATGATAATCAAACTCATTTTCCGCTTCTTTTAAAATTTTGCTCATTGCCCTAACGCACGCAACGGGGTCGCGTCCCATAGCACTTTCACCAGAAAGCATAACTGCCCCTGCTCCATCAAATACCGCTTTGGCGACATCGCTAATCTCTGCACGAGTTGGACGTATGGAGGTTATCATACTTTCAAGCATCTCAGTTGCAACAATGCTTAAAATACTATGTTTATGCGCCGCCGAAATTATTTGGCGTTGATAAACTGGCAATTTTTCAAAACTTGCTTCAACTCCCAAATCTCCACGAGCAACCATAAGACCATCACAGTTTGCTCCAATTTCATCAAGGTTTTTAAGCCCGGTTTGGTTTTCTATCTTCGCAATTATCTTGACATCTTTATCATATTGGTAAACATAGTTTTTCAATGCAACCAAATCATCTTTTGTATTTACAAAACTGGCACTAATATATTCAATACCAAGCCCTAGTGCCAACTTTAAATCTTTTTTATCTTCTTCATTTAGATATTCAAAATTAAAGTGTTGAGCCTTGAAAGATAAACTTTTATTGTTTCTAAGTTCTCCACTTGTAAGGACTTTGCAGACTAGGCAATTAGGTTCTTTTTTTAAAATTTTAAACTTCATTCTTCCATCATTTGCAAGAATAAGTCCACCAACTTTTGCATCTTTAATGCAAATTTTTTGAGTTATAGCAACTCCATTTTCATCACCAAGAGTTTCGCCGTCAAAAAATGAAAATAAACTTCCGCGTTTTAATTGCACTTTGCCATTTTTAAACTTTTTTACTCTTATCTCTGGCCCGCGAGTATCTATCATAATAGCCACTGGCTGTTTAACTTTTTTTCGCACAATAGATATTTTTTCTATATATTGTTTTATAATCTCGGGGGATGAATGACTTAAATTTATTCTAAACACATTCACGCCCGACATAACTAAACTTACCATTTTACTCACACTGTCGCTACTAGGACCAAGTGTGGCAATAATCTTTGTCTTTTTTTGCATAATCACCTTATTTTATTGGATATAATTTTTCAATTCCGCCCATATATTTTCTAAGGACCTGTGGAATAGTAACACTGCCATCAGCATTTTGACATTGTTCAAGTAGTGCTGGAAAAACTCTAGATGTAGCAAGTCCAGAGGCATTTAATGTATGACAATATTTTGTTTTGCCCGTCTCGGCATCTTTATATCTAATATTTCCGCGTCTTGCTTGATAGTCATTTGCGTTACTTGCTGAAGAAACTTCCTTATAGATATCCATACTTGGAATATACACTTCTATATCATAAGTACGTGCCATACTATGAGAGCAATCTCCCGCTGCAAGTTTAGAAAGTCTAAAATGTAGCCCTAAACCCTCAACAAGTTTACATGCCTTGTCGACAAGTTCTTCAAAACATTGTTTACTGTTTTTTTCAGTGGCATAAGCAAACATTTCAACCTTATTAAACTGATAGCCTCTAATCATGCCACGTTCTTCTGTCCTATACGAACCTGCCTCACATCTATAGCAAGGTGTATATGCAAAAAGTTTTTCTGGAAGATTTTCTTCTTTTAATATCTCATTCCTATGGTAATTTACAAGTGCAGTTTCAGCAGTAGGCAAAATAAACTTTTTAGGCTCTACACCTTCAAGCCAAAAAACATCTTGTTTGAATTTTGGAAATTGACCAGCCGTGAAACCACTTTCCTCATTTAAAATATGTGGAGGAAGCATAAACTTGTAGCCGTCATTTATATGTGTGTCAATGAAATAATTGAGAAGCGCCCATTCTAGCCTTGCCCCAAGATTTGTATAAAACCAAGTGCCACGTCCGCTAACTTTCGCAGCACGCTCATAATCTACAAGCCCAAGTTTTTCACAAAGTTCAACATGGTCAAGTGGTTTAAAGTCAAACTTTGGCTTTTCGCCAAATACTTTTATAACTTGATTGTTCTCTTTTTCTCCAGGAAGCAAATCATCATCTGGCATATTTGGAAGTGGAGATAAAAAGTCAAAGATATCTTTTTCAACTTTGGCAAGTTTTTCATCATACTTTTCAATATCTTTGTTGAGTGCTTTAACTTCAGCAAAAATAGCCTCGATATCTCCGCCCTGCTTTTTTACCATAGGCACTGATGCCGACAATTTGTTTTTCTTGGTTTTAAGTTCATCGCTTTTAAGAATAAGAGTTTTTCTCTCATCATAAAGTTTGATAAGTGGTGCAAAATCTACATCAAACCCCTTTTTAAGTAGTGCATCATGCACATGTTTTGTGTCCGAAATAATTAAATTTATGTCTAACATTATTGATTTCTCCTAGTGTTTAGTATATAATACTTAAAAATATTTAGCAAGCAAATACAAATTGATAACATTCTTAATTTTTTATTTTTTGCTTAAAATATACACAAAAGGTGGAATATGATATTATCTTTTTTAACGGGCGTTGGAATACTTTTGTTTGGTGTTTCAATCATGAGTTCTTCATTTGAAAAAATATGCGGTAGTGGCATACGTAAAACTTTAAATAAATTTAGTGGCAGCATGACCAAAAATTCTATTTTTGGTGCCATTTTTACAATAGTTTTGCAATCTAACACCGCAACTGTTTCACTTTTTGCAGGACTTGCTGGGGCATCGGTCGTGACACTATTTCAATCTATTTGTCTTATTATGGGAAGCAATATCGGTGCAGCACTACATACAATACTTGTTGCCTTTTCTGAAGTAAATATAATAGGCTACTTTGGTCTTTTAACTTTAGTTGGCGTTTTTATTAGACTATTTGGGAAAAAATCTCTTACAAAAAACATTGGTCAATGCATATGCGGTCTTGGTCTTGTTTTTGTTGGATTGTCTTTAATGTCAAGTGCGGCAAATGAACTCAGTCAAACCACTGCTTTTACGGAATTTTTCTTTAATATCAACAATGCTTTTATTTTATTTTGTCTAGGTCTTGTTTTGTCTGCACTTGTCAATAGTTCGCTTGGTATGACGGCGATTATAGCATCGATTTTGACAACAACTCCCGCACTGTTATCACTACAAAACGCAAGTTACATAATTTACGCTATGAACATTGGAACATGTATAACTCCACTCATTATTGGCCTTACAAGCGGAAATAGAAAAACGCTTAAAGCAATGCTTAGTTACATTATTTTCAATATAATTGGCGCAATATTATTTAGTCTTATAACCATATATGACTGGGTTACGCCAGTAACTTCTTTTTTAGGCAATGCGACATTTCAAGTAATTTTTATTAACATTATTTTTAATGTTGTCACATTTTTAATTATGTTACCATTAACTAAACCACTTGAAAAACTATTAAATAAACTCATTCCCGATAAAGATGAAGCAACAAACCAAATATCTCGCGTACCAACGCTTGGTTTTGCACAACTAAACAAAAATGCCTTAGATTATTTTAGCAATACTGTGGAGTATATAAAAGGCGGTATGAACTACATAGTAAACACCGATACAAATCTTGATGAAATTACATCAAAAATCCTTGCCGATGCAGATAATGCCAAAAATATGAATGACGCACTTTTGAAAATTGGTGGTGAGTTAAATGATGCCGACGAACTAAACAAACGTGATTTAAATAATATCTTTATAGGCATTGAAAAAACCGATATAAACACAATTAAACTTATAAACTCTTGTTATTACAATGGGAGAAAAATTACATTTACTCAAAAACAACTAAAAACTATAAGTTCTCTTTCAAAACTTATGAATGAAAATTTGATTGATATGCAAGAAGTTATGAAAGAAATTATACCAAATGGTTCACTTGAAAGCACAAACCTTCTTCAAAATATAGTAAAACGTCTAGAAAAAATGACAAGAATAAAAGTGCGTGCAAAAAAATCGGTCATTGAAGACTCTGTTTCAATGACACAAAAGATAAATAGGTATACATGCTTTTTAAATGTTATCAATTATTTTGAGCAAATAACAACAAACTTAACTGACATACTTTTAAACATTTCAAGTTTGCGTCCTCAAAAAGACGTTTCACAACAAGAACCCGAAGAAATGCCAGCGTAAATTTTTTCTGCAAGTTTTATTCCGTCTACTGCACTTGATACAATACCACCAGCATAACCCGCACCTTCACCACAAGGGAAAATGCCTTTGATGCTGCTTTCGAAATTCTCATTTCTTACTAAGGTAAGTGGACAACTACTACGCGTTTCAATGCCGATAAGCATATCTTCATCATTAGAAAAATTATATTTTTCATTAAGTTTTATAAGCCCTTGTTTTAAACTTTCATAAACAAAGTTCGGCAAGCAATATTTAAGTTCTGTCAACTTATATTTTGGCAAATAACTACATTTACCTAAATTTTTTTTGTCATACAAAAACGAGCCCACACACTGAATTGGAGCAGAAAAATCACCACCGCCAAGTGAATATGCCAATCTTTCGTATTTTTGTTGGAAATATATTCCCGCCAAAGGATGACTGCTATTAAAATCTTCTGGTGTTACATTAACAAGAAGAGCGGAATTTGAATACTCGCCGTTTCTGGCAAAGTTACTCATACCATTTGTAACAATTTCGCCCTCTTCACTACTTGAAGCCACTACCACTCCGCCCGGGCACATACAAAATGTAAAAACACTGCGCCCATTTGGAAGATGCACAACTAATTTATAATCTGCATTTGGTAAAAGTTTGTTATAACCTTTGCCGTACTGCATGGTGTTTACACTTGTGGCTTTTTGCTCTATTCTAACTCCCATTGCAAAAGGTTTTTGTTTAATTTTTATACCAAGTTTATACAATAGTTCAAAAGTATCTCTTGCACTATGCCCAAGGCACAAGCAAAGTATTTTTGCATCAAAGCATTTTTTTTCTTTTGTTTTGACATTTTGAATTGCAATACCTTTTAGCACATTGCCTTCAAGTTTAATGTCCACAAGTTTACTATTAAAATGTATTTCCCCACCAAGCGAAATTATTTCCATGCGAATATTTTTCACTACATCACAAAGTTTATCACTGCCAATATGTGGCTTATTTTGATATAAAATTTCTTTTGGTGCACCATGAAAATAAAATTCATTTATAACTAAATTGCAATAATTATTATGAAGATTTGTGTTTAATTTTCCGTCACTGAAAGTCCCCGCACCTCCTTCGCCAAATTGTACATTGGAAAATTTGTTTAATGTACCGCTTTGCCAAAAAGTATTGACATCAATCTTTCTTTGGTCAACATCACTACCTTGTTCATAGACTATTGGTCTAAGTCCCATTCTCGCTAGGCTTAGTGCACAAAACATACCACTTGGTCCAAACCCAATCACAATTGGTCTTGTTTCGCTTTTTATTTTTTTATAATTTAATTTATCTAACTTTAAATCTATTTGTGGAAAATTTAATTTCTTTTCCAAACTATTTTCAAGTTCAACTGCCAGTTGCAAACAATAAAATACATTCGGTTTTTTTCGTGCATCCAAAGATTTTTTTATAATAAAATATTTTTTTATATTGCTTTTATTTATTTTTAATTGTTTAGATATTTCTGAAATAATATAATCATCATCATAATCAATTTTTGCATTATTTAAATTTACCTTAATCATCTTCACCTGCCAACATTGCACTAACAAAAGCCCACGAAAGATTGTACCCTCCGCAAAGTCCATCAACATCAACGACTTCACCTATGAAATAAAGATTTTTTATTTCTTTATATTCAAAATTTTCTGTTAAATCACAAAGCCTTACTCCACCACTTTTTACTTGATAATTTTCGTAATAACCAACCACATTAAATGGTAAATTTTTAATTATTTTTGCTATTTTTTCAATAATATTTGAATTTAATTCTTTTATATTTTTTTGTTCATCTAAGTTTAAATTTTTAAGCAAATATTTATTTATTTTTTTATTAAAAAGTCCAGTCATAAATTCTGATATATTTTTGAAATTTAATTTAAGTCTATTTGTTAGCATAATTACAACATTTTCATAAGTAAATTTTGGAAGTAAATCTATATATATTTTTGCATTGAAATTATTTTTTCTTGCGAGATACGCAGAAATGTTGAATATGCATATACCACTAAGTCCTTTATCTTTAAATAGCACTTCTCCAAATTCTGTATATTTTTTATTGTCAACATCTAATGTTACCTTAACATTGGTCAATCTAAGTCCAGAAAGTTCTTTGGTATTTTCTTTAGTTTTTAAAGCAACCAAACTTGGCGAAAAAGGTTTATATTTTATCTTCATTTTATCAAGTAAAACATTTTCACTACCTGTGGCTATTATAACTTTGTCATATTCTTCATTAGATAAATTTGTAATAACATTAAACCTATTATCAATTTTTATGTCTTCAACTTTTTCAAACTTTATATTTACATTGTCTTTCGCCAAGGCATTTGTTAAAACTTCAACCACACTTTGTGCGGAGTTTGAAAGTGGATATACTCTTCCTTCCTCGTCAACATAGATTTCAAGCCCTAAGTTATTAAAAAATTTGATTATGTCAAGATTTGAAATTTTTTCAAAAAACTTAGAAACATCTTGGTTATATGCGGTGTCAAAACCTTGAGTATTGGTGAGATTACATCTTCCATTTCCAGTAACCAAAATTTTTTTACCTATTTTTTCATCAGCACAATAAATTGTGACATCATTATTTTTGCTTGCACATAGACCTGCAACAAGTCCACTTGCTCCCGCACCGATTATTGCAATTTTCATAAATCTCTCCAAAATTATTTTACCACATAATACTTAAAAATGAAATCATATAACAAAAAAACACATATACAAAAAACTCATACAAAATAAGTTTTGTATGAGTTTTTTATTGAGATTTCTCTCCTCTATTATTTTTTGCTTTGCTTATCATTGGACTTTCTAGATTTTAGTTTTTGTGCCTTTAAAAGTTCGTCTTGTGACATAAGGTCTATACTTGACGAAGCAGCAGATAACTTTCTCATTCTCTTACGTCTAAGCACTAATATTAGTATAATTATAAGAATGATTAAAAGTATTCCACCAATGACACTAAATATAATAATCAACGTCGTGGTGTAATGCCAATCACCAGTAATAAACCTTGCATTTTCGCCAATATATCCAAAAAGTCCATCCGGCATACCATCTGGATGAGCATTTACATAAGCCCAATCATATGGTTCTAGGTCAGTAATGTCATAGCCATTCAAATTAAATGTTCCATTGAATGGATTTTGCATTGTACCAATAGGAACCCAGAATTTTTCTGTCAAAGGCAAGTTGGTTGTAATAAGATAATAAGCGTCTGCATAAGGAGTTGCACCAACCTCAACTGCAATATTATTGTTTATAAGATACGCAATTGCGGCAAGTTGTTCTCGTGTTTCAATAAGATATGGACTGTCTTCAGTACCAAGACCATTAAATGGTTGCCATTCGTCTGTCCAAAGCATTTTTCTAAATGTTGCAACAAACTCATTTGTTCCATCACAAGTAAAGCCCAGTGATTGATTTATTAGCATTTCAATTGAAGCCTGAGAGTCTAAGTCTAGTGTGATGGTTTCACCGTTTAGTGTAAATGACACACGTTTATACCTATCTGAAGTGTTTACGGTTATGTTAAGTAAAGTATCATATACATATGAAAGTGTTTGTTGTGCTACGCTTATATTATTGATTAAAATATCTCCACAATCACCTTCGCCAACCACACTAAATCTTACATTAACAGTTCTTGCACCCATGTTAAGTTCAAATGTGACAAAACCTCTAGTCAAGTCTTCTGGAACTATTGTGTAAGTGAAATTATTACTATCAACTGTCCTTATCGTTCCACTGTAGCCACCACTTACCCAACCTCTATGTTCATAGCCATAGGTTATATCTGATATAGTAAGTGTGATAGTATCTCCAATTCTGTACTCGTTTGCCGTTCCTGTTGTGCCTGTGATACTTAGTGTTGCATTATCAACTTGATTTAAATTGACTTTTATCCTTTCACCAACAAACATAGCAACAAAATTTGTAGGAGCAATTATTTCAACATTCATTGTCGCTTGAGAATTTTGTATTTCACTTGAGTTTTCAAGCCAATGGTCAAAATAGTAGCCATATTCACTTGTAGCACTTATCGTAATTGTTTCTCCGTAAAGTGCAATATCCGATGAAGCCTCAGCACTACCGCCAGCGGATGCCGAAGTTGTAACATCCATGCCATAGTACAAGTAAATTACAATATTTTCTTCGCCCATATTAAATTCACATACGCCAGTTGACAAGTTTGTATCAGTTTTTGAAGTTATGCCTTCGGTATATGACCAACCATAATAGGAATATCCGTCAAATCCACTTGGAGCATATATAATAACGTCTGAACCTGGTGTGTACTCTATGCCTACAGTTGTTCCATCTTCAGATATTTCTCCTCTACCAGCACTATTTGGGAATATTTCATTGTAGTTTAGACTTGTTTGGTCAAGTGCAAAACCTGGCACAAAGACAAGTTCCACTTCATATGAGATTTCTTCCCATGAAGCATACAAAGTTACATCATAATCAATGCCACTGGTAATTGATGGAGTTGCATTTTCTGCTCCACGGAATCCATAAACCTTTGTGAGAGTATTGTTTTGAAGAACATAACTATAAATTCCACCCTCATCAAAGTAATAATATGTTCCTGCAACAGCATCAGGCGATGTTAAATCAATTGTCGTATAACCAATAAATCTATATGCATAACGTGTTGGGCTTATAAAATCTGAAGAAAGTTCTGGTACAAATATGGTTTGACCATGAGATACAACACTTGTTAGCGTTCTATTACCTTCAACATCATACGCAAGGTCGAATGTTACACTATAAACATTAGGCTCGATTTCAACATCAATCTCAATGTCCCCACTTACATCAGAAAGTGTACCTAGGTACGATGCACTAAATGATGATTCACTATATCCTACTTCACTAAATGTTTCAAAATAAGAGTTGTCAACAAGTTTATAACCATTTAGTACATAAAGTAAACTTTGAACATCACATCCAGTTTTGGCTCTGAATATCAATGAATTTCTATCAAATGAATACTCGTACCCTACAATACCCTCTATATTTGAAAGTGGATATATTTCCGCTCCGTCTGCTGAACCAACTAGATTAAATGCTATTTCATATACTTTTGCACGAATACTTAACTCTATTATCGTTGAAAGATATAAGTTTTCAAGTGAGAATGTAATATCAGAATCAGATTTTATAATGCTAAACAATATCCTTGGGTCCATTGTGAGTATACCTTCGTACTCATAACCTTCAGCACAAGCGATAGAAAGGTCAATATCTTCACCAGTGATGGTTGAGATTATATAAGTTATGGTATTACCATCTCTTTGAGTGCTTGTTATGCTTGTATTTGTGTTTTCGCCCAAAATACTAAGCCCTGCAAAGTCAATTTCCTCATCAGTAAACACATCTTCCTCTGGAAGTACAAGTGATACACTAAATGATACTGGAATTCCTGTAAACATTGCCATATAAGCACAATTTTCTGTTACATTTTGTACAACTAGTGTAGCATCTGTATATTCAACAGGTTGACCATTTACTAGATATGGCACATATTCGCCATCGACATATTCAACTCTAACCCATTTTTCAAATTCAAAATATTCACCCGCAACTGCCGTGACGGCGGAAGAATCATATCCATATTTAACAGGAATTGTACGAATATATGTAATATTTCCGTCCGCCCCGTATGATAGTGACCCCATTGTTTGATCATTTACAACAAAGGTAACATCAAACTTTTCAATTTCATAAACAAGGTAAAGTATCAAATCATCTACAATGCTATAAATAACATCACCGTCTTCTGTATAACCAACAAAGCCTGTATTCGATGAAATTGATTCTATTCTTGTAGAAGATATAGAATATGTTAAGAAGTTATATCCTTCTATCACATCCTCTGCACCTAAAATAACTTGAGATAAGTACTCACCGGCAAAACTTTGACCACTTGAAAGTAATGTAAGATTGTCACCATTTTGAACTGAAAGTATGTCTTCTACATCATATTGAGTGAAGGTGCTATCATCTTTTAACACAACATCAATATTTACTTCAAATTCGTCATTTACAAATGGCACAATTATTGTTCCACTTGATGTAAAGCCAGTGAAAGTAATGTGTGCAGTGTAACCGCCGTCATCACTTTCAACTTGTATTAAACCTTTATTTAAAGATGTTGTATCAAATAGCCAATTACTTAAATCAAGGTCTATCTTATAACCATGAAGTGCATTTATATCAAATTCAAATGTAGACTCTGTCAACACATTCCTTGCAGTGTAACTTCCGCTTGTGACTATCTCTTGACCATTGTTGTTGTAATGAATTGTTCCCTTTGTAGCATCCGCCTGAATTGTTAAATCATTGCCACTTGGTGCAAAGTAAACAGTAACGGTAAGGTCGCTTACAAAGTCGCTTAATGTTCTTTCGCTATCTGTACTTGTTCCACTTAAACTGTATACAACATCACCAGCACCACTTACTTGCCAATCAGCAATTGTATAACCTTCATTAGTGGTTGCCAATATGTCAAGAGTTTGACCAGTTTTTACAACAATCTCAAAACTATCATCTTCTGGAGATGTTGAATTTTCTCCAGCACTTGCACTACCTCTGTTTGGATTATTTACAACAATTGTAATGGTGTTATCATTAGGTTCAAACACAGCCTCAACGAAATAGTCCATTATAAACTCAGTCCTCGTGCTAACCTGTGATGTAATTAACCCATCTATATCTTGCTTGTCACTATTCCAAGAAGTAAATGAATAACCCGCATCATTTGTTGCTGTTAAAATAAGTCTATCTGTGGTTTTTACAGTTATAACTTCGGTAGTGTTGTCAACTCTACCAGTTTCAACTTCCAAAAGTGAAGAATTAACTACCCTATATTCTACAATACCATGTTCTGCAGTAATTTCAATGTCAAATTCCATTTCTGTCCAATTTGCAGTGATTTCACCTTGGTTTATGCTTTGCCAAATATAGTTTTTATCAAAATTATCAATGCTCCAAGACCCAAATTCATATCCGTCGCGTTTTGGAATAAGTATTGTCCCAACAGGACTATCATATATAACTGTTTTGGTTATTATAGTTGCACGCCCTTGACTATCGGTTGAACTTATAGTCCAATTAGTATCAACATCTTCAAAGTATCCACCATTTGCATTCAATACCAACTCAAAATCATCGGCAGTATAATGAACAAAGAAGGTACATTCTGGATAATAATCTTCTCCCATTATTGTATTTGCATCAATAGGATGTGTAGTGCCATCGACATCTTTCCACAAAGTAACATCTTGAGTGTAACCAATTCTAGATGCAGTTGGAAGAGAAACACCAATTTCCGAATTAAACTCAACATCACGCGTTGCAATTGTATTTGTATTATTAAAAGTCCATCCTTCTATATTGGTATCAAATACACCGCCATTACTATTTAATGTTATTGTGACGCTTAGTGGAGCAAATTTAGCATAAACGACAATATCATTGGCTCCAATCGTAATACCATTTGTAAGTATGTTTGAATCTACATCTAAAAGTAATTCAAGCGAATAACCAACAAATGTATAACCATGGTTTGCAGTTGCCCTGTCGGTAAGTGATACAACTTCACCATAATTATAAAGTCCATTTATATTGTCATGAGTACCACCAGGGTTTTGTGCATCTGTAACATATGTGCCATCAACTCTTGTTGCAATTTGAACTGTTAAATTGAATTGTTTAATAGTCCATTTAGCATAAGCGGTCATCACTTCTGTATCAATTGGCCAAATATTTTCATCAATTACTGTTTCATCAGTAATTAATATTGTAAAGTCTTCATCTAAATACCAACCGTCAAAAGTATAACCTTCATGAGATGGTACTGGCAATGTGCCGATGCTTGTTTTGATAGCGGAGCCATAGATAAGTGAATCGCTTTGTCTTGAAGTGTTTTGAAGTAAATCTTCATTTATCATTGAGAATGAATCAGTAACATACACATAATTTAAAGTTACTCCACGCTCCAAAATTACACCATGTACGTCTTCAGCATAATAATTGTTAGCATCATCACCGGAAAGTACAAATTTTACTGTTTTGTTATCATCAGCATCAGGACTATCATAATAAGCAGTAACTTCGACTATATCACCTTCTATTAGTCCCTGAATTGTAAGTTTGCCAGTAACCTCATTTGTTGTATCATATACTTTTTGGAAATTATCACTTGAAGTGATTGTAAGTTCTTTTTCCTCTATTTCAAGCACTACATCAGGCGTAAATGTAATATTAAGATTATTTGATGTAAGATTTGAAAGTATTGGCTGAGAACCTGCATCGTAACTTTTAACATAAAGTTCGCCACTTATCTCACTCGCAAGATTTCCTGTGAATACACTCGTACCATTGTCAATTATTTGATATGTTATAACATAGTCTAAAGTGCCATATACAATTGTTTGATTGTTATCTGGAGTTATGGTTACGTTTCTCTTTGTTATATTTGCAGAAACAGAATTTGTAACATCATAATTTGTTATATTATCTCCGCTGAATGAAATATCAAGAGCAATGTCATTAGATACATTGACACTTGTAAATGTCGCATTTGCAACAAGTGGATATACTTGGCTATCAAGAATCTCACCTTCACTATCAAGTATATTTATTGTGCCAAAGAATGCATTTGATGCGTCATATTCTTTATCACCACCAGTAACCTCTAAAGATATGGATTTTTGGTTTATCACAAAATCAACAAGTGATGTTACTGCAAATGTTTCATAATTTCCATTTACAAGGTTATGGCTGTTTGCAAGCCCATAATTTCCAACATTTACACCTGTTTGGAAAGATATAGTTCCGCTTAGTTGCTCACCATCTGCTTCGTAGTCAAGTGTAGAAATGTCTACTGGTGCAATATTTTGGTTGTCATATATTTTTTGTAAAATCTCTCTATTTTCTAGCGTATCTAAAATAACTATATTTAATGTTCCTGCTTTTGTTATTCTAAACAAATCAGCACCAGCGTTTTCTGCAAATGTAACTATATAGTTTGTGTTATCCCATTCGTCAATATAAAGGTCGTATTTACCGATGCTCTCACCGCTTTCACGAGAGAATGTAATAGTGATATCTTCATCAAAATCTGATGTGATGGTATATCTTAGTTCTGGGTCATTGCTTCCATATTGTTTATAGAATATACCACTAGGTATGTCACCAACTTTCAAAACAATATTATATGCGGTTATTTCAAAATCAAAACTGTTTTGTGAAATAATTTCGTAGAAATCTTCTAAATCAGGTACAACTGAATATGTAAGAGTATATGAACCTACATTTCTAGGTGCGTCAGCACTTGAATACCTTGTACCAGTATACAAGACATTTAGATAATCTAACAAAACTTCATCACTTGAATTTGCAAAACTAAATGTTGGAGTAATTACAACTTGAGCATTATTATATTCATAAGTAGTATCTAAATCGTCAAATGAAATATGTATTTGTGCTTTGACAATTTCAATATTTGAAACTATTGCCAAATTGTAATTGCTTGTTACATCGTTACTTTCATCATCAAGTATTCTAAGACCTGAAATATCTATTTGATTTTCAGTTATAGAACCTATTACTCGAGCAAGACCATTTAGTGCAATTTGTCCCGATAAAGTGTCCCTTGGAAGCAAGCCAGTTGTAGTAAAATCACCAGAATTGTTTTCATGTGTAAGTAAGTAATTTCCACTTGCACTATAAGCAAATTGATGTGTTATTGTAACTGTTGCCTCTCTTGCCAAAATTTCGCCCACCGCATCTATATCTATAATGTAGTTAAGTGCTGGGTAAGTATCTGGCTCAGTAAACTCAAATACAATGCTATGTTCTCCTACTAAACTTGTATAGTTGTCCTCCTCGTCAACAAAATATCCGTGAAGTGTTAGGTTGTCTGAGGACAAAATATCCGATGAATATAAATTTCTATTGCCATAATAATAGACATATGAAACACCATTATATTCTCTTACATTATCAAAGCTTATGTTATCGATAATTCTAGGCGTAATTGTAAATGGGAGTATACTATTTTCCAAATTATAGTTGTTAATGGTTACATTTACAACATAATCACCGACATTTACAGGTAAGCCTTGTTCATTTAGTTCACCTGTGATTGTAAACGAACCATAAGTGGTATTTTGAGAAGTTATTTGCCTATTTATACCATTTGCATCACGGAAATTGACAGTTATCAAAGTGGAAATATCTGCACCTCTGTAAGTAAACTGATTTTCCGTCAACCAAACTTGTGAACTGGTTAAATCAAATGGTGTTATTGTAATGCTTCCAAGCATTTCTTCACTTAAATTATAGTTTAAACTTAGTATATCTTCACCATTGACAAAAATTGCAAGACTGACAATTACAATTCCAGGGTTTGCATTAAATGTATACTCTCCCACTCCAAGTCCTGCTTCACTTAGTGCAAAACTTCCGTCTACAACCTGACCTTCAACAAGACCTGTTAAATAGTCCGTGCCAAATTGTGTTTCGTGTGTACTTGTTGGATTGAACGCATATTCTATTTCACCAATATTTATTTGTAAATCACGTTTTTTAACTTTAAACTCAACTATATTATTTTCGCCAATTACAAAGTTACTTGAACTTGATGAAATTGTTGCCTCGTAAGTGCCAGCATTTAATGGTGTTTGGTTATAAGAAATTGTTATTGCACCAAGTGCTTCTGCAAGAACATTTTCAGAAAGCGATTCTTCAAATGAAAGGAATGGCCTTATGTCTTTTATCTGGGCATCATAAGTTAAATTAATATCTCCAACACTCAATGTCAAACTTAGTGCCTTAATTTGCACTTGTCCCTCTAGTGTGATTGAATA
Source organism: uncultured Clostridia bacterium (assembly GCA_944376845.1). GTDB lineage: Bacteria > Bacillota > Clostridia > Christensenellales > UBA1242 > UBA5893. The sequence continues at coordinate 4,815 of CALWDZ010000003.1, read as the reverse complement.
ATTAGATGTAACATCCAATGATGTATCACTAACTATTGTAAAGTTAGACAAATCAACATTTGCTATTGTAAAACCATATGTTCCAGCATTTGTCCTTAAGAGCACAATATATCCAGACATATTTTGTCCAGCAACTAGCCCACGTCCGCCAACTGTTAGGTTGTCAGGTGCAATCTGTGGATTTGCTCCGATGTAATCAATAGCATTTGTAACGCTAAGTGTAATATTTCTTCGTGTAATTTCACCACTAAGCCCTAGATTTGAATTTAAAATATAGTTAAACGCATCTTCTCCGCTTAGTGATAATGTAATATCATGAGTACCTGCATTGACCGATGCATAAGTACCAGAGATTGTAACATCATCCTCACTTATTATATCAGTACTTGTTATATTACCTAAGACAACATTAGTTGCATCATAAACTTTATTTGTTTCAAATGTTGTTTGACTAATAGTCTTTTGTGCAACTGTAAATGTGACGCTTTGTTCAAGTGTTGCCCCGTTTATATTAAAGGTTACTATAAATGTATATTCACCAGCATAAATAACAGTGCTGTCATCTGGTTCAACACTTTCACCAGTATAAGAAAGTGCACCAAATGTCACTTCGCCGTCATATTGTTTACCATACACAAATTGTCTAACTTCATCATCAACCAAAAGTGAAAGTACAATTTCTCCATTCTCCACTTTGTCGGTTTTGTCATAAACAAGTCCGTCAAGTGCACTTGTATCAAGGTTAGTTAAACTACTAATAATTGTTATCTCTGCATCTATTTGGATACTATAGTTTGATGTAACTGCATTTGTTGAAGATGTAATTACAATAGAAGGTGTGATTTGTTCACTTGTGTAATCGCCACCTATTGTATAAACATCATTAAATACATAAACTCCGCCTCTGTGTCCGTTTGTTGTTAAAGTACCCATAAGTGTGTGTCCGCTAACAAGTCCATTGACATCCGCAGTTTGAATTGTATAAACAATATTTGAACCACTATATGTGTATGCTTCTGGTCTAACAGTAATGGTTACACCTTTTGGAGATATAACCAAATGCTCATTTGCTGTATAACTTGAAATGACTTCGTCATTAAAGTATAGCGTGTAGTTTGCACTAAATGCACTCTGAATTGAAAGTAATATTTCATATTCGCCTGCATTTATTGGCATATTTATATAACTATCAGAATTTTGTAATTTATACTGAGCCGAAAGTATATTCTCGTGTGCAAGAGCACCATGTCCGTTATTTATTGATGGAGTAAATGTTGGCGTTTGTACTTCACCATTATAAACTTTCTCATAATCTGAGATTGTTACAACAACTTCTGCTTTTTGAATTACAAGAGTTCCATTTACAGCCACAATGTTATAATTTTCAAGATAATCATCTGTTGCTGTGAGTTCATCAAAACTAATGCTACCAAAATTTTGACTAAGGTCATAAGAACCACTATCAAGTAAGTTTATAACCACTTCACCGCTTACATTGCTAAAATCTGAAATAATAGCGTCTGTATCATCTAAATATGCTGAGAAATTGCTAATATCAATTCTTACAGATTGGTTAGTGTAATATGATGTATAATATTGATTATCTACACCAGAAATTTCAAGGTAAATATCTCTTGCTAAAATGTTACCAGTGTTTTGTGTAAAGTCCGGAAGAGTATAGTTTGACTCCATAGAGCCACTGCCCGAGAATGAGAACAATACATTGTGTTCGCCTTTTGTAGAGATAGGTGTACCTGTTTGGTCAACATAATCACCACGTAAGACAACATTGTTTCTATCTTCTTCATAAATTTGAGTTGATGAAATATTGCCTATAATTGTAGATGTTCTGTCGTAATTTTTGTCTCTTGTATATGTTATGTTTGTTATTTGTCTTGGTGCAATGGTGAATGAATATTCCTCATCTTTGGTATCTGTACCATTTATGGTTAAGTCGATATAGTAAGTCCCTGCGTTTATAGCCTGAGTGACAACATTATGATTTGCATCTCGCAAGTTTGTCAAACTACCATTGTCGTGATGTTGTCCATAAATAATTGTCACAAGTTTACCACTAACTTCAACTGAAATTCTTATATCCCCAGTTTTCACAAAATCTTTTGCACTATAAACTAAACTTTCAAGATGTGATGTATCTATTGTCCCCGCAACGGCTTCAATAATTTGTATTGACCCACTTTCTGATACAAGTTTGTAGTTATCTAAAACACTTTTATTATCCTGAAGAATATCAAAACTCTTTAATTCAATGAAATATGGATTACCCTTAATTGTATATATTATTTCTTTCCCATTATCTGTTGTTAATGCATGGCTTGTAAGATAATATCCGCCTACTGTATGCAATTCGACAAGCCCACTTTCACTATTAGATGTTTTGTGGACATCATCTATAGTAATATCATATCTAACTTGTGACTCAGTGTAAGGAAGTTGTTTCGCACCAATATCAATTACAATTTCACGCTTTAATATTTCAAATGTGCCATAGCCAAACTGCGTACCTTGTTGTCCGCCATTTGAAATCACATAATTATTTGTAAAATCATCGCTTACCTTGGCTATAATTTGATATTGTCCAGCGTTTACTGGAAGTTCGCTTTCTCCATTATACAAAATGGTTATTATGCTATCTCTATCCGCCTCAACTATTTCGCCTTTTATTGCATTTAATGTGTAACTTACATTTTGTCCTTGTGCATTGTAGGTAGTAGTTGTATTATCAATAGATACTTCAATTTCGCAAGGTTTTATGGTCAACTCACCACTGTACCCTACAATTTCGTAGTTATCCAAAATATCAATAGAGCCCAAAAGGTTTGTTCTAATACTATTTTGTGTAAATAGTGTTGATAAACTATACACACCAGCATTGACTTCGGTCACAACTATGGTTGTACCAGTTAAACTACTAATTATTGAAGAAATTGACACATCTTGGTCATCTTGTTTTAATGCTTCAAACTGAGTTATTTCAAGTGTTACTTCTTCGCCAGTGTAACAAACGGTCACAGAATCTATTAGTGAAAGTATAATAGGCTGTCTTGAAATTGTACCCATAATGGTATCACTAAGAGCAATCCTATAGTTGTGTGACCTATCTCCATCAAGTATAAATGTTATAGCGTATGTTCCTACTCCAGATACATAACTTGAATTTTGAGTATAATATCCACGAATTTCAACGCCAGAAACATCACTTTCATAAATATCAGGTGAAGACAAGTCATTTATCACCTCACTTGTGCTATCATAATATTTATCAAAATCACCGTTTATTTCAGTGATTGCTCGTTGTACTATCGTGAAGTCAATTGTTTTATCACTTACACTAAGTTCTTCGTCGGCGTTTGTAATACGTAAAAGTATTCGATATTGTCCAACGTCCTTAGCCTCTGTGGTATCTACTGTACTCCCGTCGCCTGTGTATCTTGCTAGACCAGTAAGTGTTGCAGTATATCCATTACCAAATTGAATACTTCCATTGTATTCAAGTTCATACTCTGCGCCACCAAATGTAAATTTAACTGTAAATGTATCAAGCTTTGTTACATCTTCCGCACAATATTCAATAGTATCTATATTCCCAGAATCAATATTTTGTACATCCGCAACGATAAGTATTGTAGCAGTGTAGATGATATTATAGTTTGCGGTGACATCACTTGAAGATGAAACTATCACAATATGTACATTTTGTGGATAAACAGCTGACGATGTGTCAAGTTTGTCAGATGTCTTGTTATTTATTGCATATTTGTTTGGTGCAGAATCATTTGTCAAAAGTGACCCGCTAAGAGCGTGACCCGCAACCAAACCGCCAGTGTTATTTTGCGTTGGGTCACTTATATCACCAGACTGAATTGTATAATTTGCAACCTCACCATTGTATGCATGTGTATAATTTACATTGACGGCGACATTTCGTTTATTTATTAAAAGTATTTGCCCAGACTTAAAACTTACTACTGCATCACCTGCATCATTTATAACTCTGTAATTTGAATTTTCAGACACAGAAATAATTATATTGTATGTGCCAACATTTACAGGGCTTACGCGTTCGCCGCCTTCATTTGTATAAGAAATTGAAATTACTGAAGATAACTCACTTTCTACAATAGCCCCAAAACCTTCTTTTGCACTATATTCTGCCGTAATACCTTGAACATTTCCATTGTATATCTTTGATGTTTCAGAAATTTTAACAATAACTTGTGCTGGGTAAACCGCCAAAGTTCCAGTAACATCCAAAATGTTGTAGTTTGAAATTGGAGATGCTGTGTCCTCATATGTTGAACAAGATAAGTCAAATGTTAAGTTGGTAAGATAATCATGTAAATTATAAGAACCAACATTCGCAACCGGAACTATGATATTCCCTTGCAATGTTTCATTATTTACAAGTTCATAATTGAAGTTTTCAATATTAATTTCAACTTCTTCGCCTGTGTAATATGTTACATATGTATCTGGAAGAGCAAGTGTAATATCTTTTTGTGTTATCTCTCCAACATAGTTTTGGTCGTTTATATAGTATGATGCCAAAACAAGTGGGTTACCAGACTGTAATGTAAAGGTCAACTTTATATTTTGTCCAACATCTTTTTGTGCATATGTACCTATAACACTTATATCATCGTCTCCATATGGTGCACGGTATTCATCTTGCTCTGCTCCCGCTGGAATTGCATCGAATAGTGAAACATTGTCAAACATTATTGTTCCATCATAAACTTTTGAGACATTGCCAATGTTTAGGTCAAGCCTGCTTTGTGTTATGGTGTATGTTAG
>CALWDZ010000002.1 GCA_944376845.1 uncultured Clostridia bacterium | reverse complement strand
GTTTCATAAAAATTCACACTCCTTTTAACAAGCGCCCACCAAAATGCATTTGGTACGTTAAAAGAATTAATGGCGGAAAGGACAGGATTTGAACCTGCGGTGGCTTGCACCACGGCCGCTTTCCAAGCGACTGCATTAGACCACTCTGCCACCTTTCCACGGTCCAAAAATAAGTTTAACATAACAATGTAAAAATGTCTAGTTAAAAGTTGACATTTTAAACTCTTTTCCTATAATAAAAATTAGAGGTAATAAATATGTGTATTTTTTGTGATATAATAAGTGGCAAAATTCCTTGCTACAAAATTTATGAAGATGATGATGTCTTCGCTTTTTTAGATAATGCAAAAGATGTTGATGGACATACTCTTGTTGTTCCTAAAAAACATTACGAAAATATTCTTGATTGCGATGATGAAATTTTAGGCAAAGTTATGTCCGCTGTTAAAAAAATTTCAAATCATTATATTAAAGATTGTGGTTTTGATGGTATAAATATTCATAACGCAAATAATGCTTGTGCAGGGCAAAGTGTTTTTCATTTACATATTCATATTTTGCCACGCACAAATGATAATCCAGCAAATTTCGTACCAAATCGCACGGCAAAATTTGAATTGGAAGATATGCACAAAAGGTTAACGATAGAGGAATAAAAATGCCACAAATATTTGGAACTGAACATATTATTTTTATGCTTGTTAGTGTCGCGGTAATGGTAACAGCACTAGTGCTTATAGGAAAGTTTGTAAAAAAAGAACGCACAAAAAGAGTAATTATTATTACATGTGCACTCATTCAACTTACATTTATAATTTGGAATAGACTTGCCGTTATGGAATATGGTGGAGGAATATCTGAATTTTTACCAACCACTTTTTGTGGAACAACAAGTTTGCTTTTCCCACTTGCAATGATATTTTGCAAAAAAGATAGCGGAATACTACAATTCCTTGCAAGTTGCATGCTTCTTGGTGGAGTTTTGACATTTTTCTATCCTGATTTTATTGTTCAAGATGCATCAATATTCTTTGATAAAACAATGTCAGGCTTGTTACATCACACTATGGGAATATTCAATTTTTTCCTTATATGTGTAACAGGAAGTTATAAACCAAGTATGGAAAAGTGGAATAGTTTAATCTTTGGACTTTGTGCTTATATGACATATGGCATATTTATGATATCAATGCTTGGACATAGTGATGCAATGTATATATATCATCCACTAATTGAAGGGACTATATTTAACTGGGTATTTGTTGGTGCAATGTTTATAATACTTTATACAATAGCGTTGATTGTTTACGAACAAATTTCTTTAAAGAAAGAAGATAGGTGGGTGCAAAAGACATACAATAAATTAAAAATAAAATTTGAAAAATTAAAAAAATAATATTTTTATAAAAAAATGGCAAATTAATGCCATTTTTTAATTATTTCTTTGTCACCCTTGCTGTAGCGATTGCAAGTGCTCCAGGCCCGATATGACAAGAAACACTAAGTGACAACGGATCAAGATGTTTTACTTTCAATTTTGGACAAGCCTTTTCAATTTCTGTTTTAAATTTAAGTGCTTCTTCTTCGTTGTTTGTATGTGCTATATATAATTCCATTTCGTCATTTTCGTAATATTCTTTAAACACAGTTTCGAGGTCTTTTTTCATTGCTGCTATCATCTTTGCTTTTGCTTGTCCCATACTTAAGGCTTTGGCAAAAGAATCAAGTTTTTCGCCATGAATTTGAAGTATTGGTTTTATATTTAAAAGTGTGCCAATAAGTGCAGCGGCAGGGGTTAATCTTCCGCCTTTTTTTAAATATTTTAGGGTATCTACAGTAATATAAATACTACTATCAAATTTTGTTGTTTCAAGATATTCTTTAATTTGTGCTGGGGTATAACCATTTTTTGCCATATAAAGTGCTTCATAAACACTTGCTTTTTGTGTGACCGATATACGTTGGTTGTTGACAACGGTTACATTTGGATATTCCTTTGAAAATTCTATTGCATTATGGCAAGATTCACTGAGTCCACTAGACATTGGTATGTACACAACTTCATCATGAGTTTCAAGTGCTTTTTCCCACATTTCTTTCACTTGGAAAGGGGATGGTTGTGAAGTTGAAATATCTGCATTTTCTGCAAGTTTTTTATAGAAATCTTCTTGACTTAAACTAATTTCTTCAAAATATTCTTCTCCATTTATAATAAAAGGCATAGGGAGCACATATAAATCTTCATTTTGCTCTGTTAATTTTATGCCTGAATTGCTATCTGTTATTATTGCTATTTTTGACACAATATCCTCCTTAGTTTAACTTTTCTAAGTATACATAAAACAAAAATGATTTTCAAGTATTTTCATAGCACAAATAAAACTATTTTGTGTAAATTCCTTTATTGATTGTTTTTTTTAATTTTATGTGATATACTTTTAACGCTTAAGGAGATTATTATGATTTTTGATGAAATAAAAAAAGCCAATATAAAGGCAATGAAAGAAAAAGATACAAATGCACACACCATTTACAGTGTGCTTATTAACAAACTTATGCTTGAACAAATTAAAAAGCGTGAAAAAGGTGAAGAACTTAATGATATTGATGCAACTCAAATTTTACAAAAGTCTGTAAAAGAACTATCTGAAGAACTTGAAAATTACAAAAAAGTAAACAACACTAGTGAAGTGGAAAACATAACCAAGCAAATTGAACTTGTAAAGTCATATCTTCCACAAATGATGAGTGCAGAAGAGATAAAGGCAGTTATATTATCACTTGAGGATAAATCTGTGCCTTTTGTTATGAAACATTTCAAAGCAAATTATGCTGGCAAGTGCGATATGCGTCTTGTTCAAGAGGTTTTAAAGAGTTTATAAATGAAAGTTTATGCCATAAGTGATTTTCATCTATGCATAAGTGGTGCAAAACCTATGGAAATTTTTGGTGGCGGTTGGAAAAATTATCTTGAAAATATTAAGACCGACTGGTTCCAAAAAGTCACCGATGAAGATGTGGTTTTGATTGCTGGTGATATATCGTGGGCGATGAAATTAGATGAAGCAAAGCGAGATTTAGTATATTTTGATGACCTTCCCGGGAAGAAGGTTTTTATCCGTGGAAATCATGATTATTGGTGGCAAAGTATTTCAAATGTTAGGCAGGCATTAAAAGAAAATTCATATGCACTTCAAAATGATGCAATAAAGTTTGAAAACGTTATCATTTGTGGAACTCGTGGCTGGACAGTTCCCGATAAGGAATTCAAAGATGCTCAGGATGAAAAAATTTATAATCGTGAATTGCTTCGGCTTGAAATGGCTTTAAAAAGTGCAAAAGACTTACAAAAAGAAGGGGATAGTATAATTTGTATGATACACTATCCACCATATCTGCAAAGTAAACAGAAAAGTGGGTTTGTAGAGTTGCTTATTAAATTTGGTGTAAAAGCCTGTGTTTTTGGACATATTCATTCTAATATTGGCAAATATAAACTATATGAAAATTTGTTTGGTATAGATTTTTATTTAACTTCATGCGATTTAACTATGAATAAATTACAACTTATTAAAATATAGTTGCAAATCGTGTAAAATTATCTTATTATATTTTAGGAGGAAAATAATGGACGCAGGATTGATACTTTTGATTTTAAATATACTGTTTGCAGTGTTTTTGGTCTTAGGCTTTATATTTGGTTTTATGAAAGGCCTAAAAAAATCTGCACTAAGAATTGCCTTTTTCTTTGTTTCAGTTATAATCACTGGTATTATAACACCATATATTTCGCGACTTATACTTGGAATACAAATAACTTATGAAGGTGAACTAACTTCAATTGAAGATATCATCCTGTCATTTATAAATAGTTCGGCTCAAATTGCTGAAATCACAGAGGCAAGTCCAACTCTTGCTACACTTATAGAAAATATGCCAGTGATGCTAATAAACTTGGTGACTTTTGTATTGCTCACATATCTTGTCAACCTTGTTGGTTGGGTAATATATTTAGTTATAGCATCTGTATTTTTCAAAAAACCAAAGGCTACACTTGATGAAAATGGACAAAAAGTTAAACCAAAACAAAAGAAGTGGCGCCTTTTTGGCGGTCTTGTTGGTGCGGCTCAAGGGCTTGTATTGGCATTTTTAACGTTCTTACCACTCAGTGGACTAGTTGGAATGTATACCGATTTGTCAACGGCACAACAAGTTGTAGCACAAGCCGATGAAGGCACAAACTCAAACCTTTCACTTTCTGCTCAGTTTATAAATGAAAATGTACCTGATGAAGTAAAGGAATATTTAAATGCATATAGTGACAGTGCAATTTCTAAAGTAAGCGGTGTTTTTGGTTTGGATGATGCAATTTTCAATCAAGTGTCATCGGTTACAGTAAACGATACAAAAATTTCACTTCGTGATGAAGTAGTAAATATTGCAAATGTCTATGACAATGTCGGCTTTTTGGTAGATATTGATTTTTCTTCATTTGAAGCAGTTAAAACATTAAATTATGACAATTTGCTTCGTGCGGTTGATTATATCTTCAATTCAAACCTTTTAACAACTGCACTTCCTGAACTTGTAGATTATGGTTTTGACAAAATTCTTGAAATGGAAGAAGTTCAAGCAGACCCACAATATGTTGAACTTGTTGAAGTAATTCGTGATGAACTTAGTTCTGATGAAGGAATAAATGAGAACTTAAAAAATGATATGGTGTCAGTTTTAAACACCGCCAAAATAATGGCAGATAACCAAATATTCAATCAAATTCCATCAGAAGGTGAAATAACTGAAGAAAATATAAACGAAATTTTAAATATACTGTCCAAAGATAATAAAAAAGTCTTTAATGAAATGATTGACAATATCTTTAATTCAAAAGTATTAAACAAGGGCGTACTTTTTGGCTTAAACTATGGCATTGATGCACTGGAAAGTGAACTAAGAACACTTACTGGAAATGAAACACTTGAAATAAATAGCATAAGTTTACAAGATGATAATATGACATTAAAGAAAGGTGAGGTTTCAAGCCTTCTTTCAAGTGAAATCAACATTTTTAGTGAAATACTTGGTCAAGACCTTGATGCAATTGGTGACAACTTCTTAACAGTTTTTGATTTAAATCTAGAGGGCATTATCACAAATGCTGGGTCAATGATGAATGCACTTCAAAATATGAATGTTTTCAATCAAACTGGAATATACAACCAAATTGTTACAGCATTAAGTCAAACTGAATATAACGAATATGTTGACTTTGAAATCTTTAAAGGTCAAAATGTATGGCTTGATGAAACAGAGTCACTTGCACAGGTAATAACCAATATAAGAAGGTCGCAAGCAATAAGTTATATCGAACTCGGCACAGATGGAAATTATTATATTACTGACGAAAACATTACAAAAATGTTCAAAAATTTAACAGTAACATCACAAGTAAACGGGCAAGATAAAACTTTAATAAGGCAAATAATCGAACCTGTATATAACAGTAACGCATTTAAAAAATTGATTCGTGTTGCATTTGAAAATCTAAATATTGTTATAAATGATTTCGGCGATATGTTAAAAGAAGGCACTGTTCTTGGTGACATAAATTATGATGCACTATATGAAGAAAGTGAAAAAGAAAACCTCTTTGCATTTGTTGACAATATCGCAAAATATGCAAGTACTTTGAATATAGTACAATTTAAAGAAAATACATTTGAAGAAATTTTATCATCAAATCTTTCATTGTTTGGTAGTTGTATAGATTCTATAAGAGCATCAAGTATATTTGGCGATATTCAAACAGAAGATGGAACAATCAACGGTATTTACACAAATTTAATTGACACATTATCTACTACCGAATTAAACAAATTTATGGATTTCAATTGCTTCAAAGATGAGCAGTTCTCATTTAGTGTAGAGTTTGCAAATCTTCAACCAGTAATTGATAGAATGCTTGAAAAACAAATTGTTGACAATGGTCAAACATATAACTTAATTTCATATATTTTGGAAGTAGGCAACCTTGAAAATATGCTTGATCAAATTACTAGCGATGATGTCACAACAATCTTTACTCCACTTATGAATAATAGAGTATTTAGACCTATTGGAGTTTTGGTTGTAAATAGTGTCAATGCTCAGATTAAAGATTATGTAGGAGACCTTGGAATAGACATTCCAGTTGACATTGAAAACTTAACAGAAGAACAAGTTTCTGAAGTTGTAGAGGTTCTTGGTGCTGTTACAGAAATTGCAGGCGACATTATGAATTCAGCATCAATTAGTGATATAGTAAATGGTGATAATGCGGAAGATTTAGCAAATCTTCTTGAAACGCTTGAAGATAGTTCAAATAGCCAAGGCGTATTTGAAGGTGCATATGATGCTATGCTTAATTTTGTGAAATCAGATAGTGAAATAGGTTCACTTGTTAGCGAACAAATTGAGCAAAATACTCAAGACGGCGATATCGATTGGCTTGGCGTTATAAATGCCGTAAAAGAACAATATGGAAACTGATTTTAAACATATACCAATAATGCTTAGCGAAGTAACATCGGGTCTAAATATTAGACCCGATGGTATTTATCTTGACTGTACAATAGGTGGTGGCGGACATAGTAGTGAAATTTTAAAACATCTAAAAAATGGAAAACTTATAGGTATAGATAAAGACCAAGATGCTATTGACGCATGTACCAAACGCTTTAAAGGTAAAGATAATGTAATACTATATAAAGGCGATTTTAAAGACATTGAACATATTTTAAATAAACTTGGTGTGGATAAACTTGACGGAGTTCTTATGGACCTTGGTGTAAGTTCACACCAAATAGATACTGTAGAGCGTGGTTTTAGTTTTAGGTTTGATGCACCGCTTGATATGCGTATGGATAGTTCTCAAAGTTTTTCTGCTATGGATGTTGTCAATAAATATTCGCTTAGTCACTTAACGCGTGTTATAAGTGAATATGGTGAAGAGCCTTACGCAAAGAGTATTGCAAGTAATATAATAAAAAACCGACCAGTAACAACTACAAAACAACTGGCGCAGATTATAGAAAATAGTATGCCAAAAAAGGTTGTCTTTTCACGCGGAGGAGCACACAAAAAAACATTCCAAGCCATCAGAATTGAAGTTAATGGTGAACTTGATAGGCTTTTTGAAAGTGTAATGTACTTAATTTCAAAATTAAAAAGTGGCGGAAGAATGGCGGTTTTAACATTCCATTCACTTGAAGATAGAATAGTTAAAAATGCATTTAAACTATGTGCAACAGATTGTCTTTGTCCGCCAGGCACTCCAATTTGTATTTGTGGACATAAAAAAAGTGTAAAACTTATAAATAAAAAACCACTTATGGCATCAAAGGATGAACAATTACAAAATCCACGCAGTACATCAGCAAAACTAAGAATAGTTGAAAAACTATAAACTATAAATTTTATTGTCAAATTGAGTATAGTGTGGTATAGTTTTAAGTAATAAATTAAACATTAAAGGAGTATGTATATTATGGATTACGAAAAGGACAATAAAAATACTCAAACCATAACACTTGAAAAAGAGAAACAAAGCGTGGGTACTCAAATTGACACAGAGCCTACTGTACATACTTTTCCAAGCATAAATTTGTTTTCCAGTGATTCACTCACAAAAAAACAACAAAAAGAAGTTGTAACAAGCGACAACAAAGATGAAAAACTTGAAAAACTTAAACAGCAAATTATGGAAAATCAACGGGAAAAACAATTAAAAGAGCAAGAGAAAAAACAGGAAGAGCAAAAAGAAAATGCCGAAATTGAAAGTGAAAAACAAGAACAGGCAGAAGAAGATGTGGAAAAGGCCGTTGAAAGTTTATATGATGCAAGTTTAATTTTAACTCCGTCAAATGATGAACTCACAGCGAAGGAAGTTGAAAGCATACAAAATAGTTCTCAAAAGAGTTATAAATTTAGATTTAGACTACTCACTGGCGTGTTCTGTTGCATTATGGCGATACTGGTTGGGTGGATAATCGGTAATTCCATTGAAATTGCTTCAACATCAAATCAAATAGCAACAGAAACGGCTAATCAGCAGGAGTATAATGTCAACATAGCGGAATATTTGAGTAAAATTTCAAGACTAGATAATGACACATCACAAACTCCGGACGATGATTCACTTCTTCCAATAGATGAAATAATTACTATAACACCTCAGCCACTTGAAAATCCAACTGAGTATGAAGAAGAAAGTAATTGGTTTGATAGTATTTGTAATTGGCTAAGAAATCTATTTGGAGGCTAATTTGCAAGAAAGTGAATTTACACTACATAGTTTACGAAAGAGGATATCGGCTTTTATAATAGCGATATCCCTTTTATTTATGGCACTTATTGTGAGATTGTTTTTTGTCAGTACACTTGATAGTCAAAGACTTCAAAATATGGCACTTTCTCAGTGGACAAGAGACCTTCCTATAACGGCAGAAAGGGGAAAAATTTATGATACAAGTGGAGCCACACTCGCAGTTTCTTTTACAACTTACGATGTATATCTTCGTGGTAGGGAGATTAAAGATGCTAGCAAAGTTGCACAATTTTTGTCCCAAAAACTCAATATGAGTTATGACCTTATCTATTCAAAAGCGACAATAACTAATGTTTCTGAAGTGCTAGTCAAACTTCAAGTTGATAGTGATACTGCAAAAAGCATTGCACTTGAAAATTTAAGTGGTATATTTTTATCTGAAAGTATAGAAAGATATTATCCATATGGAAATCTTTTAACTCAAATACTCGGTTATACAACCATAGACAATGTCGGTCAAGCGGGTATTGAAGCATATTTTAATGATGTGTTGTCAGGACAAGATGGTTATTTTTTGGTTCAAAGCGACCTTCAGGGCAAAGAAATAGATAACTCGCTTAGAACATATGTAGATAGCGTTGCTGGAGATAATATAACTCTTACAATAGACGTGAATATACAAAGCATAGTCGAAAGTGTACTAGAAAAAGTTATGGTAGAGCAACAAGCCAAAAGTGCGTCTTGCATAATTATGGATGCCACAACTGGTGAAATTGTAGCAAGTAGTAGTAAACCAAGTTTTGATTTAAATGACATTCCAAGAGATGATACGGCAAGTTTACTTGATATGTCGAGAAATAGACTTGTTGTAGATGTCTATGAACCAGGTTCAACATTCAAAATACTAACAATGGCATCAGCACTTGAAAGCGGGAATGCACACCTTAGCGACCATTTCTATTGTGGTGGAAGTGCCACGGTTGATGGACAAAGAATAAGATGTTGGAAAACTATTGGACATGGCTCAATTGATTTAACTCAAGGGCTTGTAAATTCATGCAACTGCGTCTTTATGGCGCTTAGTCAGAGAATGGGTGTAGATGTTTTTTATGACTACTTGCAAAGTTTTGGGTTGGGTAGTGCAACTGGAGTTCAAATTGCATCGGAAAGTAGCGGTATACTTATGAATAAACAAAATGTTAAAAATGTTGATCTTGCGCGTATAGGTTTTGGTCAAGCGGTGGCAGTAACTCCGCTTCAACTTGTAACGGCAGTGTGTAGTGCAGTAAATGGCGGAAAACTTTATGTTCCAAGCATAATAAAAAGCATAACATCAAGTGATGGTGTAAATAAATATGTATTTGAACCAGTATTAAAAAATACAACAATATCTCAGAGTACTTCAAACACCTTAAATGAAATGCTAAAAAAAGTTGTAAACAAAACAGAAGAATATAGTTTTGTACCTGGCTATGATGTAGGTGGGAAAACGGGCACAGCACAAAAGTATGAAAATGGCACTATTGCGCGTGGTAAATATGTATCAAGTTTCATAGGCACATATCCTGCATCAAATCCAAAATATGTAATGTTGTTTTTGGTAGATGAACCAGGAGCAGGGGCATATTATGGTAGTGTTGTTGCAGCGCCTTACGGAAAGGAAATTTTGGCAAATATTATAGCATATTTAGGTGATGAAAAAATAACTGATGTGGAAACGAAATATGCCACAATGCCAGATGTTGTTGGGAAAAGTTTAACAGAGGCAATAAAGATGTTAAATAATCTTGGCATAAGTTATGAAATTGATGGTGACGGCGGAACTGTTGAAAGACAACTTCCACCAGCAGGAACAAATATAGATTTAAATTCAACTGTTGTGCTTATCACTAACTAAGTAATAAAAACAAAACAATAAAATTAAAAAAATAAAGGAAATACCTATCTTGTGTCGAATAATGTAATTGTAGCAAAAAGCATCTGACGCATAAGAGGTATTTTTTTTGAATAACGGTTTTGACGAAACTTTTATACAACAATTAAAGGACAAAAATGATATCGTGACAGTCATGTCGCGTTATTTAACGTTAACTCAAAAAGGAAAAAACTTTTGGACATGCTGTCCATTCCATAATGAACGTACGCCGTCAATGTGCGTAAATCCCTATGAGCAATACTATCACTGCTTTGGATGTAAGGAGCATGGAGATGTAATAACTTTTATACAAAAAATGGAAAGTTGTGACTTTATGTCCGCTGTTGAAATTCTTGCAAAAAATGCGGGAATGGAAGTTCCTACTTTCAAAACTGATGAAAACGTACAAAAACGCAAAAAACAAAAAGAAGCAGTATTAAACATCTTGGCAGAAAGCGCAAAGCACTATGAACAAAATCTTTATGAAAAAACTGCAAAGCGTGCACAAGAATATGTCAAGAGTAGAAAATTTACTCGCACTTCACTTCAAGAGTTTCATATTGGTTACAGCAAAAATTGGACAGATATAGTACAATTTCTAAAATCTAAAGGTTTTTCTTATGAAGATATGGTGGCATCTGGTGTTGTTGAATACAAGGACCACTACTTTGATACCTTTGGAGAACGACTAATTTTTCCTATCTATAACATTATGGATGAATGCGTCGGTTTTAGTGCACGAAGTTTAGTACCAACTGATTACGCTAAATACAAAAATTCACCAAATAATATTGTATTTGATAAAAGCAAAATAATGTTTGGTATGAACTTTTTAAAAAAACTAAAACAACAGCACAATTTAGAATATATCATCATTGTTGAAGGGCAAATGGATGTTGTTGCACTTCATCAAGCAGGATATAAAAACTGTGTTGCTTGCCTTGGGACTGCACTTACACCTTATCACGCTAAGCAATTAAAATATCTTTGTGATAACATAGTAGTGTCACTAGATGGTGATAGTGCTGGTCAAAATGCCACAGTTAAAACTATAGATACCTTGGTAAAAGGTGGACTTAATGTCAAAGCAATAAAAATTCCCGAAAATAAAGATCCTGATGAATACATAAAAGCCTATGGAAAAGAAGCATATCAAAAACTTCTTGATGAGGCAATGGATCATGTTGTGTTTAAAATATATCATAAATTGGAACAATATGATTTAAGTAAGATAGACCAAAAAGCAAAATTTGTAAATACCGCAATATCCATAGTCAATGAGCTTCAGACTAGCAGTGAAAAACAACTTTATCTTGATGTTATAAAAAAACTCACCGATGTACCAATCGATGTTTTAAAGCGTGACTTAACAACTTCACAAGATGTAGTCAAAACTGAAGAACAAAAGATTGATTATTTTGAAAATGCGGTTTTAAAATCGGTTAAATTTGTGCTAGCAAGCCTATGTTTTAAAAAAGACTATGCAAACTTTAATTTTGACCTTTCTAAATATTTGCAAAATCCGTCTTTTAAAAACCTTTATGAAACATTAAAACAATATCATAATGAAAATAAACAATTTAGAATTAGTAATCTTTATGATAATGATGAAAAAATTGACGAGGCACTTGGCGAAATACTAGATTACAATTTTGAAGATATAAATGATCCAGATAAATATTTTAAGGAATGTATTTGGAAAATTAGGGAAAATTATTTAAAAAACAAAAGTAAGGAATTGACAAAAAAACTAGAGAGTTGCACACAAGAAGAAAAAGCCGAAATATATAAAGAAATAAGTTTAGTACAAAAAAAACTAAGGGAAAAAATTTTGGAGGATTAAATTTTGAGAGATAAAATAGAACAAGAGTTAGCAAAATTACTTGAAATAGGTACAAAAAAAGGTTCTTTAAATGAAGAGGACATTTATTTTAGACTTCTTAAATATGAAGCATCTGCCGAAGAAATTCAAGAAGTTTTAACAGCGCTTGAAAATGCTAACATAAAAATAATTAAGGCTGAAAATCCAGATGTTGAAAAAGAAAATTTTGATGAACTTGTAAGCCAAGTAAGTGTTGATGATCCAGTAAAAATGTACTTAAAGGACATAGGCAAGGTGCCACTTCTTACCAGTGAAGAAGAAATCGACCTTGCAAAACGAATGCTTGATGGAGATGAATATGCCAAAGCAAAACTTTCAGAAGCCAATTTAAGACTTGTCGTAAGTATTGCAAAAAGATACGCGGGTAGAACCAGTATGCAATTTTTAGACCTTATTCAAGAAGGTAATATTGGACTTTTAAAAGCAGTTGAAAAATTTGACCATACAAAAGGCTTTAGATTTTCAACTTATGCCACATGGTGGATTCGTCAGTCAATTACTCGTGCAATGGCAGACCAGGCAAGAACGATTAGAATTCCAGTGCATATGGTAGAAACAATTCACAAACTTACACGTGTAAAAAGACAACTTCTTCAAGAACTTGGCCGTGACCCAACTCAAGAAGAAATTGCCAAGGCAATGGATGTGTCAGAAGATAAAGTTGCTGAAATTCAAAAAATTGCACAAGAACCTATTTCTATTGAAACACCAGTAGGTGAGGAAGAAGATAGCAAAATGGCAGATTTTATTGAAGATGAGTCAGTTAAATCTCCAGTAGAAATTGCAACGCAAAATTTACTTCGCGAACAACTTCTTGGCGTTATCGAAACTTTAACACCTCGTGAGCAAAAAGTAATTAGACTTCGTTATGGTCTTGATGATTCTCATCCAAGAACGCTAGAAGAAGTTGGTAAAGAATTTAATGTAACCAGAGAGCGTATTCGTCAAATCGAAGCAAAAGCATTAAAAAAACTCCGTAATCCAAATAGAAGTAAAAAACTTGTTGACTTTATGGAGTGATAAAATTATCCTATAAAAAGGAGTGAATATGGATATAAAGCAAATTTTAGATTATCAAAAACAAGATTTTGAAATAATAAAACTTGAAAGAAAACTTGAGGAAAGTGAAGATAAAAAAATCTATCAAGAGATGAGAACAGTTGTTAAAGATGCCCAAAACAAGTCAAACAACCTTGAAAAAGAGGCAGGGGAACTCATTAAACAATACACCGAAATGAAAAAGGCATATGATGCTGAGGTTAAGGCTTGTGGCGAAATTGTAAATAAAGACCCAAAATCTTTAAAAGTGGAAGACCTTGATAAAACAGTTTCCAAAACCAATCAAATGATAGAGAGTATATCTCTACTTGAAAAAAAACTTATGGCATTTGCTGAACATGTAAATTCAGTACTTGCAGATTTTGATAGCACAAGAAAACGCTATAATGAAGCAAGAAAAAAATATTCAGCACACAAACAAGCATATGAAGCAATGTCGGCAAAGATATTGCCTGAAATAGAAAAACTTAAACATGAAATCAAAAAGATTGAAGATAAAATGGATCCAGCCTTTTTGCAAAAGTATAAACAACGAAGGCAAGATAAAGTTTTTCCAATTTTTGTGCCTGTGGTAGACAAAACATGTGGGGGATGTAGAATGGAGTTACCATCAGCCAGCCTTGATAAATTAAAACAAAAAGGATTTTTAGAATGTGAACATTGTAGAAGAATTATTTACAATGCATAAAAGAAATCAAAAAAAATACCTAACTAAAGGTATTTTTTTAATTTTCTTTATGACTTAAAACTTCTGCTTTGGCAAGTTTGTCACAGCGGTCATTTAGTTTGTCATCACTGTGTCCAGCAACCTTGTACCATTTGATTTTGTGAAATTCACTTAATTCGACAAGTCTTTGCCAAAGTTCCAAATTTTTTACAGGTTTGCCTTCAGAATTGCGCCATTTTCTTTTTTTCCAAGAAGAAATCCAATCTTCCAAAAAGGCATTGACAACATAAGCACTGTCAGAATAAACTTCAACATTGCACTTTTCAGGAATGGCTTCCAAACCTTTTATAACAGCCATTAGTTCCATTTTATTATTTGTTGTTTCGGCTTCAAAGCCAGAATTTTCGGTGGTTTTTCTATTAAATCTCAAAATATAAGCCCAGCCTCCCATGCCAGGGTTATTTGAGCAAGCACCATCAGTATAAAGTATTGCTTTTTTCATAATTTTATTATGTTATATTATTACCATAAAGTCAACAAAATGCGAAGAATTTCTTTATTTTTAAAAGAAAATTCTTACTTAATAAAAAACGGCACACATATGTGCCATTTCTTTTTAAACGATTGTGATGATTAGTCCAACCAAAATAAGACACAATGCCACAGCAAGAAGTATTAAGTAAATAGGGTCTTTGTTACTTGGATTGTCAGTTTTTCTTGCTACCTTTGTAATCTTTTTTGCAAGTAGTGACAAAGCAAAGCCAAGAGCAGCCAAAATTATACCAACTAATTTATTTGGGGTTTGCAAAAATTCAAGTAATGTTGCCTCTAAAAGTAATGAAAACATATCTCCTCCTAAAACTTATAACTTATTATAACACCTGAAATATAAAATTTCAATACAATTTTTAAATTTATTAAAAAATGTTACATTTTTAACCAAAAACCTTTGCCCTGAATAAAAATAATAGGTGAGGTAAATATGCAAAATATTATGGTTTTATATGGTGGTAAAAGTGTGGAACATGACATTTCGGTGCTTACCGCTATTCAGGTTATGCAAAATCTAAATAAAAATAAATATAAGATAATTCCCGTGTATCAAACACCTGAATGTGAATTTATAATTGTCAATGATTATCTTAATCCAAAAACATACATGGGCGATATAAAAAAATATCGTAATGTAAATTTTGTCTTTGGAGAGGGTGAAATAGTTGTAGGCAAGATTTTAAAAAAACATATTAAAATAGATTGTGCAATAAATTGTTGTCATGGAAATTGTGGCGAGGACGGCACTCTAAATGCATTGTTAAATCTTGCAAAAATTCCAATAACATCACCTAAAATTATGCCAAGTAGCACCTGTATGGATAAGGTTATTATGAAAGATATATTCCGTGCAAATAACATTCCTTGTGTTGATTATGTTTTAATAACAGAGCAAGACTATATCCAAAAAGTTTTACAGCAACGAGTAGCAAATCTTGAGTTCCCACTCATAGTAAAACCGGTAAATCTTGGAAGTAGTATTGGAATAAACAAAGTAGATAACATTAAACAACTTTATGAAGCGGTGGAAATTGCACTTTATTATGATAGTCGGGTAATAGTTGAAAAATGCCTTGAAAATTTTAAAGAAATAAATATATCTTGTCTAGGAGATGAAGAAGTGGAATTTTCTAGACTTGAGGAACCTGTATCTTGGCAAAACTTTTTAAATTTTGATAATAAATACACTCAAAAGAATGCTAAAAAAATACTTGACCCAAAACTTAAAAATGGTGTTTTAGAGCAGATATATGACATCTCTACAAAAGTTTGGAAAATTTTTGACCTTAGCGGTGTTGTTCGAATAGACTATATGGTCGATGGTGATAATGTGTATATAAATGAAATAAATACCGTGCCGGGCTCACTTGCGTTTTATCTTTGGAAGGGTAAATATGATTTCTTCGAACTTTTAGACAAAATAATTGAAATCGCAATAGCCCAATTTAAAAAACAGAATAAGCATAAATATACATTTACATCAAGTGTTCTAGCCGATTATAAGCCAAATTCAATGAATAAATATGCAAAATAAACAATATTTATACATTAACAAATTTTGCTTAATACCTTTTTCACCTCAGGGGATAGTGTGATGTTATTTTTAATAACCGCTTTTTCTGTAGGCGAAAGTATGTAGTTTTCAATGTTAAAATCTTTCGACAGAGATAAGCCACCGTTTTTCCCAATTTGCGAATAAATCTTGACACCAGACATACACAAGTAATCTATATACCTATAAACCGTTCTTGTACTTATTTCAAAACATTCGGCAATATCTTTTGCTGTTGTTTTTTCTCGATTTGCCATAAATAGAAAAATTCCAAATATTAAATATTGTTTCATTTTTACTCCATAAATTAATGTCACTAAACTCTAAAGCGAAGCGAAAACCTTATCTTTTTGACACTAATATTATATCATATTTTTCACAAAAAGCAAACATTTGTTCTATTTTTTCATAATTTCTAATAATTTTAGCATATTACAAAATTTGACAACATAAATTAAAGTATCACACGGAGGTTATATGGAAAGATTCGAAATATACGAAGATATAAAAAAGCGCACCAATGGTGATATATATATAGGTGTTGTCGGGCCAGTTCGAAGCGGTAAATCTATGTTTATATCTCGTTTTATGCAAAATTTGGTCATTCCAAATATAAAAAACGAGCAACAAAAGGAGCGCGCAATAGACGAATTGCCACAGAGTGCTGAGGGCAAAACAATTATGACCACACAGCCAAAGTTTGTACCAGAAAATGCTGTAAATGTACATATTGATGATGTGGACTTAAGTGTTCGCCTTGTAGATTGTGTTGGTTATCTAGTTAGTGGCGCAATGGGGCATGAAGAGGGAGATAAGCCACGACTTGTAAAAACTCCATGGTCAGAAAAAGAAATACCTTTTGAAGAAGCGGCTGAAATTGGAACAGAAAAAGTAATTACAGAGCATTCAACAATTGGAGTAGCCATAACTACTGATGGTTCAATTAGTGACTTGCCACGTTCAAGTTATGT
This sequence comes from uncultured Clostridia bacterium, assembly GCA_944376845.1. GTDB lineage: Bacteria > Bacillota > Clostridia > Christensenellales > UBA1242 > UBA5893. Next base: position 109,799 of record CALWDZ010000002.1, on the reverse strand, counting down.
TGATGCAGAACAAAAAGTTGTTGATGAACTAAAAAAGACTGGTAAGCCTTTTGTGCTTGTTGTAAATTCAAAAACACCACAAAGTCAAGACACGCAAAATCTTGCAAAAAGCCTAGAAAAGAAATATGGCGTATCAACTCTTGCAATCAATGTCAAGGAATTGTCAGAAAAGGACATAGAGCAAATATTTGAAAAAGTACTGCTTGAATTTCCTATTCGCTCATTAAAAGTTACAATGCCAGATTGGTTACGCGCACTTGACGGCGACGATGAAATAATCACAACAATTATAAATGAAGTTAAAAAGTTTGGCGAAGGTGCAGAAAAAATAGGTCAAATAGATAAAACCAATGTTGCTTTTTTGGAAAGCGAAGACTTTGAACCACTGACCATAGGCTCGATAAAAATGGGTGAAGGTACAATAATGTTTGACATAAAACCACGTCAACAATTATTCTACAAAGTTCTTTCAAACCAGTGTGGAACAAAAATTCAAGACGATTATCATCTTGTTCGCTATATTAAAGAACTTGCATTTGCAAAGACTCAATATGACAAACTCGCTTCTGCACTTGAGCAAGTTGATGAAAATGGTTATGGTGTTGTCATACCAAAATTAGATAGTATGGTACTTGAAGCACCACAAATTGTAAAACAGGGTGGAAGGTTTGGAGTAAAAATCAAAGCCACAGCACCAAGTTTACATATTATGAAAGTTGATGTTGAAACCGAAGTAAATCCACTTGTCGGAACTGAAGAACAAACAAAAGATTTAGCACAATATCTTCAAGACGAATTTGAAACCAATCCTGATGCAGTTTGGCAAACTAATATGTTTGGAAAAACACTTGAAACACTTGTCAGCGAGGGCATACAAGATAAACTCACGGCAATGCCACTTGAAGCACAACGTAAAATGCGTAAAACTGTTGGAAGGATTGTTAATGAGGGTAGGGGTGGCATAATCTGCATCCTTCTATAAAACACAAAAATAGAACCCGCTGACTTCGTTTACTGCCAAGCGTGCCCGCACAGTCATTTAGGAAACTAAACTCCTGCGCGGACACACTTGTCGAGCCTCGTCATCGGGGCTATTTTTGCGTTTTATGCATTTTACTATTACAAAATATAAACTCCTGCGTGTCTTGATATCTTCGAGCCTCGTCTATGCCACGCAATTTTGCGTTTTATATTATTTTTTTATTTGACGCTTTGAGTTTTGTCTTTGCCACCTAATTTTTTGTTTTATGTTTACAATGTGCCATACTTTTGTTCCACAGTCATTTAGGAAACTAAATTTTAAGCCCCAAAGCGAGAGTTTCGATGACGAGCCTCGTCATCGGGGCTATTTTTATGTTTTATATAAATTTTGTCATTTAAAGTGCAGTAAGAATTCTTATATTTACTTTTGCATTTTATTTGTTATTTTTAATATATTTGCTATAATAAAACTATGCAGTGGGAAATAGCAATTATAAAATTTTTACAAAGTGGTCAAAATGGCTTTTTTGATATGTTTTTTTTGATAATTAGTTATTTTGCAAGTTTTCTTGGTATATTTTTATTATTTGTTTTCTTTTATTTTTTTGCAAATAAAAAATTTTCTTTTTATTTTGTTTTGGCAACAATAATAAATGTTAGTTTTAATTATATTTTAAAATTCTTTTTTAATCGTCCACGTCCTTTTGAAATGGATGCAAATATAATAAATAAATTAGAAGCCGTTGGTCAGAGTTTTCCTAGTGGACATATGGTTTGTGCCATGACAATGGTGTTTTTTATACTTTTATTTACGCTACAAAAATGCAAGAAAAAATGGACAAAAATACTTAGCATAATTTTATGTATTTTATTTTTAATTTTGGTTGCATTATCTAGGATGTATTTAGGTCAACATTATTTTACTGATATTTTATCTGGAATACTAATTTCACTTATTTTGTGTGTCACACTTCTAAGTTTAGTAAAAAAACAACTTATTCTTTAATTTTTGAATTAAAAAAATCATTTTTTCATAAAATAAAATATATGAAAAAAGCGGGCATTATATCCATAATATTTGTTACAATTGCCATTGTTGGGATATATCTTTTTTTGTGCCTAAGTTATATCTTTTATCCGATTAAATACAAAGATACAATTTTGCTATATAGCGAAGAATATAATATTGAGAGCAATCTCATTGCAAGTTTAATCAACGCAGAAAGTAGTTTTAATGCTGATGCAATTTCAAACAAAGGTGCAATTGGTTTAATGCAACTTATGCCTCAAACGGCGAAATGGCTAGCCGAGCAACTCGGAATAGATTACACTGATGATAAACTTTTTGACCCAGAATATAATATTAGATTAGGAGTTTATTATCTATCATATCTCAGTGAAAAATTTGGAGATACTCGCACAATACTTTGTGCCTATAATGCAGGTGAAGGAGTTGTCAGAGGTTGGCTTAAAAACAGCGAATATTCTTCTGACGGTAAGACACTAGATGTAATCCCATACGCCGAAACAAAAGCACATGTAGAAAAAGTTGAAAAAGGTCTAAAAATCTATGAAAAGAAGTTAAGATAAGTCGTCATCAGGGTTTTCATTTTCATCATCTTCAATTCTGAGTGCTTGAGAATTTATAAGTCTATCGTCTTTGCTAAGCAATGGTCTTATACTGTCATAACCATATTTTTGCCTAATTTTATCTATAGCATTTTCAAGATTTTTTCTATTTCTATCAGTATTAAATAAGTCAAGTTGCGACATATCATCGTTGTCCAAATTTGAAACGCTTATTCTTATACTTCTAAGTGGACAAACTTCATTCCAAATTTGGTCTATAATATCCATTGCTGTATGGTAAATATCTTTTGCGGAGTTTGTATTTTTTAAAATTGTATGGCTTTTAGAAAGCCAAATAAGGTCGTTGCGTCTAAGTGATACCGATATTGTTGACCCAGTCAAATGTTTTGCTCTCAGCCTTGTTGCAATCTCGTCACACAAAAACATAACTACACTTCTAAGTTCTTTTTTGTTTTTTACATCTACAAGTGTTGTAGTTCCGTTGCCAACACTTTTTACAATTTTTCTATCGTCAACGTTTTGTACATCATCATCGTCAATACCTTGTACATTTTTTTGAAGTCTTTCTCCAACAATTCCAAATTTCTTTTTTATGATATTCTCGTCATATTCTGCAAGGTCGCCAAGTGTAAATATGTTTAATTTATTTAGTTTTGTTTCTAATTTTTTTCCTATACCTATAATGCTTCCAAGTGGTAAATGATAGGTCTTTTGTTTAAAATTCTCTTTTGAAAGCACGGTCACCGCATCGGGCTTTTTCATATCACTACCAAGTTTTGCAAATGTCTTTGAAAAACTTATTCCAACCGAAATAGTTACTCCAATTTCCTTTTTAATACGCTCTCTAAGTGTATTTGCCACATCTAAGGCGCTTCCGAAAAATTTGACTGTGTCGGTTATATCTAGCCAACACTCGTCTATTCCAAATGGCTCAACTTTGTCTGTATATTCCTCGTAAATAGCCCTTATTTGTCTAGAATATCTTTCATAAATTTTGTGGTGAGGTCTAACGCACACAAGATCAGGGCATTTTCTTTTTGCTTCAAATATAACATCACCAGTTTTAACACCAAACCGTTTTGCAATCTCATTTTTTGCAAGTACTATGCCATTTCGTTTGGTAACTTCTCCAGTGACGGCGACAGGTTGGTCTTTAATAGAAGGATTAAGTGCACATTCACACGATGCAAAAAAATTGTTGACATCGCAATGAAGAATTATCTTTTTTGTTTGCATTTTATCCTCCTTTTGGTATAATTATATTAATTTTAATATGACAAAATTAAAGGCTTTTATGAAAATTTTATTTAAAAACGCAAATATTTTGGATGTTGAAAAAGGTGAACTTTTTCTTGGTAATGTTGTTGTTTCCAATGATATAATTAGTTATGTTGGCTGTGCATTGCCAAAAGAAAATTTTGATGAAATAATCGACTGTAATCAAAATATTCTAATGCCAGGGTTTGTTGATGCACACTGTCATTCTCCTATGACAATATTAAGGGGTGTTGGTGATGATACATCATTAAGCACTTGGCTTTATGACAATATTATTCCTCTTGAAAATAAATTAACTCCACAAGATATCTATTGGGGTGAAAAACTTGCGGTGCTAGAATATCTTGCAAACGGAATTACAACAGTTGAAGAATGCTACTTTGATAATGATCAAATAATAAAAGCATTATCCCAGTCTGGTTTGCGTGCAAGAGTTGGGTTTGGCCCATCAACAAGAAAAGAAAATAAAGATTTAAATAAATTTTTATCACAACAACTTGGTTTGTTTACAAATGTTGACAATACACTTATTAAACCTTGTGTATATGTCCATTCAATTTATTCATCCACTTACGATGATATTGAAAAATGTGTAGATTTTTCTGCCAAAAATAATTTGCCTATGAGTATTCATCTTTGTGAAACACTTGAAGAAGTAGGGAATTGTACAGTACAAAATGGTGGACTGACACCGCCACAGTACTTAGAAAGTTTAGGATTTTTTGATAGAAATTCGCTTTGCTATCACTGCGTGCATATGGACAAAGATGATTTGCAGATTTTGGCAGATTATAACGCAAGTATTTGCACTTGTCCGTCATCAAACATAAAACTTGCAAGTGGCATTGCCCCAGTGTATGCCATGCAAAATAAAAGTATAAACATCACGATTGGCACTGATGGTGTGGCTTCAAACAATAGTCTTGATATGTTTAAAGAGATGTTTTTGGTGGCTACACTTTCAAAGGTAAGTATATGTGATGCAAGTGTGATAAAAGCCAAAGATGTTTTAAAAATGGCTACAAAAAACGGAGCAAAAGCACTTGGCTTTGATAGTGGAGAAATAGCAGTGGGTAAAAAGGCAGATATAATACTTGTTGATATTCATAAACCACATATGTATCCGCATGATAACTTAATTTCGCATCTTGTTTATTCCGCGAAATCTTCAGATGTAATGCTCACTATGTGTAATGGGGAAATATTATATCGTGATGGCAAATATATAAACGAAGATACTCAGTTAATTTATAAAAAAGTAAACGAAATTAGAGAGAGGTTAAAAAATGAATATAAATGAAACATTGTCAAAAGAGTTTAATGTAAGACTAGATAGGGTAGAAAATATAGTTAAGATGATAGATGAAGGAGATACTATTCCTTTTATTGCAAGATATCGTAAAGAACTTACAGGAAGCCTAGATGACCAAATTTTGCGTGAAATGAATGATAGGTTAAATTATCTTCGCAATCTTGAAAAACGCAAAACAGAAGTGGAAAATAGTATTCGTGAGCAAGAAAAGTGGACAGATGAACTTGCTCAAAAATTAAGTGATGCAAAAACACTTACAGAAGTTGAAGATATCTATAGACCATACAAGCCAAAGCGTAAAACTCGTGCTTCTGTGGCTATTGCCAAAGGGCTGGAACCACTTGCGGATATTTTGATTAAACAAGAATTTGACGGCGACATTGACGCCCTTTGCAGTGAATATATAAATGAAGAAAAGGGTGTAAAGACCAGTCAGGAAGCACTTAGTGGAGCAAAAGATATTATCGCAGAAAGAATAAGTGATGATAGCGAACTTAGAAAAACACTCCGTGAACTTTTGATGGATAAGGCTAGTATAAAAACTGAACTTCTAGACAACGAAAAAAATAAAACCTATGAAATGTATAAGGATTATACCGAACCAGTTCTAAAAATGCCAAGCCATAGAATTTTAGCAATAAATCGTGGTGAGAATGAAGACTGTTTAAAAGTAAGTGTCATAATTGACGAGAAATTGCCATTAAAAGAGATTGAAAAAGTATATTTGAAAGAAAATCAAACAACATATGACATAATAAAAGACACTATTTTAGATAGTTATGATAGGCTTTTGTTTCCTTCACTTGAAAGAGAACTTCGTACAACACTCACAGATAGGGCAAATGAACAGGCAATCAAGATGTTTGATGTAAATCTTCGTCCACTACTACTTCAAGCACCATTAAAAAACAATGTCATAATGGGTTTTGACCCTGGATATAGAATGGGCTGCAAAATTGCAGTTATTGACCAAAAAGGTGATGTTCTCGATACCGCAGTTGTTTATCCAACACCACCAAAATCTCAGATTGAAGAAAGTATGGAGATACTTACAAACCTTATAAATAAAGATAAAGTTGATATTATTGCCATAGGTAATGGAACCGCAAGTAAGGAAAGTGAAATTTTTGTTGCTGAACTTTTAAAACACATTTCACGACCAGTAAGTTATGCAATGGTAAATGAAGCAGGAGCGTCGGTATATAGTGCTTCAAAACTCGGAGCACAAGAATTTCCAGATTTTGACGTAAACCTAAGGAGTGCCGTAAGTATTGCACGTAGACTTCAAGACCCACTTAGCGAACTTATAAAAATAGATGTAAAATCAATAGGTGTAGGGCAATATCAGCACGATATGCCACAAGCAAGACTTACAGAAGTTTTGACAGGAGTGGTTGAAGATTGTGTCAATAGTGTGGGCGTTGACTTGAATACAGCATCACCAAGACTACTTGAATTTGTTTCGGGATTGAATACAAAAACTGCTCAAAACATTGTCAAGTTTAGACAAGAAATAGTGCATTTCAAAAATAGGGAACAACTTTTAAAGGTTTCGGGTTTAGGTCAAAAAGCGTTTGAGCAATGTGCTGGTTTCTTGCGTATTACTGACGGCGACAATGTGCTCGACAATACTGCTGTGCATCCAGAAAGTTATGACGCGGTTAACAAATTACTTGCACATTACAATTTAACAAGTGATGATGTTAAAAACGGCAATGTTAAAGCAATAAAAGATATGATAAAAACAGAAGGTGAAGAAAAAGTATCGTCACTCATTGGTGTTGGTGTGCCAACACTAAATGACATTGTTGAAGAACTTTTAAAACCAGGTAGGGATATTCGTGAAACTATGCCAAAACCAGTACTTAGAAGTGATATCTTATCGCTAGAAGACTTAAAAGAAGGTATGGTCTTAACCGGTACTGTTCGCAATGTAATAGATTTTGGTGCATTTGTAGACATTGGTGTGCATCAGGATGGACTAGTCCATATTTCTCAAATTTGTGATAGGTATATAAAACATCCAAGTGAAGTATTAAAGGTTGGTGATGTTGTGACTGTAAAAGTGCTTTCAGTAGATGTTGACAAAAAACGCATTTCTCTTACTATGAAAGATGTAGAATAAGTAAAATCACTATTGACAATATAACTTGATGTGATATACTAATCAGGTAGGAGATTTTATGAATAAGAGAGAATTTAAGAGAAAACAAAAGAGATTATTGACATTATCAAAAGTCGCAATGTATTGTGGTTTGGCACTTAGTGTTTTAGTAATTTGTGTTGGTTTTACACTTGGAAGTACTGGAGCATTACTTGGCATGCTCGCAGGTGGTTTGGCTTTGGGTGCATTAAGCATAACTGCTGGTGTTATGATTGAGAGTAGTGCACAAAGAATGGTTTATACAGATGAATCTCAAAAAGAATATGAAGTAAAAGAATATCATTCTGAAAAAGAACATAAACAAATACAAATCAACGAACAACAATTGACAGATGAAAAACAAGTAAAAAAAGAAGAGGACTTAACTTTATAATAGGAGCAAAAAGTGGTTTCGAACGAGGAACGCAAGTTATTTAAACAAATGCTTGATTGTAACTCCAAAGCGACAATGTGTGGTTTATATAAGGCATTAGTCAAGATACTCGCTGGTATTGCTTGTGTAAGTACTATTATACTTGGTATAATACTCGGCATTATGATTAAACCATTTATTTACTTGTTGCTATTATCTCCAATGATAGTTTTGCCAGGTGCATATCAATTGGTAAAAAAGTTGAATAATAAAATTAAAAATTATTGTTCAAAGTCACTAGAAGCAAAAAATTGTTTGAACGAAATCTATAGTAAAGATAATGAGCGGTCGAATTATGTTACTAAAATTTTTGAGAAACAACAACTAAAATCGGTTTCTGATTTTGATAATATAAGAGTTACAGATGAACAAGATTTTGTTCAATAAATTATTAAAAACTCACAATAAAAGGTGAGTTTTTTTGTGTATAAAAGGTTGATTTATTTAACTCAATATGCCATAATAAAAAATATGAAAAGTTTTTTGGAACGTAGGCAAAAAGAACGAAATTTTGATGCATTTAATGTCATAAACATTATGCTTTTAATGGGGGTATTAGTTGCTTTTATAATTTCAGCAGTTTTTTGTATAGTAGACTTGGTAGACGGGACTGAAACTAGTGCTATACCTTTAATTGAAAGGTTGCTTGCTATAGTTTTGCTTTTTTTACCTTTATATTTAAGACTTATATTCAAAATTCAATTTCCGCGTACAGCAACAAGTTTATTTTATCTATTTTTATTTTTAAGTATTTATCTTGGCAATTTTATTGATTTATTTAATAAGTTTTGGTGGTGGGATCTTTTAGTCCATTTTTCTAGTGGCTTATTACTTGGATTTTTGGCAATGTTTTTTGTAAATCACTTGGCAAAAAAAGGTGCCAATTCACCAATATATGTTTTCTTGTTTGTATTTTGTTTTTCAGTGGCGCTTGCGGGGATTTGGGAAATTTATGAGTTTATGGTTGATGTAATTCTTGATATGGATATGCAACATGCTGGTGAACTGGTTGGGCAGAGTGCATTGTTTGACACAATGTTTGATTTGATTTCAAGTACATTGGGTGCTATAATTTCTGCACTTTGTTGTGCCGTTTTGACATATAAAGATAAAAATTTCGTTTTGCAATTTCGTGTTGCAAAAATAAAGAAAAATAAAATTTCGCAAATTGAGGAATGACATGAGAGTATATAATGTATTACACAGAAAAAAAGAAGAATTTATTCCACTTGAAAAAAACACTGTCAAAATGTATGTATGTGGAATGACAACAAATGGACTTGTTCATCTTGGTCATGCTAGGCAAGCCATTACTTTTGACATGATATATAAATATTTGAAACTTAAAGGTTATACAGTCAAATATGTTTCAAATTATACAGATATTGATGATAGACTTATTACACAGGCAAAGCAACTTAATATTTCACCATTAAAGTTAGCAGATGAAAGAATTGAGAAAATAAATAAAACATGGAAAAATCTTGACGTTTTGGAGCCGGATTTTAGGCCTAGAGTTACAAAATGTATTCCAGAGATTATAAAATTTATTTATGACTTAATAACAAAGGGTTATGCCTATGAAACTCCAGATGGTGATGTTTATTTTGATGTGAAAAAATTTCCTGCATATGGCTCACTCTCCAATAGAAAAATAGATGAACTTATGGATTCTGTTAGAATTGAAAATGCAAGTAATAAGCATGATAATTTAGATTTCGCACTTTGGAAACATACAGAAAACGATGAATTTGGCTTTGATTCGCCTTGGGGGCAAGGTAGGCCAGGCTGGCATATAGAATGTTCGACTATGATAAAGACATATCTTGGTGACCAAATTGATATCCATGGTGGAGGAAAAGACTTAATCTTTCCGCATCATGAAAATGAGATTGCACAAAGTTATTGTGAAAACGGTTGTGACCTTGCAAAATATTGGCTTCATAATGGACTTATAACAATAAATGGTCAAAAGATGAGTAAAAGTTTAGGTAATTTTATGCTTGCAGATGAAGTGCTTGAAAATTATGATAGTGAAGTTATAAGATACGCCATACTAGTAAATCATTACACATCAACTCAAGACCTTGGCAATGAAGCACTAAAAAATGCCGAAAAAAGTTTGTATTATTTTTATAACAGTTTAAGCACATTAGAAAATTATGAAGCAAATGATATGCTTGTAGATAAATTTTATGAGAGTATGGATGATGATTTCAATAGTGCAAAAGTTATTGCAGACCTTTTTGTTGAATTTACAAATTATGCAAAAACAAAAAGTGAAAAAGTCGCTGGAGCAATTGTAAACTCTCTTCCACTTGTACAACAAATCTTGGGAATTTTAAAACATGAGCCAAAACAATTTATAAATAATGTACAACAAAAGTATTTAAAAATTTTAAATATAACAGAGAAAGAAATTGAAGAAATAATAAATACAAGACTTGAAGCAAAAAAACAAAAAAATTATATACTTGCAGATAGTTTAAGAAATAATTTGGATAATCGAGGAATAATGCTTAAGGATACCAAAGACGGTACAATTTGGGACATAAAACAATTATATTAAAAGGAAAAAATATATGAAAATAGGTGTAGTAGGTTTGCCAAATGTTGGCAAAAGCACGCTTTTTAATGCAATAACAGAGGCGGGTGCAGAAAGTGCAAACTATCCATTTTGCACAATTGAACCAAATGTTGGCGTCGTTGATGTAAAAGACGAAAGATTAAATATGCTGGCAAAAATGTACAATACAAGAAAAATAACACCAGCATCAATTGAATTTGTGGATATAGCAGGGCTTGTAAAAGGTGCAAGTCAGGGCGAAGGACTTGGCAACAAGTTTTTAAGCCATATTCGTGAGGTTGATGCAATTTGCCACGTTGTAAGATGTTTTGATGATGAAAATATAATAAATGTAAATTCATCAGTTGACCCTGTGCGAGATATAGAAATAATAAATTTGGAACTTATTCTTGCTGATCTTGAAACAGTTACAAAGCGATATGATAAATTATATAAACTTGCAAGAGTTGGTGAAAAACAGTCAGAAAAAGAATTGGAAATTTTAGTTAAGATAAAATCTGCTCTTGAAAATGGACAAAATGCACGTACAGTAAAAGCAAATGATGAAGATGAACAAAAGATTATAAACTCATTTTTCCTTTTAACAACAAAGCCTGTAATCTATTGTGCAAATATAGGTGAGAATGATATAGGGAAACCAAATAAATATGTTGATGCGGTTAAAGAATATGCGCAAAAAGAAGGAGCAAAAACTATTGCACTTTGTGCTAAAATTGAAGAGGAACTAACCAAATTAGATAAGGAAGACCGCGAAATGTTTAAAGAGGAATTGGGCATTAAAGAAAGCGGACTTGATCAACTTGTAACTGCAAGTTATGACCTTCTTGGGCTTATGAGTTTTCTTACGGCAGGTGAAACTGAGTGTCGTGCTTGGACGATCAAAAAGGGTACAAAGGCACCTCAGGCAGCAGGGAAAATTCACACTGATTTTGAAAAAGGCTTTATAAAAGCCGAGGTTGTAAAATATAATGACCTAATTGAATGCGGAAGTTATAATGCTGCAAAAGAAAAGGGCAAAGTTCGCATTGAAGGTAAAGATTATGTAGTGCAAGATGGTGACGTAATGTTATTTAGATTTAATGTATAGTAACAAAAAATAACTCCATAGAATAGATATTTACTAGGAGTTGTTTTTTTATGGAAGAAAATATTCAAAACGGCACACAAGAAAATATATCAAGTCCGCCAATAGTAGAGGAGCCTCAAACCACAACGCCTAGACCAACATCATCGTATGATCTTTCAGCACTTTCGCAAGATGCTGTAAGTGCAAGAATAATTTCTCCAGCATATAGTTCTAGATGTAGCGAACTTGCAGCCATATTGCAATATGTTTATTATGCTACAGTGCTAGAGAATTTGGGCTATACTGATATTTCAAGACAACTTCTTGATATTGGTGAGGCTGAGATGCATCATTTGCGTCTTTTGGCTCAAACGCTAATAAGACTTGGAATAGACCCTATTTATACTGCATTTCCGCCACAGCGAGATGCATATTTTACTACAAGATACATAAATTATCTTACTGATCCAAAAACTATAATTAGGTCAGCAATATGTGATGAGCAGTGTGCAATAAAACAATATGATAGAATGTTAGATAGGTTAACAAATGCTACTGTTATAGATATTATAAGACATATTCGAAATGCAGAACAAGGACACTTAGAAACATTAAATAATATTTTAACTACTTTATAAAAAAACTGACATAAGGTCAGTTTTTTTTATTCAGATTTTTCTTGCCTAGATTTTTGTTTCTCTGCTTTCTTTTGTGCTTTTTGTTCTTTAATTTTTCTTTCTTTTTCTTGTTTTTCTTTTTTAACTTTTTCTATTATTATTCCACGTTGTATTGAAATCAAGTATTCAGGAAGTTTGAAACTTTCAATCTTAGCATTTAACGCTTCAATCTGATTTTCAAGTTTGGTATGTTTGCTTGCGTATGCTTTAAAGTCACGTTCCATTGCTTTTGTAATTTCCTGTTGTCCAGATGTTGTTCTTTGTTTTTTAAGAATTTCTTGATGAACTTCTTCAATTCTTGTAAGTTCTGTTTTAATTTCATCAATCTTATCTTGATATTCTTTAATTTTTGCATCTCTAATTTGTTCTGCTTCACGTCTTACAACATCGCGGTATAGGGTAGACTCTCTATCATATTCGCTGGCTTTTTTTCTTTCCCACTTTTTAATGGTTACTTTTTTCATAAAGTATGCACATAATGCGATTACAAGAGCAACAAACAATATTGCGGTTGGAATTACATACCATATAAGTCCATCAGTTTGATTATCATCATTATCGGTATTATTGTCACCATTGTCTTCTGTAGTTGTGTCTTCTGTTGTGAGTAAAAGTACTGTATCATCATCTGCATATCTTTCTACTGCGTGGTCATATTCAGATTGTTCAATTGTTTCAAGTGTTAAGTTATCAAAGAAAGCCTGTCCTTGAATTTTTGCACTTTCACTTAAAATTCCAAATTGAAGTTGTACAGATGTGTCTTCATTTACTGTGACATATATAGTATAAGTTGTCCATTCGTCATTTGATACAATTTCTTCAAAGTTTCTATCCATTCCAACAAGACCAAAGATGGCACCAAATTTTAGTTTTTCATCTTCTTCTACGCCTTCTTGAAATGTATCACCAGTAAATCTAGTATATACATCAATAGAAATTTTGTAATATGTGTCAGCACTTAATGTTAATGATTCTTTGCCTGTTAGGGTATATCTTGCAATTGAATTAGATATAAATGCTGGCATATAAGTTTCATTTGTCTCATCTGAGTTGCTATGAGTTATCCTAAAAATATTATCTTCAGCGTTAATCATTCCACCATATGCAACGGGGTTTCCTTGAGTTGAATCTTCTCCATCTTCAAGGTTTTGTTCGTACATGTAAGGCGTATGAATGCCGTTTACTGTTTCGTTTGAAACAAAGCCAAAGTTTGTAAGCGAGAAGTCAAGGGTATTATGTGAGTTTGCGTAATCTTCATAAGTGTCATCTGTTACAAGATTACTTGTTTCAAATCTAACATTGTCGACATATAAATAACCAGTAACTGGAGCATCTTCTGTCCCAAGTGCAAGCATTAAACGTAGGGTAGTTGAGTATGTGTCAGTGTTTATCATTACAGAGTAATTTGTCCACTCTGAACTGCTTATTCCTTCATCAGCATAAAGTATGTTGCCATCACTATCAGTAATATAAACGCTTAGTAGGGCATTGTTTAAACTTTGTGCAACTGTTTTATAATCAAAAGACAAAAGTTGATAACTATTAGCAGTTGTAGAAATATCAGCACTGGTTACAGATTGATATGTTTCTTGGTAATTGTATAGCATTAGCACATTGTTTACATCACTATTTGTACCAAGATTAGTTGTTGATGGATTTCCAGGGTTTCTAGCATTTCCATATGTTGCTCTGTTTTCTTCATATAAAGGTGAGTAGGTATTTACTATACCATACATACTTGATGTGTCATTTTCTGTTTGACTTGTCCAACTTGCAGGTTTTACTGGATATTCAAAATTTTTGTCAAGAGTGTCAGAAGAGTTGAAAGTTCCATTTTCCACTGTTGGTGAACCAGTTAAAATGCTTGGTTCTACAGAAGTTGAGTTTGTAGTTGATGCACTATCAAATTGTTCATGTGAAATACTTTCAAAAGTAATGTCATCAAATATAACACATCCTGTTGCTCCGGCTTCTGAATTTCCAAAGCCAAGGACAAGAGAAAATGATGTTCTATAAAGGTCATGGCCTTTAACATAAATATAATAAGGTGTATAGTCATTGGTTAAAGTGTTTGCGGTGTTGGAAGTTATTGATACCGATTGTTCTACAGGTGTGTAGAAATCTTCTGAATAATCTTCGCCATAGAAGTTTGAAACATCTGTCCCTTCACGAAGGGTAACATATGCTGTTCCATTGAAATCATCACTCACTTTAGCCCAAATAGTTATTTTATAGGTTTCGTAAGGTAAGACTTCAAATGATGTGCTTTCATATTCAACTGTAACAGCATTATTTGTTGTTGAGTACATAACTAGAGCATATTTATTTTGTTCACTGAGCGAAGAGCCCATATAGTCTAGCCCTAAACTTTCCATACTGGCACGATTTTGAATGCTAACAATTTTTGCGTCTCCACCAATTGGAAGATAATTTTCCACTGTCCAACCTGTGAAGTTGCCAAGTTCAAAGTTAGCGTTTTCAATCATACCATCTAATGTGTCTCTAAGGTCAATAATATTTGTTCTATTTAAAACAACATTGTCTGTGCCAACATATTGACCTGCTTCATCATAAAAATAGTTACCAGAAAGTTGTCTAGCAGTTATGTGGTCAAAAAATACCGCATTTGTGCTATCACTTGTTTTTGTTCCAAGCCACAACTGAATTGTTATAGTTTCTTCATTTATACCTGTCGCAATATAAAATCTATATTCAGTCCAACCATTTGTTGTATATGATTCAAAACTTGTATTTTCAACATCATCACCAAGTCCATCAATATATATAGATGCACGTGCATTAGTCTGCGTTAATGTCCATATGCTAAAACGATAATATGAATATGCACTAAGTGTGATATCGTTAGATTCATATCCAAGATGGTTTGACTCGTTTGAATCAGTTCCGCTTTTGGCATTTATCATAAGTATATGGTTATCAAGTTCATGACCAGATTGTGTATATGGTTTACTTGGATTTTGAGAACTAGTAAGGGCATAACTTGAAGCACGATTCGAAAAAGTGTCAGGGTTAACACTTATAACCCCGTTTGTTCCACTTGAAGAACCAACTCGTGACCAACCAGTTGGTGTTGATTGTAATGATGCCGTACTAGACGAGTCAAAATCACTATTCGTGATTGTAATTTCCGTAGAAGCCATATCTTCGGCTAAGGCAAAGCCATTATTTACCGATGGATAGAAACTTAGGCATATAGCCAAAATCAAAGAGACAATAATAATTGATAAATAACTGAATTTTTTATTAGCAGTAATCATATAACACCTTTTTTTTATTTAAATAATTAACCCAATTAGTATAGAGCATATCGGCAATATTTGCAAATATTTTTTGACAATTGTGCAACAATATTTTTATGAAAAACCAATTTTCAAAAAAACAAATATTAATTCTCATACTTTGTGGAGCACTAATTGGGCTTGTGAATGGATTTTTTGGTGGTGGGGGAGGAATGCTTTGTGTACCAATACTTGAAAAAATAATTGGACTTGAAAGCAAAAAGGCGCATGCAACCACCCTTTGTGTAATTTTGCCATTGTGCATGGTAAGTGCCTTAGTTTACATATACAACAATAATATAGACTTTGTCAATTTATCTTGGGTCAGTTTGGGAGCAATTACCGGCGGAATCATTGGTGCTATTTTTTTAAGTAAAATAAATAGCAAATGGCTTAGGGTAATTTTTGCAATTTTGATGCTTGGAGTTGGGGTTAAAATGGTGATATAAAATGTGGTATTTATTTATTATCTTTGGTTTTCTTTCTGGTATAGTTGGGGCTATGGGAATGGGAGGTGGTACGCTTCTTATACCATTATTGACAATATTTTCCGATGTTAGTCAAATTCTTGCTCAGGGATATAATTTAATAGCGTTTTTGCCGATGAGCGTCATTGCAATACTAATTCACATAAAAAACAAATTGATTGTGCCTAAATATCTTTTTATACTTATTCCGTCCGGTATTGTTTTTGCAGTGGTGGGGAGTATCTTGGCAAATTTAATAGACGGCGGAGTTTTAAAAATACTATTTGGAGTTTTTTTAATAATTTTAAGTATTTTTGAGTTCGTTAAAATATTCAAAAAATAATCTTTTCTAGTGGACAAAATATTAATATTATGTTAAACTAAATTCCGCATGAAGAAAAAGGAGTTTTTTGTATGGTTGACCCAAAAAAATGTATTTCTTGTGGCACTTGCATAAATATGTGTCCAGTTGAGGCTATCTCTTTTAAAGACGGTAAAGCATGGATTGATCCAAATATCTGTATAAAATGTGGAACATGTGAAGCAGTTTGTCCAGTCAATGCAATTAAAATTGAAAGATAATAAATTATAATAGAGGGAAAAATGGAAAAAGTTGCACTTATTGAACTTAATGAGATTGAATTAAAACTTGTAATGATGAATGTTGCACCAGGAGGATATTTTAATGTCTTTGATAGGATTGATGAAAATATCCGCCTTGGTCAAACAATTGTAAATGAAGGTTTAGTTTCTACAGCAAAAATCACTGAAACATTAAATATTTTAAAGATGTTTCGAAAGGTTTGTGAAAATAATGGCATCACTAAAGTAGTTAGCGTTTCAACAAGTTTTATAAAAGATGCCAAAAATCAGAAAAGCTTTTTTGATGAAATCTATAATAATACATCATTCACATTCTCAATCTTAACACTTGATGAGGAAATCAAAGCCATTTATAATGGTATAGTCAATTTTATCGATGTTCCAAAAGGTGTCATTGTGGATGTCGAAGCGAATAACACTCATGTAATTCATTACAATAGAAGAACTATCTTAAATATAGCAACACTATCTTTCGGTGCTGTAAGTTTGGCTGATGATAAAGTTCCATATAATGAAATAATTGAAAAAGTAAAACAAAATTATCATCCAAGTGAATTGCTTATTTCGCCAGACCAGGATTTAATGTTCGTCGGTACGGGACAAACTATGGTAAGTATTGGCAAACTTGCAAAGCGTGTTGCACACTATCCACTTGATATAGATAATAACTATGTTGTTTCAACAGAGGTTTTTGATGCAGTTTTTGACAAGGTTAAAGATTTGGATCTTGACCAAACTATAAAACTTAAAGGTGTAAGTGAAGATAGAGCAGATTATCTTGTATCAGGTATGGCAATTGTAAAAGGTATTGTAGAAGCATTAGGTATTCAAAACTTTTCAATATCTTCAGGCGGACTGGATGAAGGACTTATCTATAGTTATGTAGTCCCAGAAACCAACGATAAACCTTTAAGCGATATGCTTGCATATAGCCTAGATAGCATAAGAACATTTTATGATACACCAAATAGCAACACACAGAATGTTTACAATTTAGCATTGGTGCTTTTTAAGCAGTTAAAAGTTATGCACAAACTTCCAAGAGCCTATGTAAAACCACTCAGAATAGCATCATCAATGTATGATTGCGGCAAACGCATCAACTTTGAAAACAATTCAAAATATAGTTTTGATGTTATAATAAATTCAAGACTTAATGGTGTATCTCATAAAGACCTATTACTTGCTGGCTTTGCATGTAAATGTCAAAATTTAGATAATCTTTCTTTATCTGATTGGGTAAGATATAAAGATATTTTGAATGAAGATGACCTTGATGCAGTAAGAAAACTTGGCATTATAATAAATCTTGCTTCCAAACTTGATAGTTCAAAAAGTGGCAATGTTTATGATATAAGTTGCGATATTTTAGGCGATTCAATAATTATGAAAACAATTGTTAAAAATGATGCAAGTTTTGATATAAGGCAGGCAATGAAACTTGCCCCTGTGTTTAAGAAAATACTTAAAAAGAATTTACAAATAATTTAAATCTCATATCGCTGATATGAGTTTTTATTCTTAATAAGGAGAGAGTATGAAAAAAAGATTGTTCGCTCTATCATTGCTTTTGGTTTCTGCTTTTATGTTTAGTGGATGTTTAGATATAGTAACTTCGCAAGATGGTAGTGGAGTGTATACTCAATCACCATCAGAGGTTGCAGAAGAAGTCATAGACAGTGTAGTTACAGTTTTTGTCGTTGACGGACAAACAGAAAGCCAAATAAATATGGGTAGTGGAGTTTGTATTCGTGACGGCGGCTATATAGTCACAAACTATCATGTTATATATAGAGTATTACAAAATGACAACTTAAAAATAGAAATTTATCTAAATGTTGGAAATGTAGGGTACGAATCACAACTTTTGTGGTCGAATTCTAATCTTGATGTTGCTATTTTACGTTGTGAAAAAACCGATATTCCATATGTTAATGCAGTTGATAGAGTTATTTCTGATACTAATAGATTAAGCATTTTGGAACCAGTAATCGCTATAGGTACACCACTTGATTTTGCATATCAAAATTCTTGTACATTCGGTTATGTAAGTGGGCTTAATAGGTATTCATTATCATCGGCTTCAAATGGACTTAGTCAAAATGTTTATGAAAACCTTATTCAGCATACCGCTTCAATTTCCAATGGAAATAGTGGTGGTGGTTTGTTTGATATGAATGGTTATCTTATTGGTTTAAACACTTTAGGCTCAAATAGTGGGAATGAAATGTATTTTGCAGTACCTATTTATCCTGTTTTGTTGGTGTTAGATGATATTGTTGAGTGTGATAACAATGGAACGCAGTATATTTTACCATCGCTTGGTGTAAGTGTAGTTGATAGTATAATTTGTGATATTTATAACTATGATATCATACAACAAGACGGTCTGCATGTAACAGAAGTAAGTGGTAATTCAGAGGGCATAATACAAGTAGACGATATTATTGTCGCTATGAATGCTTCTAATAGTAGTTTTGATATTTCTTGTCGAAATGACCTTATATATGCACTTATGCAAATGTCAAGCGGAGAAGTTGTAACGATTGAAATTTTAAGAAATAATGAAAAGATAGATGTTGAAGTTACTTTGACTTAATGAGAGGAAAAAATGCAAACAATTTTAGGATTAGATTTTGGTAGTAGTTACGTAAATTTAGTTAAACAAAATGAAGGGCTAATATTAAAACAAGCCAATTTAGTTTCTGTCAAACGTGCAGAAGATGGATATGTTTTACAGTGCGTTGGAAACGAGTCGTATAAACTTTTAGGTAAAAATTATGATAATGTTATGACTTTTAGTCCTGTAGGGTTTGGTGAGATAGTCAGCCCAGAGTATGCAACAATTTTACTTAAACAACTTTTTGAAAGCGTTCAAATTAAACCAAGTTTGTTTAATCCTATTAAACTTGTACTTTTAATACCGGTCGGTTTAACTGATGATGTAAAACAAAAATACATTGACCTTTGTAATTCTGTAAAAATAAAAGATATAATTTTAATTCCAAGTGTGATTTCTGCAGCAATAGGTGAAAATATAAACATCAGTGCTAATAGTGCCAAAATGATAGTAGACATCGGGGGTGGTACAATAGATTGTGCAGTTATAAATTTAAATCATATAGTTTGTGGTTCTACACTTGCACTTGGTGGAAGAACACTTGATAGTTCTATTGTGGAATACATTCAAAAGAAATATGGTGTAACAATAGGCTTAAAAACTGCACAGCATCTCAAGGAAAGTATTGGTAGTTTGTATGAAAGTGATACTTCAACAGAAGAAGTTTCATGTATAAATAATGGTACAAATTTAGTGGATACTGTCGTTATTTCAGCACACGACATTTATGAAGCAACATCGTTTTTCTTAGATGAATTGGTGCGTGTAATAGAAGCGACTATATCAACTCTTCCTTCTGATCTTGCAGGAGATGTTACAAGAAATGGTATAACGATAACAGGCGGATATTCAAAGATGGTTGGCCTTGAAAAATATTTAAGAACTCGCCTTAAAATCAATGTACTTATTAGCGATGAAAGCAGTGAAGCGACTTTGAACGGACTTATTAAACTTGTAAATAATTCAACTTTGTTAGATCAAGTTGCTCAAAATTGAAATGCAAAAATAGCACAAAAGGGACATAAATGTACAAAATGTTCCTTTGCTTTTTTTTATATACTTATTAAACTAAATTTGAGGTTAAAATGGCAAGGAAAATAGTGTTTACGAGTGGCAAAGGAGGAGTGGGTAAAACCACGGTTTGTGCTAATCTTGGAGCCACTTTATCAAATTTAGGATTTAGAGTTTGCATTTTAGACGTAGACATAGGATTGAATAATCTTGATGTTGTGATGGGGATAGAAAACAAGGTGGTTTTTGACATAATAGATGTTATTGAAAGCAGATGCCGTGCAAGTCAAGCACTTGTTCAGGACAAGAATTTTGAAAACCTATATATTCTTCCTTCAGCACATTCTTATCGCGGGGAAGAAGTGTCGGCAAGCGATATACAGAGCGTTGTAAAAAGCCTAGAAAACAGTTTTGATTATATATTTATAGATTGTCCTGCCGGGGTGGAGCAAGGGTTTAAGCGTGCAGTTTCTTGTGCAAGTGAGGCAGTGGTTGTGGTCACACCACACATATCAAGCATAAGAGATGCTGATAAGGTGCTTTCAATACTTGCTACATATAATTTAAATCAAAAATATTTAGTTGTTAATCGTGTAAGGGGCGATCTTATGATGAATGGCGAAATGATTGACGTTGATGAAATTATAAGATTTTTGCATATTCCGGTGCTTGGCGTCATTCCAGAAGACGACGATATAACAGCACTTTCAAGCATTGGTGCTTTGGGTGGTAGGGAATCAAATAGAGCATGGATGTTGCTTGCAGAAAATTTACATAATGGTACTCAAAAAGTATATGATTGTAAACAAAAGTATCGAGGATTATTTGGCTCTTTTAGGAGAAATATTAAAAGGAAGGTGTAATTTGAAAGTTACTATTGCTCAAATAGGAGAAAATAGATTAAAACGTGTTTTGGTGGATGACAAAGAAAACAGTCCAGAAAAACTTTGCGAAGTGCTATCAAGCGACTTTAAAAATGTATGTGAATGTTATATGGATGAACCTAATGTGGTTATTACAGCAGACATCACAGACGATGGAATTGAGTTTAATGCACATGTAACAGCAAAACGAGTTAAATCAATAGGTGTTCTAACTGTTTAAAAATAAAAATACAATATATCGTGGAAAACTTTGGCAAGGATATACAAATAACAGATGCCGAATCTGTTTATCCAATAGTTTATAGGCATAAAATAAACGCAGAAGTTTTTTGGTCAAAGTGTTTAAGTTTGGCTATTTTTGTTGCTATGTTTTATGTTTGTGTTAATGTTTATAATATATTAAAAGTGGTGCTAATATGAAATACAAATTACATCCACTTTTTGTATTATATCTTATTTTTTTGCTTATAATGGGGCAATTTGAAGGTGTGCTTGTCTATATTTTGGTTGTTTCACTTCACGAATTCGCTCATAGTTATACCGCTCTAAAATTAGGCTATAAATTAGACAAATTACTTCTTATGCCTTATGGTGTTTGTTTGAACTATAAAACTAATAATTTTTTACCTAAAGATGAGATTTTAATTGCAATAAGCGGACCTTTAGTAAATCTTTTGCTTTCTATTGTGACTATTGCACTTTGGTGGATTTTTCCAGTTTCACAAATATATACTAAACAATTTTGTTATGCAAATATAGTAATGTTTGTTTTTAATTTACTTCCTTGTTATCCTCTTGATGGGGGCAGAGTGCTTGCAGGAATAATAACAAAAAAATATGATAGAAAATTGGCAATTAAAGTGACAGTTACATTTAATTTGTTGATTTGTTTAGTGTTTATTTTAACTTTTATTTCAGGATTATTTTTTGGTGTAATAAATACAAATATTTTAATAATGTGCGTATTTTTATTCTTGGGAATTTTGGAGCCACAAAAGTCAACTTCCTATGGATATTTAAGCTTATATTCTGATAGAAAAAATGTTTATAAAAAAGGAAATCAAATTAAATTTACATTGGTATTTGGTGATGAACCTATTTATAAAATAATGGCAAAAATGTCGAAATTTAAATTTAATGTTTTTTATGTTTTACTAGAAGATAAAAAAATGAAAATAATATCTGAAATAACTCTTAATAATTTTGCATTAAAATATGGACCGACAACAAAAGTAGGTGAAATATTTAAGTAAAAATGCACAAAATACAAGCATGAAACAAACACTTAAATACATTTATCAAACATTATTTGAAAATCTTAAATATGCAGAAACAAAGCACAGTATTACAATGACAATCGCATCAGCCGTCATTGCTTTTGCAAGTATTTATTTTTCTGATAATAAATTGATAAATATTTTAGCAAGTGCAACAATTATGCTTGCACTTATTTCAATAATCTATTCCTTTGTTGCTCTTCTTTCAAGAAATGTAAAATTGCCTAAGAAAGATACTCACATTGAAAACAAAAATCTTATGAGTTATAGGACTATCAGTAATTACACTGATATAGGGTATGCAAAAAAGATAAAAAAGGAATACAATCTTCCACCTAACTATAACATCGATGAAATGGACCTTGATTTAGCCAGAGAAGTAATTTCAGTAGCAAAATTAGTTAGTATAAAATTTAGTTATTTTAACTATGCACTTTTCTTCTTATTTTTGAGCATACTTTGTACTATTGTTGCTGTTTGTATAAGGGGGAATTTAATATGATTGAAGAGTTTGTATTTTGGCTTTTAAGTATAGTAGAAGATGATCCAATTCCTTATGAAATCTCAAACATATGTTTTTGCTATACACAAAATGGCGAAGCAAAGACTCTTTTTATGGGGGGATGTGAATATGCTCCAAAGTTAAATTATCTATTTGACTATTTCCCACTTGAAGCGCAATTCTTTAACTCTAAACAATTAGATAAATTTTTAAATACAAATTATTATGATAAAATTATATGTGATCTCATTGATGAAAGTTTTGCAAATGATATGCTCAAAAAGGAATTCTATGGCAGGAAGATATACTTTGGTGAATACAAAGATAAATTAAAATATTTATTCACTGTTAAATGAAATAAAGTGTTTGTACTTTTTATAAATTTTTGCTAAAATATAAACGGAGAAATTTATGGAAGTACTAAGAGAATATTCTCAACTTGTAAATAAAACAAAATCTGTTCTGTCATATGATATTTCTGAGACACCTATGCTTGATAAAATGCCAGACGCAGACCTTGAATACATAGCAAATCACAGTAATATAACTGATGATATAAAACTTGTTGGTGAACTTGGAGAATTGGTTTTTCAGTTAAATGATTATACATCAGCGGTGGTAAATTATGTCACTATATTTTTGTATGCACATAGATATTATGAAGTAATGGAATTTATATCCAAGTTATATGCTGGTCATATAAATGGAGCATCATATGTAAGTAGGGGAAAAGATTATAATATAAAGGAAAGACTTTTTGATAGGTTTATAGAAGTTGTTGAAGTGGGGAATTTGTCAGTAGAACTTTATATGCCACTAGTGCTTTGTGCCATATTTGAAGAAAAAAACAAAATTTATTATTGGCATGATATTGCAATGGAATACATGCAAAATTATATGCGTGAACATGAAGATCAACTAGGTGATTATATTTTAAACAATAGCCAATATGAGTTGATGTATTTGACATTGATTTTAAATTTTGATACACAAAAAGGTATAAGCATCATTTTTAATGACCTATCACATAAAAATGTAAGTGAAGAAAATGCTGAATACTTCTTAAAAAAGTATATTAACGATACTTTGGCATTTTTTGATAAATATTTACCTAATGAAAAGGAATCGCGTTTTCATTATATAAAGGTACTTTCCGCTATAAAGAACAATGTAGAAGTTGAAAGCAGGCTTGAAAAATTATATGATAGCGAAAATGATACACAGATAAAAGAATACCTATCAAAAAGGTTAGGTATAAGTGAAACCTTAAGTTTTGGAAGTGAAGCGCATTTTGGTGTCCTTGCAAGAAAGAAAGTTGCACAGCCTCAAGAGAGGATTCTTGGTATAGCATTTGAGAATTTGCCTTTAGAATTTAAAAGTGGCAAACAAGCAAACGCAACTGAAAAAACCTTTTTAATTGAAGTTTTTAAGCAAGAAAAAAATCTATTAAATCTTGCAAGTTTAAAATCACTTTATGATGTTTTCAATAAAGAAAGTTTAAATAATTTTGCTGAAAAATTGTTTGATAAACATAGTCAAACTCAAGATATTCTTGCCAGTAAATGGTGCGTCAGAATGTTCTCGCTATTATCAGAAGGTCTTTTTGAAAGAAAAATTTATGAATTTTTGTTTGTACTCTATAGACTTAACAGGAACAAAGAAGGTAGGTATTTGACATTGTGCCTTATGTATAGTGAAAAACCAGCATTTATTCAAATGTTTAACAGACTTAGTCAGTTTAAAAACTTTAAAGAAAATATTGAAGAATACATTGAAATATTTGCAACGCAGAATAAACAACAGGTTGAAGAAGTTAAAGATTTGATTTTGCCTCAAACACTTACCGATGAAGAAGTCCAAAAAGAGATAAGTCGTTTACATCTAAATTTTATCTCGCATAGGACTTATACGCGTGATTTGTTTTCAAAACTATTTATACATCATTCCATTTTTAATAAATTTGCCAATAGACTTGTTTTTGGAGAATATAAGCAAAATAAACTTTATTCAATATTTCTAGTAAAAGGTCAAGAAATTGTATATATTTATGGAAATAGGCAGGAAGGCGGAGATGTAGTTATAAGTTTAGTACATACGCTTGATTTAGATGACAGATTCGAAAAAGTGGATTTAAAACTTCCTAATGCATTGTTTGAACAATTTCGTCAAAGTAAAATTGATGTTCGAGATTTCAATCGGGCAAGTATGTCTGTTAGCAATTTTTATGGGACTATAGTAAATGGTGGAGAGTTTGTTAATCATTTAAAAAAATATGACTTTGTACCAAATGTGAAAGAAGGTGAAGTACAATTTATGTCAATGGTTTGTGAAAATAAGATATTAAACATTTTGGTTGAAATATCATTTCAAAAACCAATTACAACAATTTCGCCTGTGGCAACTCTTGATAGCATAAGATTTTATAGGTTAAGTGAAGTTATGCGTGATCAACAAAAATATTTGACTATGAAATCACAAAGTTTAAGTTTGGGTGGAGTTGAAGAAAGATATTTTGATTATATTTTGTCGCTTATAAAGAATTGATGTTTTTCGACCAAAAAAGTGTTTTTTGGTCAATTTTTTTAATAGGAATTGGTCATAAAAATTTGTTATAATATCTTTGTTTAAGGAGATATTATGGAAGGACGCGATATTTTAAAATTTATGGCTCAACAAGCAAAAAACAGGCTTAGGGGTAAAGATAAAAATCTTAGACCAAATGTAAAAACTATTGATGTAAAAGACGATGAAAAGTTATATTGTATTGTTAAAAAAACTGTGGATGACAATTGTATAAACCCGCTTGCTGAACTTATAGATATAAAATATTATAAAACTCTTTCTAGTGATCAAAAGGAAAGATATTTCTTTAATCTCGCAGACAAATATAGAGAATTAAAACAAAGGTATGAACATGAAAAATTAAAGCAAGTTAATTGAAAAACTTTGCATATTATTTTTGATATGTTATACTAAACATATGGACATTTTAAATCAATTAAATGAATCACAAAAACAAGCACTCTTAAACGCTAAGGGTGCTGTTTTGGTAACAGCAGGAGCAGGTAGCGGAAAAACAAAACTTTTAACTCATACCATTGCATATTTAATTAAAGAGCAAGGCATTTTGCCAGAAAACATACTTGCAATAACGTTTACAAATAAGGCAGCAAACGAGATGAAAAACAGAATATTCCAACTGGTCGGGTCGATTAGTGATATTTGGATTTCTACATTTCATTCCATGTGCCTTAGAATGCTTAGGCAAAATATTGGAAAACTTGCTGATTATACATCAGAGTTTTCCGTTTACAGTGAAAGTGATAGTGAAAAATTATTGAAACAAGTAGTTAAAGATTTGTCACTACCATTAGATAATGTAAAACATTATGCTACAGTAATAAGTTTTTGTCAGAACCATAATATCGATGTTTATACCTACGCTAAAAATTCAAGAAGAGATGAAGATGATTCTATAAAAGTTTATGAGTCTTATGAAGAAGCACTTATAAAAAATAATGCAATGGATTTTGATCATCTTTTATCTAATGCTTATAAATTACTAGGTAGTTATCCAGAGGTTTTGCGAAAATATCAAGAACGCTTTGAATATATTTTTGTAGACGAATTTCAAGATACTAATACCATTCAGTATGATATTGTAAGGCTTTTATCACAAGTTCATAAAAATATCTTTGTGGTAGGTGATGAAGACCAGTGTATTTATACGTGGCGTGGAGCAAACTTTCAAAACATATTTAATTTTAAAACTGATTTTGCACCAGTAAAAGTTTATAAACTTGAGCAAAATTATCGTAGTACAAAAACAATAATAGATACTGCAAATAAATTGATTTCAAACAACTTTGAAAGGTTTGATAAGGTATTGTGGACAGAAAATGAACAAGGCAAAGATATAGAGTGCAATAAATATTATGATGAACAAAATGAGGCAGAGTCAATTGTTGCAAAAATATGGGCTATGACAAATAAAGGTGAGTATAAACTTAGCGACATAGCAATACTTATGAGAATAAATGCACTTTCACTTCCTTTTGAACAAAAATTGCTCAATTATAATATACCTTATAGGATTTATGGTGGATTTAAATTTTATGAAAGACAAGAAATAAAAAACTTGATAAGCTATCTTAGAATTTTTACTAATCCAAGTGATGAAACTGCACTTTTAAGAATTATCAATTTTCCAAAACGCGGTATAGGTGATGGTGCAATACTTAGATTAAGGCAATATGCTTTAGACAACAATTTATCTCTATTAAACGCAATGAAAAATTTAGCAAATGGCGTGGATGGATACTCACAACTTACTCAAAAAGTGAAACCATTTATTTCATCGTACATAAAACTTGAAGAACAAAGACCTAATATGTCACTTCATGAATTTGTTACGGCAGTAATAGATGAATATGCTATTAGAAGTGCTTATCTTGATTCTACTGATGAAAATATGGAAAAACTTATGAATATTGATGTATTTGTAAACTCAGTAGATGAATTTGAAAAGGCAAACGGAAATGCTACTCTTTCTGATTATCTTGAAAGCATCACTCTAGAAGCAGATATAGATTACATTGGTGATGAAACATTGACGCTTTCAACAGTTCATTCAGTAAAAGGTCTAGAATTTAAAGTTGTATTTGTTGTTGGGGTTGAAGAGGGCATATTTCCATTATCACGTAGTTCATACAGTCAAAAAGAAACTGAAGAAGAACGCAGACTTATGTATGTGGCTGTAACACGCGCAAAAGAACGTTTATTTTTATCATATGCTCAAAGTAGATATTTGCATGGTAAAAGGTCTTACACTACTCCAAGTAAATTTTTGGATGAAATGGGCTTAGATGCTAGTCAAAAACAAAGAAAGTTTGATTATACTAGTTTTATCCATAGAAATTTGGAGAATAATATTTTTATAAAACAAGCGGTTACAACTCATTCTTCAATGGATTCTTATACAGTTGCAGATAAAAACGAGAAAGAGAAAAAAGATATTTCTATTTATAAAGTAGGGCAAAAAGTCAACCATCCAAAGTTTGGAAAAGGAGAAATAGTTGATATAATTGACAATGGAGTGTGCGCAGATATAGTTTTTGAAAATGTTGGTAAAAAGACACTTATACTGGAAATCGCCCCACTTGAAATTTTATCATGAGGTTTGTTATGGATGAAATGAAAAAATTGGTAGAAAAATTAAATGATTATGCCTACCATTATTATGTGCTTGATGCACCAATTGTTTCTGATGCAGAATACGATAGGTTGTATGATAAATTGCTTGAATTAGAAAAAGCAACGGGAATAGTACTCCCAAATTCTCCAACACAAAGGGTTGGAGATACTGTTTTATCCAACTTTAAAAAAGTCACTCATAAAATGCGTTTATATAGCCTTGATAAATGTCAATCAAAGGAAGCGCTTTTTTCATGGATGCAAGATGTTCGTGAAAAAGAAGAAAATGTTGACTTTACTCTTGAATATAAATTTGATGGCTTAACAATTGTATGTACATACGATAAAGGATTTTTAAAGTCTTGTGCCACAAGAGGCAATGGTGTGGTTGGTGAAGATGTGACGCCTCAAGTAAAAACTATAAAAAGTGTTCCACTTTCTATTCCGTTTAAAGGTGAACTCATAGTACAAGGCGAGGGCATGATAACACTTTCAAACTTAAAAAAATTTAATCAAAAATATCCCGATGAAGCATTAAAAAATGCTCGAAATGCTGTAAGTGGTGCTATTCGTAACCTTGATCCAAAGCAAACCGCAAAGCGTAATCTAGATTGGTTTTGCTATAATGTTTTATATGCAGAAGGGAAGACGTTTGCAACGCAAGTGGAGATGTTTGAGTTTCTGAAACAGAATGGCTTTTTAATCTCTCCATACAAACATTTTAAATCTCCTGATGATATATTATTAGAGATTGAAAGTGTAGACAAGCAGAAAACCACACTAGACATTTTAATAGATGGAATGGTGGTAAAAATCAATCAACTTAACCTTCGTGATGAGTTTGGCTATACATCAAAATTTCCTAAATGGGCAATGGCTTATAAGTTTGAGGCACAAGAACTTTCTACAATACTCAAAGACGTAATTTGGCAAGTGGGGCGCACTGGGAAAGTTACTCCTATTGCGATAATAGAACCAGTTAATCTAAGTGGCGCTACTATATATCGTGCTACGCTCAATAACTATATGGATATATTGCGCAAACATATTTCTATTGGCTCACGTGTCTTTGTTAGAAGAAGTAATGAAGTTATACCAGAAATAATGGGACTAGCGGAAGAACTAGAAGGCGCAAAACCAATAGAGAAACCACAATTTTGTCCAAGTTGTGGAACACGCCTTGTTCAAATAGGTGCACTTGATTTTTGTCCAAATTCCGAGTCTTGTCCAGAACAAATAATTGACAAAATAACTCATTTTGCTAGTCGAAATGCTATGGATATAGAAGGGTTTAGAGATAGTACATCTAAATTATTATACGAGAGCGGTATAGTTAAAGATGTTGCGGACTTGTATGTTTTAAAAGAGGAAGACTTATTAAAATTGCCATTGTTTAAAGAAAAAAAAGCAAGAAATCTTCTAAATGCGATTGAAAAAAGTAAAGACGTTGAACTAAGTAATTTTATATATGCTCTCAGCATTCAAAATGTTGGAACAAAGACCGCCAAAGATTTATCAAAATACTATCGTACACTTGATGAATTAAAGGTTGCAAAAAAAGATGACCTTGCAAAAATCAGAGATATAGGCGAAGTGGTGGCAGACAGCATTGCTAGTTATTTTAATAATTCAAAAAATATAACATTGATTGATAAACTTCTTGATTATGGCATAAAAATTAAAAACAGTAGCCAAACTGGAAATAGCGAAGGTATTTTTAAAGGGAAAACATTTGTTTTAACTGGAACTCTTGAAAGTTTTACTCGAGCAGAAGCAACAGCTCTTATTGAACAAAACGGAGGGCAAACATCATCATCGGTAAGTAAAAATACAGATTATGTATTAGTAGGTAAGGAAGCGGGAAGTAAATTGATAAAGGCAAAAGACTTGGGTATACAAATACTTGACGAACAGACTTTTAAAAAATTATTAAAAATATAAAAAATGTATTCACAAAATATTTATTTTATGTTACAATCAAAAAGATTATAGAAAGCGAGGTATTTTGATATGATGAACGAACCACCAATCGATAAATTGGTAAAAAAGATGGATGGCAATAAATATAAACTTTGCATTATAATGGAAAAACGTGCTAAAGAGCTTGAAAAGCGTATTCCAGCCGAAATTGAAAAAAGTGAAAAAAAGGCAATTAGTCTTGCTGCTGATGAAATTTATGAAGGTTCAGTAATCTCAAGCGATGATGTAAAGTAATAAATTTTGCTATTTTAATTATGACTACACGTTGTGTGGTCTTTTTTTATGAACAAACTTAACTTAAAAATACTTTATTTTCATTTATAATTGTGTTATCATAAAAATATGATTGCAGAAGTAATTGTTGACATTACAAATAGTACAGTGGACAAAGTATTTGACTATGTGGCTTTAGATGACACAATTGTTGGTCAAAGGGTTATGGTCCCTTTTGGTAGGCGAAATATTCAGGGCTTTGTTATTGCTTTAAAACAATTTTCCGATTTGACTGATGATAAACTTAAAACAATTTTATATGCCATAGATGACTATCCTGTGATACTTCCTGAGCACATAGAACTAATGCACTTTATGGTAAAAAAATATCATTTAAGGTTCGTAGATTGTTTAAGGCTATTTATTCCTTCTGAACTTAGGAGCGATGATGTAAAACCGCTTATAAAAACGTACGTCTATGTGCAATGTAATACACAAGAATACGCTAAATCTGTAAGAAAAAATGCTAAAAATATAATTGCACTATGTAACTTTTTGGTAAAAGGTGAAAGATATCTTAAAAGTGAATTAACAAAAAAATATTCTCAAAGTGCAGTAAGTAAATTGATTGAAAGTGGTATATTACAAATTGAACAAGTACAGCAAAATCGTACGCCAAAGTCATATGAAATGTCGGAGCAAAAGCACAAACTTACACCAATGCAAAAACGTGCTGTAGATGCTATTTTAAACAAAAATGATACTTATTTACTATTTGGCGTAACGGGCAGTGGAAAAACTGAAGTTTATATGTCAGTTATTGAAAATATCGTCAATTCAGGAAAAAATGCAATAATGCTTGTACCGGAAATTTCTCTTACTCCGCAAGTTCTTGCTCATTTTCGTGCAAGATTTGGTAACAATGTTGCCATACTCCATAGTGGACTTAGTGTAGGTGAGCGTTTTGATGAATGGAGAAGAGTACTCTTAGGTGAAGCAAGAATAGTTGTTGGTGCACGTTCTGCGATTTTTGCACCAATTCAGAACTTGGGAATAATTATCATTGATGAAGAACATGAAACAAGTTATATTAGTGAATCAAATCCACGCTATAATACATTTGATATTGCAAAATTTAGAAGTGAATATAACAAATGTTCTTTAGTACTTGCAAGTGCAACTCCTGATATTGATAGTTACCAAAAGGCAATAGATGGAGAATATAAACTATTGACCTTGCCAACAAGAATAAATGATAAACCTATGCCTAAAATTCAAATAGTTGATATGCTTAGCGAAATTCGAAATGGCAATACCGGAATGTTTTCAAGTGCACTACTTTATGAACTTGATAAGTGTATAAAAGAAAAACATCAGGCAATGTTTTTTATAAACCGCCGTGGATATAGTTCATTTATGCGTTGCACAAACTGTGGATACATACCAAAATGTACCGATTGTGATGTCACGCTTGTCTATCACAAAAAGGAAAATAAACTTAAATGTCATTATTGTGGCAAACGCTTTAAAGCATTAACTATTTGTCCGCAGTGTAAAAGCACTGCAATAAGAAATGGGGCAATTGGCACAGAACAAGTTGTGGCACAACTTCACGAAATGTATCCACAAGTTCCAATATATCAAATGGACAATGACACCACGCGTACAAAAAATGCATATCAAAAAATTCTTTCTCAGTTTGGTAAGTCTAAGCCTGGTATTTTGGTGGGAACTCAAATGATTGCAAAAGGTCATGATTTTTCAGATGTCACACTCGTTGGAATAATTGATGCTGACCAAAGTTTGTATCATAGTGATTATAAAAGCACCGAAAAAACATTTGAACTTATAACACAAATGGCGGGTCGTGCTGGACGTGATAAGGCTGAAGGTAAAGTAATTTTACAAACATATGCACCAAGACACTATGCTTATAGATTTATTGCAAACTATGATTATAAAAGTTTTTTTGATAAAGAACTTAGTATTCGTAAAAATACAATGTTTCCACCATTTACGACAATACTTAGACTTTTATTTTCATCGCAAAGTGAAGAAATAGTTCGCGAAATAACAAAATTGTGTTATACTAATATAAAACACCTTCGTGATATTTATTTAGATGACTTTGTATATCTTGATGCAATGAAAAGTCCAATTACTAAAATTAAGAATAAGATAAGATATCAAATTCTTATGCGTATCAAGCACGAGCATGAAGATGAAATAATTCAAAAACTATACGAAATATGTGATAAACATACTAATGCAAAAGTTAGTATGTTTGTAGAGATAAATCCACAAAATTTAAGTTAAAGGAGTATATATGGCAGTAAGAGAAGTTATTCAAAAGTCAGATGATCTATTAAGAAAGACTAGTAAAGAGGTTAAAAATTTTGATAAGAAATTGGAAGAACTGATTGACGATATGTGGGAAACCATGTACACAAATGATGGTATGGGTTTAGCGGCTGTTCAGGTTGGAATATTAAAGCGTGTTATAGTTATGGATGTTAATAATATGAAACTTGAACTTGTCAATCCAGAAATTATTAACCAAAGTGGTTGTGATATTGAAGAAGAAGGGTGCCTAAGTTGTGGTAAAATTCGAGGTAAAGTAAAACGCCCAATGGTAGTAACTGTTAGAGCACAAGACAGATATGGTTATCATTTCCAGATAACTGGAGAGAAATATTTGGCAAGATGTCTTTGTCATGAAATTGATCATTTAAATGGCATACTTTTCATTGACAAGATGGAAAAGGAGTAAAAAAGTGAAAGTAATATTTCTTGGAACTCAAGAATTTTCTTGTATTTGCCTTGAGTATATTTTAAAATCAAAACACAAAGTTGTAGCAGTTGTAACTCAACCTGATAAACCATCAGGCAGAGGGCATAAACTTGTTGAACCAAAGATAAAAGCAATTGCTAAGCAAAACAATATTCCTGTATACCAGTTTGAAAAAATAAGGCGTGACGGAGTGGAAGACTTAAAAAAGATTGATGCTGATATTATGGTAACTGCTTCATATGGACAAATACTTAGTCAAGAGATTATAGACATATGTCCACATAAAATAATAAATGTCCATGCATCATTACTACCTAAATACCGTGGAGCATCACCAATTCAATATGCTCTTATGAACGGAGATAAGGTCACTGGCGTTACGATAATGCGTACAGAGGCGGGAATTGATACTGGAGATATGCTTATTTCTAGTAAAGTACAAATTGATGACGATGATAACTTTGAAACATTGACGCAAAAACTTGCACATGAAGGTGGTCAACTGGCAGTTAAAGCACTTGATATGATACAAGAAGGTAATGTTGTTTGGATACCTCAAAACGAGAAAGAAGCAACATTTACAAAGATGATTAAAATCGAAGATACAATTTTAGATTTTAACAAATCGGCAAAACAACTTGTAAATCTAACTCGTGCACTTTCTCCAAACCTTGGTGCAAAGTTTAATATAGGAGAAATAACATACAAGGTTTTTAAACTTAGTGAAACCATTTCACAATTACAAGTTCCAAATGGCACAATAATTGAATCCTCTCCAAAGAAAGGTCTTGTTATCAAGTGCCAGAATGGTGCGGTTGAAGTTGAAGAACTACAAGCACCAGGCGGAAAAATAATGACAGCAAAAAGTTTCTTAAATGGCAAAAAAATTGAAACAGGAATAATCGTGAATGCTTAGTTTATTAGATTTTTCATATGAAGAACTTGAAAAGTTGCTTGGTGACTTAGATCAGCCAAAGTATAGGGTCACTCAACTTTATGATGCATTAGTTTCATATAAATCACCTGATGAAGTAACAAATATACCAAAATCACTTATTGCAGACCTTTCGACTAAATATAGTTTTCAACCACTTTCTATATATCAAGAGAGAAAAAGTAAAGATGGTACTATAAAATTTTTATATAAGTTACTAGATGGCAATTTGATTGAAGGTGTACTTATGAAATATAAGTATGGCAACACTCTTTGTGTGTCAACTCAGGTTGGTTGTAGAATGGGATGTAAATTCTGTGCTTCCACACTTGGCGGGCTTGTTAGAAATCTGACAAGTGGGGAGATATTGGCTCAAGTGCTATGTGTTAATGCTTATCTTGGTGGAACAAAGGCTAAAAGACAAATTACAAATGTTGTGCTTATGGGGAGTGGTGAGCCACTTGATAACTATGATAATGTTGTCAAATTTTTGCGATGTGTTTCAGATGTTCGAGGTATTGGTATAAGCCAACGAAATATATCTTTATCGACTTGTGGGCTGGTTGATAAAATTGACAAATTAAAAGATAAAAATTTACAAATAACACTTACAATATCTTTACATGCACCAAATGATGAAATTAGAAGACAAACAATGCCAATTGCAAACAAATATTCGATTAAAGAAATAATTGACAGTGCAAAAAGATATTTTAATAAAACCAAGAGAAGAGTGGTATTTGAATACGCTCTTATTGAGGGGAAAAATGATAGTTTTGAATGTGCTGAAATGCTATGCGGTTTAATGCACGGTTTTTCAAATCATATCAACTTGATACCTTTAAATGAAGTAAAGGAAAGGGGACTTAAAGGCACAACAAGACACCGTGCATATGCCTTTATGAAAAAATTACAAGACAATGGCATAAGCGCAACAGTTAGAAGAACTATGGGTGAAGATATAGAAGGCGCATGTGGACAATTGCGAGCAAAAGTTTTGTCTGATACACAATAAAAAGTATTATGTTTTAAAGCATAACACATTATATAGTAGAGATATGGAAAATATAGTAATAAAGAAAATGGCAGATAACTTTTGGATAAGGTTATCAAATGGCACAATAATTTCGGCAAAACCTCGCGGAACTCATAAAACGCGTGGCATTTTTGTTGGAGATAAAGTTAGCGTTAATAAGGTAACGAATGAGTATGTAATTGAAAAAATTCTTCCACGGAAAAATTTACTTATAAGGCCACCGCTTGCCAATTTAGACCAACTTATTATTGTTATTGCCACAGTACCTAAACCTGATTTTTATATTGTAGACAAACTAATACTATTTTCTTATTCATATGGAATAGAGCCACTTCTAGTTGTGAATAAGCAGGACCAAAGCACTAATATAAATGAATATGTAAAAAAAGTTTATGAACCCATAATAAAAGTAGTCTATGTATCAGCAAAAACAGGACAAGGTTTTGAACAATTAAAAAATATATTAAATAATAAAGTCAATGCTTTGGCAGGACAGTCCGCGGTTGGGAAAAGTGCAATTATAAACCAACTTTTTAACTTTGATGTTGCAAAAGTTGGAGATCTTAGTAAAAAAATAAATCGTGGTAAAAATACTACTAGACATTGTGAAATTTTTACATACGGCGAAATTTTAATTGCGGATACTGCTGGATTTACTGCACTTGATGAGACATTGCTTCCAATTCCATATTTTGAACTCCCGTTATATTATAAAGATTATATTTCATATATGCCAAAATGCAAATATTCCGATTGTAAGCATGTAAGTGAAAGTGTCTGCGATTGTGCTGTCAAAAGTGCGGTTAAAAATGGAGCACTTGACAATGAGCGATACAAACGATACACTGAAATTTATAAAACTTTAGAACAAAAGTGGGTAAAAACGCATGGATAAAAAAATTTTAATTGCACCATCTACAGATCCAGTTAAGACAGTTCATGAAATTATTGATTATGCTGAAAGCATTAAGCATAATGCTGATTTTTTGCATTGCGATATAATGGATGGTTCTTTCGTTGAAAATAGAACTTATTCTTATACGACATTAGGTTTAATCAACGAAAAGACATTACTTCCTTTAGATGTTCATTTGATGATAAGCAATCCGTCAAAGTATATCGATAAATTTTTACAAGCGGGTGCTAATATTTTAACCGTACACTATGAGGCATACAAAAATAAAAAGAAACTTATAAAAGATTTAGAACATATTAGGGAGTCGGGAACATTATCTGGGCTTAGTATCAAGCCGAAGACGCCAGTAAGTGAAATTTTGTCATACCTTAGTTACACTGACGTTGTTTTGGTTATGAGTGTAGAACCGGGGAAAAGTGGTCAACAATTTATTGAGGATACCTATCAAAAAGTTGTACAGTTAAATAAAATAAAAACAGATTATAATGTTGATTTTAAAATTGAAGTTGATGGTGGAGTAAATCCTAATATAAGTGCCAAATTAAAGAAGTATGGTGTAGATATTTTAGTTAGTGGTAGTTATATTTATAAAAGCGATGATAGGTTAGTTGCGATTTCAAATCTTAGATGACACCACATTACAAACTTTGGCATATTATTATACGAGGAGAAAAGTATGAAAATATTCTGTTTCAAAATGCCAAAGTTCTTATCTGGAATTGTTAAGATAATATTTAGAAAGTCAGTTATAAAATAATAACTATATATCATAAAAAAAACTCACCATAAAGGTGAGAATATTACTAGGCCTTTTTTGCTGTTTTAATGCATTTTGTGCAAGCCTTGACATTTTTTTCTTGACCATCTACAGTAATTGTTGTTTTCTGTAAATTAACTTCATATGTTCTGTTTGATTTACGATTACTGTGGCTTACATTATGACCGGACATTTTTCCTTTTCCACAAATTTCACAAACTCTGCTCATAATTTCCTCCGCTTTCTAAATTTACATCGCATATGTTATCATTTTTTTTTAAACAAATCAAGAGTTTTGTCTCAATTTTCTAAAAAATAGTAAAAAATACTTGAAGTATTTCAAAGTTTGTTGTATATTTATTTTGCGTTCGTATGCTTAAAAGGAAGCAAAACTTGGTAGAAACAAATAATTTCTATGGCAAAATCACCATTTCTGACGAGGCGATTGCATCAGTCGCTGGTTTTGTCACACTTGATTCCTATGGTGTCGTTGATTTAGTATCACGAAATCTTAAAGATGGCATTCGAGAGTTATTAGTAAAACAACCATATTCACGTGGAATAAAAATATCAAATGTAGAAAATAGAATATCAATCGACATTTACTGTATCTTGAAATACGGTATTTCTGTCAGCGCTGTTGCTGAAAGTTTAAAAAAGACTATAAAATATAGCGTTGAAGACTTTACCGGTATGATTGTTGATGCTGTCAATATCCATGTCGTTGGTGTTAGAGTTTAGGAGATAAAAATGCAAAAGTCCATAAACGGCGCAACTTTTAGAAAAATGATATTCGGTGGCGTTTCGTTACTTGATCAGAATAAACAATTAGTAGATTCACTTAACGTGTTTCCAGTTCCAGATGGTGACACGGGTACAAATATGTTTCTTACAATGAAATCGGCAGGCAATGAGGTAAATAATTGTCCTGATAATACATTTCAAAGTCTTTGTGGAGCATTTTCAAAAGGTGCTTTGCGTGGAGCGAGAGGTAACTCTGGTGTAATAACATCTCAGATTGTAAAAGGTATGTGCT
The DNA here is from genome assembly GCA_944376845.1 of uncultured Clostridia bacterium. GTDB lineage: Bacteria > Bacillota > Clostridia > Christensenellales > UBA1242 > UBA5893. The sequence continues at coordinate 72,213 of CALWDZ010000002.1, read as the reverse complement.
CAGTTCTTGCAAATGTAGAAACAATAACAACAAAAAATTTTGCTAAAGCAATGTCAGAGGGAACAAAAATTGCTTATAAGGCTGTTACAAAACCTAAGGAAGGTACCATCCTTACTGTAATTAGAGTTATGAGCGAACAAGCAGTAGAGATTGCTAAAAAAGTTAGTGACCTTGAAGAATTTTTCAAACGAGTTTTAGAAAAGGGTGAAGAAACACTTCAACAAACACCAGAAATGTTGCCAGTATTAAAGAAAGCAGGTGTTGTAGATTCTGGTGGTAGAGGACTTATAGTTATATTTACAGGTTTTTACAAAGCACTCATTGGTGAAACTGATTTTTCAAATATCACATTTAATGATGGACAACCAGTACAAACTGCTGATGATGTTATTGCTGATATAAACAATTTGGCAGAAATCGAATATGGTTACTGCACAGAATATATGATTATAAATATGAACAAAAAGACCACTGAGGCAGATATTGAGAAGTTGAAAGAAAAACTTATGGCCATTGGTGATTCTGTTCTTTGTATAGGTGACTTACTTCTTGTTAAAGTGCATGTTCATACAAATCAACCAAACCTTGCACTTGGTTATGCATTGGAACTTGGTGAACTTTATAATCTCAAGATTGAGAATATGCGTGAACAAAATCGTCAACTTAAAAAGAAAGCAGGGCAAAAGCAAGAAAACCTAAAAGAACTTGGTATGGTTTCGGTTGCTCCTGGAAAGGGTATAGCGGATCTTATGAAAGACCTCATGATTGATGAGATTATTCAAGGTGGTCAAACTATGAACCCAAGTGCTGCTGACATCGCTCAGGCAGTTGATAAAGTTCCAGCAAAAACAGTGTTTGTTTTCCCAAACAATAAGAATATAACACTTGCTTGTGAACAGGCTAAAGGTTTAACAACAAAAAATCTTGTTGTAATACCAACTAAAAATATTCCAGAAGGTATTTCTGCATCACTTGCGTTTAATCCAGAGGGTACAGTTGAAGAAAATACTGAGAATATGAATAGTGCTTATAAAAATGTAAAAAGTGCTTCTGTGACATATGCAGTGCGTTCAACTCATGTTGATGGATTTGATTTGTCGGTTGGCGAAATTATTGGCTTAGACGATAAAACCATATTGGCAAAAGGTGACCTTGTCAATCCAACAACAGAAGATTTGATTAGTAAAATGATAGATGAAAGTGTTGTAAGTATAACTTTATTCTATGGAGAAGATGTAAACCAGCAAGATGCAGAAGCACTTCGTGATACACTTGCAAATAAATATCCAGAATGTGAAGTTACTGTTATCGACGGGGGACAACCTGTTTATTACTATATAATTTCAATGGAATAAATAATGCCTTATCAAAAATGATAAGGTTTTTTAAATTTATCAACTCGACAATATATAATAAAAATAAAGAAAAAATAAAAAAAACTAAAACAAAATAATAAAATAAAATAAAAAAGATACAAATCTAATATAAACTAATAAAAACAAAGATAATATAAGTAAAAACAATAAAAAAATTTAAAAACTAAAAAATATAATATTATATAATAAAAAGTATAAATTTAAAACAAAAACTATAAATTAACAATTAAAAACAATATAAAGCGTCATTTAACCAAAAAAACCAATAAAAATCTAAATATACCTAGAAATAAGTGAAAATGGTAATTGATAGCAAAAAACGCTTGCAAATTTTGTTATAGTATGATATTTTATTAAAGTCATTCATTGGCAAATTAACACCCAGTGAACATTTTTTTGTGGTTGCCGATGCATTTTTGCAGGTTGCAAAAGGAGTTTTAAAACGCTGGGGAAGACTAAAAACAAGGAGGATAAAAAATTTATGTCAGTTATTTCAATGAAACAACTTCTTGAAGCTGGTGTTCATTTTGGTCATCAGACAAGAAAGTGGAATCCAAAAATGGCTAAATATATTTTCACTGCTAGAAATGATATCCACATTATTAACCTTGAGCAAACTTCAGAACTTATTGACAAAGCATATAGCTTTATCAGAGATGTTGTTGCTTCAGGTAGGTCAGTGCTTTTTGTAGGCACAAAAAAACAAGCACAAGAGGCAATAAAAGAGGAGGCTCTTCGTTGCGGAATGTACTATGTTAACAATCGTTGGTTGGGTGGTACACTTACAAACTTCAAAACTATTAGGCAAAGAATTGAAAGATTAAACAAACTTAATCAGATGGAAAAAGTTGGCGAATTTGAACTTTTGCCAAAGAAAGAAGTTGCCATTTTGAAGAAAGAGAGAGAAAAACTTGAAGCAAATCTTGGCGGTATTAAAGATATGCACGAAATGCCAGGTGCAATATTTATTGTAGACTCTACAAAAGAGCACATTTGTGTTAAAGAAGCAAAAGCGCTTCATATTCCTATGGTTGGGCTTATTGATACAAATTGTGACCCATCTGATATTGACTATGTCATTCCTGGAAATGATGATGCTATTCGTTCTGTTAAACTTATTGCAAGTGCAATTGCAGATGCAGTAATTGAAGCACGTGAAGGCGTTTCTGTAAGCAAAGAACCACAGGAAGAAGAAGATGTGGATATAAGTGCAGTGCTCGCAGAAGTTAAACCAACAGAGGTTAAAGAAGAAGACGAAGAAAAGCCAAAAAAATCAAAGGCTAAAAAGTCTACTAAAAAAGTAGAAAAAGAACAAAAAGAAGATAAATTAAAGAAAGAAACAGAGTCAAAAGAAGAAACAAAACAAGAAGAAAAACAGGAAAAAGGAGAATAAATATGTTTACAGCACAAGATGTTGTTAAACTTCGTGCCAGCACAGGTGCAGGCATGATGGATTGCAAAAAAGCACTAACAGAAAGTGATGGAGATTTTGATAAAGCAGTAATTTGGCTTAGAGAAAAAGGTATTGCTGCAGCAGCGAAAAAAGCGGATAGAATAGCCGCAGAAGGTGCTGTTGGTTCATATATTCACATGGGCGGTAAAATTGGCGTTTTGGTCGAAATTAACTGTGAAACAGATTTTGTTGCACGTAGTGAACAATTTTTAACTCTTTTAAAAGACATTGCTATGCAAATAGCAGCCGCTAATCCAAAATATGTACGTATTGAAGATGTCCCAGCGGATGAAGTTGAAAAAGAAAAAGAAATTCTTACTCAACAATCATTAAATGAAGGTAAACCAGCAAACGTCGTTGAAAAAATGGTTGAAGGTAGAATTCATAAATTCTATAAAGAAATTTGTCTTCTTGAACAAGAGTTTGTAAAAGATACTTCAAAAACAGTTAAAGAAGTTATAAATGAAGCCATCCTTGCAATTGGTGAAAAAATAAATGTTCGTAGATTTGTTCGTTATGAAATGGGTGAGGGACTTGAAAAACGTCAAGATAACCTTGCTGAAGAAATTGCAAAGATGACAAAAAAATAAATCAAACTTAAAAAATCCACTTCGGTGGATTTTTTCATTATGTATAATTGCGTTATTTCATTTGATTTTATTAGCATTTTAATGTATTATATTTTTTAGTTTAATAAATTAAGGAGTTTTTATGCAAGACGAAACAATGGTAAAAGATGTTATGGAAGGTTATGAAAGTGACCTAAAAAAAGCACATGAACATTTGCTAAATGAATATCAAGTTATTCGTGCTGGCAGAGCTAATCCGCATATACTAGATAGAGTTATGGTAGATTACTATGGTGCTATGACACCACTAAATCAAATGGCAAATATTCAAGTACAAGAGGCTCGTGTTTTGGCTATAAATGTTTGGGATCAGTCACAACTAAAAAATGTAGAAAAAGCAATTCAACTTGCTGACCTTGGTGTTCAACCAACTGATGATGGAAAGACTATAAGACTAATTTTCCCAGCATTAACAGAAGAACGTAGACGTGAAATAGTAAAACAGGTTAAAAAACTTTGTGAAGACACAAAGGTGGCTATGCGTGGCGCAAGGCGTGATTGCTTGGATATGTACAAACAAATGAAAAAAGACAACATGCTTAGCGAAGATGAATATAATAATCTTGAAGATGATGTTCAGAAGCGTCAAGATAGATATATTGAATTGTGTGATAAATCTAGCGATGCAAAAGAAAAAGAGGTTATGGAAATTTAATGGACTACATTCTTATGCCACTTGACGAGGTTGTTAATACTTTGACACAAAAAGGTATTAAATGTAATTTAGTGTGCAACAATTATGGCACGCTAGGCGATACCAAACTTGTGACAAATGTTATTATACAAAATGGTAGTGCAACTATAACTTATGGCGAGTTTTTGTTTAATTTAAAGGATGGCGATGTACAAAAAGATTGATGAGCACGCTTTGCCTGTGCATATAGGCATTATTATGGATGGTAACGGTAGGTGGGCAAAAAAACGTATGCTTCCGAGGCTCCTTGGTCACAGGGCAGGAGTCGATGCATTAAAACGGGTGACTGAGGCTGCACAAAAAATTGGAATAAAAGTTATGTCATATTTTGCTTTTTCTACTGAAAATTGGAAACGTAGCAAAGAAGAAGTTGATGGCATATTTGATTTAGTGCTAACACATTTAAAAGAAAATTATGATAGGTTTGTTAATGGTAAAACAAAAATAATGACCATGGGAGACATTTCAAAACTCCCAAAAGAACTTTATGAACTATTGCTTGATGTCACTGAGAAAACAAAGCATAACACAGAATTTATTGTAAACATAGCACTAAATTACGGTTCAAGAAGTGAGCTTGCTCGTGCATTTACAAATCTTGCAAAAAAGGGCAAGGTTGAAATAACAGAAGACGATATAAAAAGTGAACTTTACACAAGCGAATTGCCTGATCCAGACCTTATTATTCGTACAAGCGGAGAGATGAGGCTTTCAAACTTTATGTTATTTCAAAGTGCTTACAGCGAGCTGTATTTTCCAAAAATTCATTGGCCAGATTTTGATGAAAAACATCTTAGAAAAGCAATTATAGAATATCAAAGCCGTGATAGGCGCTTTGGTAATGTAAAACAGGAGAAAAATAAATGAAACAAAGAATTATAACAGGAGCAACGCTTGTTGCTATACTTGTGCTTGTATTGCTTGCACGACAATTATCAACATATATTTTTGATGCTTTTATGGTGATAATTGCTATGTATGCATGTTATGAGACAAGCCGTCTATTTGCCAAAATGGGTGTTTATAATAATAAATATTTTGCAATAGCATATCCATTATTCGCATATGGTTTGTTTGTTTTATGCTTAAATCTTGATATGCGTTGGTATATGCTAATTTTAATGGAACTAGCACTTATTATAGTTTTTGTTATGGCTCAGTGGTTCTTGAGTCTTATAATGTATAAGTCTACAAAAAATGAAATTGCGACTAGAAACCTAAAACTTAGAGTTGAATCTTTTTCTATTTATAAAGCAATTCAGACTATGTACATTTACTTATATCCTGCAATTTTAATGCTTTTCTTTGTGTTTATAAATGATATTGCTGTAATGTCTGACTACTTTACAACATATACATCAAATGCATTATTTTTAATAAGTACCTTTGGACTTATATTAACATTTATAATTCCAATCTTTACAGATACTTTTGCCTATCTTACAGGTTCATTGTTTAAAGGCAGAAAACTTTGTCCAAAAATCAGTCCAAATAAAACAATTTCGGGTGCAGTTGGCGGAGTATTTTGGGGTACTATTTCAGCAGTTCTATTGTACCTAATCTTCAATGCTTTTGATATGTATGCTGAAGTATTTACTCAAGTAGGGTTTGCATTTTGGCATTTCATCATAATTGGCTTTATTGCATCGGTTGTATGTGAACTTGGAGATTTGCTTGAAAGTTATATAAAACGTAAAGCAAATGTAAAAGATTCTGGTGACATTTTGCCTGGTCACGGCGGAATTTTGGATAGAATGGACAGTCATATTGTTTGTGCTCCGCTTATATTTATATTTTTGGTAATACTTTTATAAAGGAGATAAAATGGGTATTTTAACCACAATAGGTTATGTAATTCTTGCAATATGTGTTTTGCTTTTAATGGTTTTAATTCATGAGTTTGGTCACTACTGTGTTGGTAGATGGCTAGGTTTTAAAATAACAGAATTTTCTATAGGCTTTGGTAAAGCAATTTTTAGCAAAGTAAATAAGCGTGGAGAAAAAATTTCCTTGCGTATATTTCCACTAGGTGGTTATTGCGCTTTTGCTGGCGAAGGTGATGACGATGAGCTAGATGATAAAGACAAGAATATTGAAAAAAATGATGCTGAAAAAGATAAATCGACTGATAAAAATATTGACAGCAAACAAGATACTGTTGTAAAAAATGACAATAATGATAACGAGAAGAAATCAGAAATAGTAGAAACGACAAAAGAAGAAAAAAAAGTTACAAAAAATGAACAAACCACTGAAATAATTAAACAAATAAATGATATAACTGAAGGCAAAGAAAAAACAGATGCTAAAAAAGTTGACCATAGCGGTGATTTTATAAATCAAAAACCTTGGAAAAGATTACTTGTTTATATGGCGGGCGTAACTTTTAACTTCCTTAGTGCTATAATATTTTCTTTTATTCTTTTAATATCTTATGGTTATGACATTCCACGTGTTGCAACACTTGATACCAATTATTCAAATTTGTATGGAGAGTTGCAAGAGGGCGATATTATCTGGGGAGTAAATGGAACACGCATTAGTTTTGCATTTTCTGGAACACTTTCACAACTTTTGAGTGAGGCGGGTACAGATACTGATATTACTCTTGATGTAGAAAGAGATAACCAAAGAATACAAGTTGTAATTAGGCTTGCAGAGGAAACTGTAACCAATGAACAAGGCGAAGAAGAACGAAGACTTGTTGCTGGGTTTTCAACTGAAGCATATGTACACAATTTTTGGGAAGCACTTCGGCGTAGTTTTGAACTAGCATTTGGTTTTGCTTGGGTTGTTTTGAAAGGCTTCTGGCAGATAATAACAGGACAAATTGCATTCTCAGAACTAGGCGGTTCTATTTCAACAATAGGTATGATGTCTGAGATTATGCAAACAAGTTTTGCAAACTTCCTTATTCTATTGCCACTACTGGCATCTAACTTGGCGGTTTTCAATTTCTTGCCAATTCCAGCATTAGATGGAGGTCACGCGGTATTTACACTCCTGGAATGGATTTTTAGAAAACCTGTAGTTAGTCGAAAGGTGGAAAACTATATTCACTTCTATGGGCTGATAATTTTGCTACTATTTGTAGTTGTCGTAGATATTGTGCATATAGCAGTTGTGGGGCTTTGATGGAGATTCTTGATAGGATAAACACCGAATTTGGTGGGAAATATGATTTTCTTAGGGTGCAAAGTGTGACTTATAGCACCCATTCTTTTTCTGCACAAATAGTATTTTTATATCCAGAAAGTTGCCAAAATTTTGATGATACACAGAAACTTGAAATATCTGATTTTGTAAAGAAAGAACTTTCTCTTGGATGTGAAGTTAAAATTAAATATAAAAAAAGTTATCTTGATGAAAATCTTATTAAGAAAAATCTTTTTGAATTTTTGCAATCTACTTATCCATCAATGTTTGCATATTATGATGACAAAAATATTTCCATAGTAAAAAATAATGATTTTATAGATGTAAACATTACACTTTTAGATGTTGTTTATCAGTATTTTATTGATAATAAGGTCAAAGACAAAATTTTAAAACATTTAAATACAAATTTCATAGCCAATTTTGTTGTAAATTTAATTAAAAGCGATGAAAATTTGGATGAGGAGTCGCTTGCTATACATGAAAAAAATGTTTATGAAAATTTGCCTAAACAAAAAGAGGTTGAAAGGTATCCAGTATTTATGCCAGAACTTCTTTGCGGACAAGAAATAACACCTATGCCTGAGCCAATAAAAAATCAAACAGATATAAAAATGTCGGTTATCTTGGCAGGTAAAATTTCTAATTTTGTAGATAAAACATATATTTCAAAACGAAACAAGCAAAAGGGAATTGATGAACCAAGTCATTATCTTACTTTTACAATCACTGACCATACTGGCAGTATTGATGCAATTTATTTTGCACATAAGACATCATATAAAAAAGTTAATGTTTTGAAAGATGGTGACAGTATTTTGGTTGTAGGTGATATAAAAAAAGATTATGAAAAGAAAAGGCTTTATATTAAAAGCATATCTTTTTGTGAAATAGATACATCACTTGTGGCAGAAGACAAGCAAGAACCTGAGATTGAAGAACCTATAATAAAAAATGTACATATTGACGAATATAAATATGTCAAACCTGCACCATACATACTGGATAGACAAGAAAATTTGTTTGATGTAAAACCAAACTACTCAGATTATGTAAAAACACATACATTTGTTGTATTCGATTGTGAAACAACGGGGCTTAGTGCTGAATATAATGAAATAATTGAAATTGGTGCAGTGAAAATTGAAAATGGACTCATCAAAGAACAGTTTCAAACTTTCATATGTCCAGAGAATGAAATTCCTGAAGAAATTACAAGATTGACGACTATTACAAATGATATGGTAAAAGATGCACCAAACGGAAATCAAGCGATTACAGATTTTTATAAATTCTGTGAGGGTAGTGTGCTTGTTGGATATAATGTTTCTTTTGACTTAGGGTTTATTCAAAATACAGCAAAAAAAGCAAAGTTATATTTTTCTAATGAAAGTATCGATGCAATGGATGTTGTAAGAAAAAAAATGTACCTATCAAGATATAAACTTATAAATGTTGTTGATGCTTTAGGTTTAACGCTTAAAAATGCACATAGGGCAATTGCTGATGCCATTGCTACTGCAGAGGTATTTTTGAAACTTAATGAAATCTAAGTAATATTATTTTATATAAATTTTTTTACAAAAACAATTGATTAAAACAAAATGTTGTGATAGACTATATATGCTAGACTAAGAGTGGGCAAAATCTTGCCCACTCTTACTTGTAGTAAAGGAGTAATTTATGGCAAGTAAAGTTGTTGGCCTTTGCAATGAAAAAATATGTCCAATCATTGAAAAACTTGGATATGAAGTTGTTGAGGTGGAGTATCAAAAAAAAGTTGACGGAATGAATTTGACTTTTTACATTGATAAAGAAAATGGTGTAACGGTAGATGATTGTGAAAAGGTTAATGATGCAATCTCCGACGCACTGGATGAACTTGACCCAACTCAAGGAGAACCATATTTATTAAATATTAGTTCACCTGGACTTGATAGACCAATCAAGAACTATAAAGATTTTCTACGAAATAAGGATAAAAAAGTAAAAGTAACTCTTTACAAGCAAATTGATGGCATTAAGAACTACATCGGTTTATTAAAGGACTATACCGAAAATGATGTTACAGTAGCAGTCGATGATAAACTCGTCGTTTTAAAACACAGCGAAATAGCACAAATTAGTCCAGTTATTGAATTTTAAGGAGAACAAAATGATAAACAAAGATTTTTTTCAAGCATTAGAAGAACTTGAAACAACAAAAAAAATCAACGCTGATCAACTTATAGAAGCGCTTGAATCAGCACTTACTTCGGCATACAAAAAGATGTATGGTGAAGCAAAAAGTGCTCAAGTTAAACTCATTCCTGAGAGAAATACAATAAAAATTTATAGTTATAAGACAGTAGTTGAGGAAGTTGAAAATCCTGATAAAGAAATTTCTTTAGAAGATGCAAAAAAAATAAAGTCAAGTTATAAAATTGGAGATACAGTAACGCAAGAAGAAAATACTAAAGACTTTGGAAGAATTGCAGCGCAAACAGCGAAACAAGTTGTAATGCAAAAATTGAAAGAAATTGAAAAACAAATAACGCTTGGAGAATTGAGTGAAAAAGAGGATGAACTTTTAACCACCGTTGTTAAGAGAATTGAGCAAGGTGTTGTATATGTGCAAATTGCAGGTTCACACACTGAAGGTGTCATGCTTGAACAAGATCAAATTCCAGGAGAAACTTTCCATGTTAATGACAGAGTTAAAGTATATGTTAAAAAAATAAAGGATAGTTTCAAAGGCGTTCAAATCCAAGTTTCAAGAAGCAATATTGGTTTCTTAAGAAAACTTTTTGAAATCGAAGTTCCTGAAATTGAGACTGGAGAAGTAGTCATTAAAAATATAGCAAGAGATCCTGGTAATCGTAGTAAAGTGGCAATAATGGCAACAAAACCTCACATTGATGCACTTGGTGCTTGTGTAGGTAATCGTGGAGTCAGAATAAATACTATAATGAATGAAATCAATGGTGAGAAAATAGACCTTGTTCCATATTCTGAAGATCCGCTTGAATATATTGCAAATGCATTAAGTCCAGCAAAAGTTATTAGCGTTGAAATAAATGAAAGTTTAAAATCTTCAAGAGTTATTGTTCCAGATGACAAACTTTCATTAGCAATAGGAAAAGGTGGACAAAATGTCAGACTTGCCGCTAGACTTACTGGCTGGAAGATAGATGTTAAACCAGAGAGTTCAGTTAAATCAGATTCAGATGTTAAAGAAGTTGAGTATGAACTTACTGACCTTGGAGTTGATGAAGATAGTTTTGCAACTTTAGAAGACATTGATGACATAGAAGAAAACGGTGATTAAAATATGGAAGTTTTAAGAATGTGCATTGCATGCAGAAATCGTCTGCCTCAAAATGAACTTTTGCGACTTGCAAAATTAGAGGATGCAATAATTATTGACAATAAGCGAAAACATTCTGGTCGTGGCGTTTATGTATGCAAAAACTGCGTGACCACATTAAATTCAAAGTCACTTAGCAAAGTTTTTAAAACTGCAGTATGTGAAGAAAATTTAAAATCAATTAAAGAGGGTATGATTGACACCAAAACAACAAAATGAAGTTAAAAGGTATGTTGATATTGCAAGAAAAGGCGGTTTTGCAATAATAGGACAAGATAATTTAAAAAACTATTCAAAAAAGTTATATTTAGTTTTATATACAAACCCTTCAAACAATTTACTGGGAATTTTAAAAAGTATAAAAAGTACTACTGATTATAAGGTAGTAAAACTGAATGAAGAAGAGTTTTTATCAATAATTAGTATAAAAAATTGCAAAATTATTGCCTTTAAAAATAAAGCAATTTCAGATAAAATATTAGAGAGTATGAGAGGTGAAAACATTGATAAATAAACAAGCAGAAAAACAACAAAACGGATTAAACAACTTGAAATCTATATTTGGCCTTCAAAGAAACGGAACAGTTCAAATACTGCTTCGTGATTTAAGGGCGTCAAAATCTCAACTTGACGATGTTCTAAGAACATTCCAAGCAGAAAAACAAACACGTTTAACAGTTCAAGAGGCACAAACAAAAGAAACTTCTCAAACTCAAACAGTAGTAAATAAAACAGAAAGTCAAAATCATATGGGACAAACTCAACAGACAAAAACAAACCAAAATAAAATAAATTACGATAAAAGACGAGAATTTCCACAAAAGCAAAATAATCGTGATTTTAAAAAACCTGGTTTTCAAAATCAAAGACCATCTCAAAACAATCGTTTTGGTCAGCAAAATAAACCATTTGGAAATCGTCCTAAAGGAAATAATTTTGTTAGTTCTAAAGCCAATTCGTTTAAGGTTTTTGAGCCTTTAGAAAGTAGTAGCGTACTATCTCAACCAGAACGCAACTATGGAAATAAAAACAAGTCTAATAGAGCACCGGAAGAAAAACGTCAAACCAACAAGCGGGCACTTTTGCGTAAAAACTTCATTGTAGATGATAGTGTGGACTTTGATGGCGAGAGAATGGGTAACAGAAAACTTGCTCATAAGAAAAAAGAACAAAAAACTTTTGTTGCTCCAAAGGTTGAAAATGCGGTTATAACAACTGAAGATGTAACAGTAAAAACACTTTCAGAAAAAACTGGAAGACCTGTCACTGAGATTATAAAGCAATTAATGATGCTTGGTATAATGGCTAATATCAATAGTTCGATTGACTTTATGACAGCCGAACTTGTTGCAAGTGAACTTGGTGTAAAACTTGAACAAAAAATTGAAAAAACTTACGAAGAGCAACTTTTGGATGATGTCAAAGAACATGAACACGACGAAAAAGATATGGTAAAACGTCCACCAGTTGTGGCAGTTATGGGACATGTTGACCATGGTAAGACATCGCTTCTAGACGCTATAAGAAAGACCAATGTTGTTGCTGGTGAAGCAGGTGGAATTACGCAAAAGATTGGCGCATATCAAATTGACTACAATGGAGAAAAAATTACCTTTATAGATACACCAGGTCACGCTGCTTTTACCGCTATGCGTGCTCGTGGTGCAAAAGTTACTGACATTGCTATATTAGTGGTTGCAGCCGACGATGGAATTATGCCACAAACTGTAGAAGCGATTAACCATATCAAAGCAGCAGAGGTTCCTATGATTGTGGCAATTAACAAAATAGATAAGCCTGAAGCGAATATTGAAAGAGTTAAACAACAGTTGGCTGAAAATGGAGTTTTGCCTGAAGAATGGGGTGGAGATGCAATTTTGGTGCCAGTTTCGGCAAAGCAAGGTTTAGGGCTTGACGAACTGCTTAAAACAATATTACTTGTTGCAGAAGTTTCTGAACTTAAAGCAAATCCTAAATCTAGTGCGACAGGTTCAGTTCTCGAAGCGGAATTAGATAAAAATCGTGGTGCTGTTGCTACAGTGCTTGTACAAAATGGTACACTCCACATTGGAGATTCAATCATCAGCGGTACATCATTTGGTAAAGTTAGGGCAATGTTTGATGAAAATGGTAAACCAGTTAAATCTGCTGGACCTAGCACACCAGTTGCAGTCCTTGGCCTTGATAGCGTTCCTAATTCAGGAGATAGAGTATTTGCAGTAGATGAAAAGTTATCTAAACAAGTAATTGATGAACGTATTGCTAAAGCAAAAGAACTTCGCTCTCATTCAACCAGCGGTGTTTCACTTGAAGATTTTATGGATAAAGTAAACGAAGGCAAACTTAAAGCGTTAAATATCATTATTAAGGCTGATGTTCAAGGTTCTGTTGAAGCGCTAAAACAATCATTGGTTGCACTTAAAAACGAAGAAGCAAGAGTTGTTTGTATCCATAGTGGAGCGGGACCTGTTACAGAATCGGACCTTTTACTTGCTCAGGCTTGTGGTGCCGTTATCATAAATTTCAATTTAAAAATTTCATCAAAAATTGAACAACTGGCGGATTCAATGTCGGTTCAAATCAAGTCATATAAGATTATTTATGAAGTAGTAGATGAAATATCTAAGGCACTTAATGGTATGCTTAGCATTAAATATGAAGAGCAGATTATTGGGCATGCAGAAGTTAGAATGATGTTCAAACTTTCAACAAGTGGCGTTGTTTGTGGAAGTTATGTGACTGATGGAAAAGTTGCTAGAAATGCGTTTGTAAATGTATACAGAGGAAAAGATAAAGTTCTAGAAACGAGCATAGTTGCACTTCGAATACAAAAAGATGACAAAGCGGAAGTTCCATATGGTTATGAATGTGGAATTAAACTGAAAGATAGCCAAGATGTCAAAGTTGGTGATGTTTTGGAAGTTTATCAAAAAGTTGAAATTAAAAGAGGTTAATTGTGAGCAGTATAAGAACAGAACGTGCAAATTCTGAAGTAGAAAAAGTTCTTGCAGATATTATTCAAAATAGATTAAATGATCCTAGACTTAGCGAATTCATTACTGTAACATATGCTCATCTTTCTGTGGATTTTAGACACTGTAAGGTTGGAATAAGTGTTTATACAGGTAATGAAAATGTTGTTATAAAACAACTACGAAAAAGTGAAGGATATATAAAGCGTGAACTTGTAAAAGAAGTGAAATTGCCATATACTCCAGAACTTACATTTGTTTTAGACGAAGGGGCAAAGCATGCTGACAAAATAAATGAAATTTTGAGTACGCTTGACATTCCTGATGAGGTTATGGATGAGGACAATACTGAAAAAGATTAAAAAAAGTACAAAGGTGGCAGTTTTTGGTCATCAATCACCAGATGGTGATTGTCTTGGCTGTTTATCTGCCATTTCTTTTTTATGTAAAGCGTTAAATAAGGAAGTCTATGCTTTTATTGATGATGACATTCCAACCAGGTATTCTTTTTTAGATATCAGTTTTATAAATAGTATTGAATTTAATAAAGATAGTTATGATTTATTTATATCAGTTGACGTTGCGGATAAGCATCAACTTGGTAAGTATGAAACCGTATTTAACGAAAATAAAAACACTATTTCAATTGATCATCATTCTATAAGAGATTTAGTCAGTGATATAACATATGTTGATAAAACTTCGTCTTGCTCTGAGTTGTTATATAAATTGATAACCATTTCTAGAATAAAATTAAATAAAAGTGTTTCCACTTTTTTGTATATGGGTGTATCTGATGATACAGGTTGTTTTATGCATGATAACACAACCAGTAATTCACATTATGTTGCAGGAAAACTTATTGAGAATGGTGCAGATTATGAATTGGTCAATTATAATTTATTTAAACTTGTTACAAAAAGAACCTATGAATTAACTAAAAAACTTGATGCAATAATTCAAGAAAGAGAAAGTATAAGGTTTGTTGTTGTTGACCAAAAATTTATGCAAGATAACAATTGTCAAAAATCTGATTTTGGTGACTATGTAAATACATTATTAAATTTTGAAGGAACAAAAATTTCTTTTACTATGATAGAAAAACAGCAAGGAATTTTTTCTTTGAGTTTTAGATCGCTAAAGGAATATGATGTCGCAAAGGTTGCATCGAATTTTGGTGGTGGCGGACATAAACAAGCGGCTGGAGGAAGAATTGGGGGGAATGTGAAGAAATGTCTTGAAAAAGTTTTGAACTGCGTTGAGGCTGAAATAAAAAATGGAGATAATGTCAATGTTAACTGATGATGGAATTATTGTACTGAATAAACCTACGCAAATGTCTAGTAATAAGGCAGTTCAAATTGTAAAGCATATTTTAAAACCAAATAAAATTGGTCATATGGGAACACTTGATCCACTTGGTAGTGGAGTGTTGATATTGGGTATAAATAAATCAACAAAATTGTTTGATAAATTTTTAAGTGAAACAAAAACTTACAGAGCAATATTTTATTTTGGAAAAGAAACGGACACTCTTGATAGTGAGGGTATGATAATCAAAACTATTGATTGTGATATTACAATAGACCAAGTAAATGCAGTATGTAAAAAGTTTATAGGTAAATTTGAACAAATGCCTCCACTATATTCTGCAAAAAAAGTAAATGGCAAAAAGGCATATGAACTAGCACGAAAAGGTGAATACGTTAAATTAAAAACCCGACTTATAGAGATATATGATATTAAATGTATTAACGAAATAAAAAGAAATACTTTTATGTTTGAAATAACATGTTCTGGCGGTACATATATTCGTAGTATTTGTAGAGATATGGCTACAGAATTATCTACATGTGGTACTATGCTTGCAATTGTACGCACAAGATGTGGCAAATATGATATTTCTGAAAGTTGTACTATTGAAGATATAAAAAATGATAATTTTAAATTGTTAAATGCAAAAGAAGGTGAGATTTTATGATAAATAAAGTTAGATTTGGTCCATCAGGCAATCAAAAACTATTTTATGAGCAAGGTCATAAACATAGCATCGAAGCACCTGCTTGGCTTAGAAGTTTGGGACTTGACGCATATGAGTTTTCTTTTGGCAGGGGGTTTACAATAAAAGAGGACACTGCTATCAAAATTGGTGAAGAAGCAAAGAAAAATGATGTATTGATTTCTTGTCACGCTCCATATTATATCAATCTTGCCAATCCTGATTCGACTATGATTGAAAAGTCGTTTGGATATATAACTCGCGGTCTAACACTCTTAGATTGTTTTGGTGGTGTAGATTATGTAGTTCATATAGGTTCTTGTGGTAAACTTTCTAGACAAGAAGCACTATGTAATATAAAAACTAATTTAAAAAACCTTTTGATTATTTTAAAAAATGGAGATTTTTTAAGAGGTGGGAAAAGACTTTGCCTTGAAACTATGGGTAAACCACAACAAATAGGTACTTATGAGGAAATTATCGACCTTTGTACACTTGATGAGTGTCTGGTTCCTACTTTTGATTTTGGTCATATAAATGCCTTAACTGGTGGAAGTTTAAAAGGTTATGATGATTATAAAAAAATTTTAGATTTGGCAATTTCCAAACTGGGTGAACGTGCGAAAAGTTGTCATATTCATTTTTCAAAAATTGAATATAAAGATAAAGGTGAAATTAGACACTTGAATTACGATGATGAAATTTATGGTCCTGATTTTGCACCGCTTGCAAAAGTTATAAAAGATTTAAATCTTACGCCAACTATTATTTGTGAATCGAAAGATAATATGGCTACAGATAGTCTAATTTTGAAGGAGATATATGAATCAACTTAAAATACAAAAGTTTGTTTCAAATGTTCTCATTGAGAATGGATATGTTTTATATAATGATGTGCATGCACTAGTTATTGATCCTGGAAATGTATACAACGATATTGTTAGTTTTTTAAAACAAAACAAATTAAAGGTACTTGGTGTTTTGTTGACTCATGGGCATTTTGATCACTGCTTATCATGTAAACATTTTCAAGATGATGGTATAGCAATATATATTCACAAATATGATTCTGATAAACTTTACACTGATGGCAATTTATCAAAAATGCTGAATATTGATTTTCCTGTATTTTATGCAGATTATCTATTAGAGGAAGGATTTTTTGAAATTGGCGAATTTAAAGTTGAAGTCATCCATACACCAGGACATAGCAGAGGTAGTGTTTGCTATGTGATTGATGATTATTTTTTCAGTGGTGATACATTTTTTAAAGATGGTGTAGGGAGAACTGATTTTTATGATAGTAGTTTTATTGACCTTAGAAATAGTTTGATGAAATTGACTCCATATTTTAAAAAACCTTATATTTTCTGTTATGGGCATTAAAAACAGTTGCATTTATGTTGTGAAATATGGTAATATTTATATGATACAATAAACATTTTTTTAAGGAGAATTTATGATAACAGCAGGAGATTTTAGAAAAGGCGTTACTTTTGAAATGGAGGGCAATGTTTACACTGTCGTTGAATTTATGCATGTAAAACCAGGAAAAGGTTCCCCATTTGTAAGAACAAAGTTAAAGAATGTAATAACAGGACAGGTTATAGAAAGAACTTTTAATCCAACTGACAAATTCCAAGTTGCAGTCATCGAAAGAAAGGAAATGCAGTATTTATACCATGAAGGTGACCTTTATTACTTTATGGATATGGAAACATATGATCAAATTCCTTTTAACAAATCGCAAGTTGCAGATGCTATGAATTTTATTACAGAAAATATGATGGCAACAGTTCAATTTTATAAAGGCACAGCATTTTCAGTTGAACCACCAACATTTGTTGAACTTACAATTGTTGATTGTGAGCCTGGTATTCAAGGGGATACAGCAAAATCTAGTTACAAACCAGCAACTCTTGAAACTGGTTATGTAATTGGTGTTCCACTTTTTGTTAACAATGGTGAAAAAATACGTGTTGATACTCGTGATGGCAGTTATATGGAACGTGTAAAGTAAAATTTAAAAATTTGTCGAAATATGCAGTATTTTATAATATTGCATATTTTTTTTGTGTTTAGTTATGATTTAATTTTTCTCACATTATACATTGTAATAGGAGAAAAATATGTTACAAGAAATACTTTCGGAGCCTCTTGCAAATATAATTAATTATAAAATAGCATTATCGACCTTATCTGAAATTAGGCTTAGGGCTAATAAACCTATTGTTGTATTTGTTAAAGGTCAACCATATTATATAAGTGACAAAGGGCTATGTTGCGATTTGAATAGTGCAATGTTTTGCACACAGGAAATGATAGCGGACATTGTCTACAAAGCCAGTGATTATTCAATTTATTCAGTCAATGAGCAAATAAAGAATGGCTATATTACGATGTCTAATGGTGTAAGAATAGGGCTTTGTGGCAATGTTGTTGAAGAAAATGGACAAGTAAAAACCATAACAAACTGGACTAGCATAAATATTCGTATTCCTCACCAAATCAAAAATATGTCGCTTTGTGCATTTGATGATATTGTTGATGAAACTGGCATAAAGAATTGCCTTATAGTTTCTCCTCCTGGTGCGGGCAAAACTACGTTTTTGCGAGATTTTTTATTTCAACTTTCAGAACATAACTATTGCTTAAATGTATCGGTTGTTGATGAACGAGGCGAGATTGCTGGTGGAATTGATAGTAAATTAGACCTTGGTAATTTCTGTGATATTGTAAGTTTTTGTAGTAAACAAATAGGTTTTATGCAATGCATTAGGTCAATGAACCCGGGACTAATTGTTACTGATGAAATTGGAGATAAAGAAGACGCAAAGTGCTTAATTGATGCAATGAATTGTGGTGTTAAGGTTATGGCTACTGCTCATGCTTCTAGCATTGAAGAGCTTAGGCGTAAAGACTTTTTTGTTAATTTACCATCTCAATATTTTCAGAGATATGTATTTCTTTCAAAACGTGAGGGGCCAGGGACATATGAAGGTACATACAATGAGAAATTTGCTAAGATTGTAAAGTGGTGAATTATGACGATTATATTAATAGTAATTATAATTGTTTGCTTTGCTTTAATAGGATTTAAATTATCATCGTATTACGTAAACAGGAAAAAGTTCTTTGGTTCACTAGTGCTTATGCTTTCAAATCTAGAAGCCGATGTTGTATTTAGTAGAGATAAACTTGCCAACATATTAAAGAAAAATGTGGAAGTGTGTGCAAGTCGAGAACTTTGTGATTTGTGTCAAAATATAATTTTTGCAATAGAGAATAAGCAAGCGATAACCGAAAAGATGTTTGATGATGTAAAAATATTAAAAAATGACGAACGTCAATTATTATACAAATTTTTTTCATCTCTTGGTAAGTATGACGTAATTGCGCAAAGCAAAGAGATTAAAACTTATCAAATATCAATCAATAATTATAGCACTCAGGCTCAGGAAGACTGCAAGAAATATTCAGGACTATTTATAAAGTTGGGAATCATTGTTGGTATACTTGTCTGTTTGCTGATTATATAGGAGAAGTTTATGGGTGTTGAAGTTATATTCAAAATCGCCGCTGTAGGAATACTCACAACAGTGGTGGGTCAAATACTCAAACAAAGTGGCAAAGAAGAAATTGCGACATTTTCAACACTGGCAGGGCTCATAATTGTTTTACTAATGGTTTTGGATCTTATAAGCACATTATTTGACACGGTTAGGAATTTGTTTGGCCTTTAAGGAGGTGATATGGATATAATAAAGATCGTTGGCATTGGTCTTATTACAGTTATTGCCTCAATTCTTGTAAAACCTATTAAACCAGAAGTTAGTATAATTATAGGCCTTTGTGGTGGAGTCCTTATATTGATTCAAACTATCAATTATGTCGTTGATATAATTGATGCATTTTCAAGTATTGTTGATAAGACGGGACTTGATGCGGGATTATTAAAAACATTATTAAAAATTATCGGAGTGGGCTATTTAACAGAATTTTCAGCAAACTTATGCAATGATGCTGGCTCTAGCAGTGTTGCAGATAAAATTCTTTTTGCAGGTAAGATTATAATTCTTGTAATGGCATTGCCAATAGTTACAAGCATAATAGAAATCATAGTGGAGATATTGCCATGAAAAAATATCTTACACTTGTATTTGTTTTTTTGATTGTGTTTATACCATTTATATTTGCAGGAAATGCAAAAGAGGTTGTTTATTGTGACGATGAGTTAACATCTTCTGAAATAGAAGATATAATTGAAGATAGCATAGGGTCACAGCTTGGTGATTTGGATTTTAGTGAACTTGAAGACGCGTTAAATTCATTAACTGGGGAAGGGAAAGAAATCTTTGGTAATGATTCTTTCTTAGATAAAATAAAACAAATCATAAGCGGAGAATTTACGGAAAACGGAAATTCTATTTGGACAAGTATACTGAATTTATTCTTTGAAGATGTGTTATCATTTTTGCCAATACTCTCATTAGTAATTGCAATTGCGGTTACATTTAGTTTGGTAAACGCGTCGCGTCCAAGTTCCAAAAATAAATCAATTGGTGATGTTATTCATTTTGTCTGTTTTGGTGCTATTATAGTTGTAC
The DNA here is from genome assembly GCA_944376845.1 of uncultured Clostridia bacterium. Classification (GTDB taxonomy): domain Bacteria; phylum Bacillota; class Clostridia; order Christensenellales; family UBA1242; genus UBA5893. The sequence goes on along the minus strand of CALWDZ010000002.1, from coordinate 51,981 downwards.
TTGTTGGATATAGCGTTAATATGCTGACTTTAACATCGGACACTTTACAAAATATTAAAGCGCAAATGGATGTTGCATTTCCTATTTTATTGACAGTATTGACCGCTATAGGTGGTGTTACTTCTGTGAGTGTATATCAACCCGCTGTGGCTGTTCTTAGTGGAACAATTATAAATATCTTTACTAACATCTTGATGCCAATATTTATTTTTAAACTAGTGTTTTCGATTGTTGGAAACCTTTCAAATAATGTTAAACTGGATAAATTCGCATCATTTTTTTCAAGTTTGTTTAAATGGATAGTTGGTGGAGTATTTACAGTATTTTCTGCATTTTTGGCTATACAAGGTATTACTGCTGGTAGTGTTGATGGTATATCTTTTAGAACGGCAAAGTATGCAATAAAAAATTCTATCCCTCTTGTTGGATCATATTTGTCAGATGGGTTGAATTTAATAGTTGCAAGTAGCGTACTTATAAAAAATGCAGTTGGTGCTGCCGGACTAGTCTTGTTATTTGCAACAATTATTGTGCCTGTTTTAAATCTTGTTGTGTTTATGCTTTCTTTAAAATTGGTAGCGGCAGTCTTGGAGCCTATCACTGATTCTAGGATATCTAATTTTATATCCATGCTTGCCAAAAGTATTTCATTGCTTATTGTATTGATTCTTGGTTGTGCATTTATGTATTTACTTATGACAGGGATGATAATGCTTAGTGCGAACTTTTTTTAAAAGGAGAGGGAGATGAGTATTTCTGCTTGGATTTTGTCTATAGCCGGTGTGAGTGTGCTTTCAATATTGATAGATTTATTTTTACCAAACGGACAAACAAATGGACATATTAAAACTGTTTTTAACTACGTTATTGTATTTGTAATAATTGCGCCATTGCCGGCTCTTATAAAATCTGATTTTAACGCTTCATCTATATTTACAGAAACTGAAATAGTGCTTCAAGAAGATTATATTTATCAACTTAATAGAGATAAACTTACTATGCTTGAAACTGGCATCGAAAGTACGCTTGATGCAAGAGGTCTTAAAAATGTTGATATATCAATTTCGGCGGATATTTTTACTACAGTTATGCAAATTGAAACGATTTATGTCGATTTTAGTAATTTAGTTATAGTCGATGGGAACGAGCATATAGATATAGAGAATGAGGCGGTTGATGTAATTACTTCATTTGTAAGTTTGGAAAAGGAGAATATTGTTTTTAGTGGAAACTAAACAAAAAAAGATTGCATTTTGGGATAAGATCAAAAATATTAAACATTTTGAAATTATTATAGTAGTAGTGTTTTGTGCAATATTGTTACTCATATATAGTTCGACTTTTTCTTCTACAAAAAGCGAAGAAAATACATTAACAGCACTTACAACAGAGGAATATGCACAGTACCTTGAGAATAAATTATCAAATGTACTCTCGCAAATAAATGGGGCAGGAAATGTTAGCGTAATGGTAACCTTAAGTTGTGGTGTAGAGTATGTTTATGCGACAAATACAACAGAGGAAACCACTTCTCAAACTGTTGGTGGAACAACGACCACTCAAACAACAACCACTGAGGAATTGATTTTGGTTTCGCAATCAGGTAGAGATTCTCCTATAATAATCAGAGAAAATTTACCAAAGGTCAGTGGAGTTTTGGTGGTAAGTAGTGGGGCAAGTAACATAAGTGTAATGCTCGAACTGCAAAAAGCAGTAATGGCATTACTTGAGATTAATGCAGAAGATATAGAAATATTAGTAGGGAAATAAAAGGAGTTTATTATGTTAAAAAAGAGAACAAAAATTATTATTTTGGTTGCTATGGTTTTATTACTTGGAGTTACTGGATATTTAAATATTGCACTCAATAATAATGCAACAACACCAACTACGGGAACAGTTACACAGATGAATTATTTTGATACATACAGACAAGATAGACAAACAACACGTGATCAAGAACTTTTATATTATGATGCAATTATAAATTCTGAAGATTCAACTGCCGAAGCAAAGGCAAATGCAGAAGCAATGAAACTTGAAATAGTTGATCAAATGGAATCAGAACTTGTCATGGAAGGGTTAATTAAGGCAAAAGGTTTTGAAGACGCAATTGTAACAAATTCTGCTAATAATATAAATGTCATTGTTAAATGTGCAAGTCTTGAAAGTTCACAAGTTGCTCAGATTGTCGCTATAGTTCAAGAACAAACACAAAAATCAATAGATAATATTAAAATAATTCCTGTAGAATAATTGCAAAACTTTTGAAGGTGTGTTATATTAATAAAAAATGGTGTAAACCTAAATAATATAACAAAGTGAGGATACTAGTGTCACAGCCATACAGTCAACTTCAAGAAGATAAAGGTAAAATAACTTGCGATAGAAATATTTTATTATCCATCATCTCATTGGCAACAAAAGAGATAAGTGGTGTGTCCAGCCTGCAAGATAGTTTTTCTATGAAACTAAAAAAGATGTTTTCAAAATCAGATTCAACTGGTGTCAAACTAAAGATTGCGCAGAACGGACAACTTATTATTGATGTTTACATTAGGATTTATAGCGGAAACAGTGTTCCTGATATTGCTTATAGAGTTCAAGAGAACATAAAAAACAATATTGTTTCTATGGTAGAGATGAGGGTGAATAAAATAAATATCCATATCGTGGGTGTTGATTTTAGAGCAGAAGAGTAAAATTAAATCCACTTTTAAGTGGATTTTTTATAGTGAGGGTTAATATGCGTGCATATGCAAGAGAAGTAGCGTTTTGTAAAGTGTTTGAAACATTGTTTAATTCCACCACAAATATGGATGGAATTTTTGATTTTGAGGATTTGACAAAACCTGAAGATGTTGAGTTTGCGACAACACTTGTAAAACTTTCAATTGATAATTTGAATGAAATTGAAAACTTAATTTCTTCGCATTTAAAAGATTATAGTTTAGAAAGACTATACAGGGTAGATAAAGCAATTATCATAGTTGCGGTGGCAGAATTAAAATTTTATGGGCAAACACCTCAAAAAGTTGTTATAAATGAAGCGGTCAATCTCGCTAAAAAATACGGAACTGAAAAAAGTTATGCTTTTGTGAACGGTATATTAAAAACTATACTAGAGGAGAAATAGTGGAGCAAAGGCCTTTAACAGTCACTCAAATATCTACTTATTTTAAGCAAATATTTGATGCTGAAGAATTGTTGTTTAATGTCCGTGTGGTGGGCGAAATATCAGGGCTTAGCATTGTAAGGAATGTGGCTTATTTTGTATTGAAAGATGAAGGTGCTACAATGTCTTGCGTGTGTTTTGATATTTCAAATTTTTCATATCAAAATGGTGATAAAGTAATATTGACTGGTACTCCGAGATATTATGTAAAAGGTGGCAAACTCAATTTTAATGTTCAAAAAGTAGAAAAGTTTGGACTTGGAGAGTTGTATCAGCAATTCTTAAAGTTAAAGGCTGACTTAGAAGCGAAAGGTTATTTTGATGAATCTCATAAAATACCTATGCCAAAGATTATAAAACGAATAGGGGTCGTTACTAGCAAAGAAGGGGCGGTAATTCAGGACATAATAAATGTGCGTACAAGGCGAAATCCTTATATAGATATAGTTTTATATCCTGTTCGAGTTCAAGGAATTGGTGCAGAGTATGAAATCGCCAAGGGTATTAAATTTTTGGACAATTACAATGTAGATGTAATAATTGTTGCGCGAGGTGGTGGCTCACTAGAAGACCTGGCTCCCTTTAACACTGAAGTCGTAGCGGACGCTGTATTTGGTGCTAATAAATTTATTTTATCTGCAGTTGGACATGAGACAGACTACACTATTTGTGATTTTTGCAGTGACCTTAGAGCACCTACGCCTAGTGTGGCTGCAGAACTTCTGTGTAGTGATATGGGGGAACAAATTTCAAAATTTTATTCTCTTTTGCCACGCCTAAGACAATCAATACAAACTATCTATATTGAAAAACATGGTTTATTCACTACATTGTCTAGAAATTTGATTGATGCTTTTAATTCTAAAAATGTTTTGAATGCGAATTTACTTTCTAAACTTGTAATTCGGTTAAAATATGCTGCTAATAACTTTTATAGTTCTCTTGATAACAAGTTTAAACTTTTGGAAAACAAATTACAAAAGCTTAATCCAAGCGAAGTACTAAAACTAGGCTTTGCTGTAGTTAAAAAGGATAGTGAACAAATTAATTCTGTAAGAAATGTAAACATAGGTGACGACATAGTTGTTGAGATGTCGGATGGTAAAATTTATGCGAAAGTTAATGATAAGGAGTAAAGTATGACTTTTGAAGAAAAATTAAAAAGATTAGAAGAAATTGTTTCTGCACTTGAAAGCGGTGAATGCTCTTTTAATCAAGCAATAGAATTGTTTGATGAAGGAAAACAAATTGCGAAGAGTTGTTGTCAAATTTTGGATGAGAGCAAGGGAAAGATAACTGAACTTGTATCTGAACTTGATGCTGTAATTGAACGAGAAATGAAGTAAATAAAATTGTTGTATTTTTTACATATGTATGATATAATATATATGAAGGTGCAGTATTCTAGTCAGGCTGAACTATTTGGAAGTTGATACAAAAGCAACGAAGGGCACAACTGTGAAGTTTCTGGTGCGTGCTTCGATTGCCCAAATTGGGGTGCGTGCTGGAAGTTAAGATTATTGGGCGAGTTATAACGGCATATAACCCCCGACCCAATTTTCGCGGAGACCCAAAATGGTGCCACCAAAGTGGTACTGTTTGGGGAGAACCTGCATTGCGGTTAAACAAAAATGGCTGTGTGCAGAGTAGCCTGCTTTGAGTGAACTTGTAGGGATAATGCGTTAAGGTAATTTAAAGACCGGCCAATCAATAAATCTACTTTGTGTTTGAAATCAAGTTTGCAAAAAAAGCTAAGAATGGTTCAGACTGCTAAGGAAAACTTCTAGACTGTGACTTTTAGTCGAACATTTTGGGGATTATAGTGTGGTCTTAGTGGCGATTCGGTGTCAGCCTTCGCTTAAAAGGAAACTGCCCATGCGGTGACGGTGGGTGCGAAGTTTGGGGAAATCCTACCGAACCTATGCCACAAGGTTTACTCAAAATGTTACCTTCATTTTTTTGTATAATCTCAAGTTTTGTTTAAAAACAAAATTTGTTATGTTTTTAAAAAATACATATATATATAAATAAAGGAAAGATAGTGAAAACGAAACCAAACCCGAAAAATAAAACGGTAAAAAAACAAAATCAAAATCATAAACAACTAATATGGTCACTTAAAGTTCTAGTACTATCGTTTGCACTTTCAATGTGCTTTGGTGTGCTGAGTGAATTTTTCTTAAGTGGCACTGGCGTTGTAATTGCAATTCTAGTCATTGTTGTATTTATGAGTATATCAATTCTGACGGACATGATTGGTGTTGCGGTAACTGCTGCAGATATACAACCATTTAGAGCTATGGCTTCAAAAAAAATTAGAGGAGCCAAAGAAGCGATTAGGCTGATAAAGAACGCTGATAAATTTACAAGTATTATTGCCGATGTTGTGGGTGACGTTTGTGGAATTTTGTCTGGTGCTGCAGGAGCAAGTATCATTGTTAAAATTGCGATAGATTCGGAATCCGCTTTGGGAATTATAATTGCTTCTTTAGTTAGTGCAGTGATAGCGAGTATGACAATCTTTGGAAAGTCGCTTGGTAAAAAATATGCCATGAAAAATTGTAACAAAATTATGCTTGCTGTTGGTAAGGTTATAAGTTGGTTTACTCCTCAGGGTAAAAAATCTAAGAAGACAAAACAAGAAGAAGGGCAGTTAATTCAACAAGAGGAAATGAGTACTGAGGAAGTATTAACACAAACGAATACAGAACATAGTACAAACATAGAACAAGCTGAAGTAAATAAAAAGGATGCAGATTAAAGCATTCTTTTTTTTATGCACTTATGCATAATTAAACATTGGCTTTTTGATAATTATAAAAGTTATGAATATTCATAAAAAATCGAATGAATAATTATGCAAAATTTGCTTGCATAATTATAAATTACATTGTATAATAATTCCAAACAACATGAATAAATATGCGTGCATAATTATTCATAAGGGCTTAAAACCCTTTATTTATAAGGGTTGTAGCGTTTGCAAAGGAGTTAAAAGTGGCAAGGTCATCAAGACAATCAAAAATCCTAGAACTTATTTCTACAAGAGAAATTGCATCCCAAGACGAACTGGTTGCATGTTTGAAAGCGGCGAATTTTGATATAACACAAGCAACAATTTCGCGTGATATAAAAGAACTAGGTCTTATCAAAATTCAAACACCGGATGGAAAATATAAATATGCTCTTATGGATTCCACTGACCAAAGTGTTTCAAATAAAAATATCTCTATATTCCGTGAGTCTGTTATATCCATAAAACCTGCCGGCAATTTATGTGTTATAAAAACAGTGAAAGGTCTGGCTAGTGGTATTTGTGCAATTATTGACAAATTGAATGTAGAAGATGTTATGGGTTCTGTCTATGGTGACGATACAGTTATGGTTATTATGCCAACAACACTTTCTGCTCAAAAGGCAAGCACAACTCTTGAACAATTTATAAGATAGGTAATTATGTTACAGAAGTTAACTATTAAAAATTTTGCTATTATTGAAAATTCAAGCCTCGAGTTTAATAGAGGCTTCAATGTTTTGATTGGTGAAACTGGTGCTGGTAAAAGTATAATTTTGGATGCATTGAAGTTTGTTCTTGGTGCTAAGGCTCAGAAAGAAGATATAAGAAATGGCGAAGAAGAACTTTTTGTTAAGGCTACATTTATAGATTTGCAAGAATCGACTATAAAATCATTATGTGCCTTTGATATTGAATGTGATGATGTGCTTATTATCAGCCGTAGTTATAATATGGACGGGAAATCGTCTTGTAAAATCAACGGAGAAATTGTAAGCGTTTCAATGGTTAGGCAATTTGGTGAAACATTATATGATATGTATGGTCAACATGACAACGTAGAACTTTTAAATACTAAAAATCATTTAAAACTTTTAGATGGTTATGATAGTCAAAATTTGGTTCCCGAAAAAGAACGAATTAAATCTTTACTTGATTCGCTTAAAAAAGTAAATGAACAAATGGCACAAATTGGTGGAAAGGGTGAAGATAGAGAGCGTACATTAGATTTGCTAAAATATCAGATTGATGAGATTGAAAATAGTAATTTATATATTGGAGAAGATGAAAAACTTGATTCTCAAATTGTTACATTATCTAATGCTGAGAAAATATCATCCGCCTTGAGTTCTTCGCTTGAAAATTTGACTGCAAACCGATTGGGAGTTGCTTTAAGTGCTTTGGCAACTATCTCACAATATAATGACAAAGTTTCAAAAATTCATGATAGACTAGAAAGTATAGAGATTGAACTTGAAGATATACAAAGTGATTTAAAGGAACTGCTTTTGTCTTTAGAGTTTTCTCAAAATGATCTTGATGACCTTGTTGAAAGGCAGGAACGAATAAAGTCTTTAAAACGAAAGTATGGCTCAACTATAGAAGGAATTTTGACTTTTCTTTCAAACGCACAAAACAGATATGATAATATTTTAAATAGTGAAAAAGTTATTTTAAAACTTGATAAAGAAAAAGAAGATATAAATAGTGAACTTTATAAAAATAGCATTAAATTGCATCAAAAGAGAATGGATATTGCTAAGCTATTAGAACAAAACGTCACTAAACAACTGGCCGATTTGAAAATGAAGAATACGACTTTTAAAGTGCACTTTGACGAAATGCCTAGCGGAACTGATAATGCTTATACGCTTGATGGTTTGGATAAAGTGGAATTTTTATTTTCAGCAAACAAGGGTGAAACAGAAAAAAGTTTATCTAAGACTATTTCTGGTGGCGAAATGAGTAGATTTATGCTTGCCCTAAAAACTGTCCTTGGAACTAAGGACGATCCAAAAATATTGGTATTTGATGAGATTGATAGTGGAGTAAGCGGAGAGATTGGATATAAGGTTGGAGAAAAACTATACTCTTTATCTTTATCTTCTCAAATATTGTGTATAACACACTTGCCACAAGTAACTGCACTTGCAGACAATCACATTTTAGTATATAAAAATGTGGTGGATGGAAAAACTATTAGTGAAATTAAAACACTTTCAAAAGAAGAACTAGTAAAATATCTTTCAACTCTCTTAGGTGGTTATGATAGCGAAACATCTAAACTACACGCAGAAGAATTGCTTGAAATGGCGAAACATAGAAAACTTGATTTGAATAAATAAAGAAAAAGCATATAAACTACCTTATTAAAGGTGGTTTTTTTATGGTTAAAAAATTTATATTGAAATTTTTGGGGATTTTGCTTGCAGTTTGCTTTGTTATAACAATAAAAAATGTAGACTTTGAGAGTATTGTAGCACTTCAAGATAATACCCCAATCACTATTGATACATTAGAGAAATTAAATAATGAACATCTCTTTGGTGACTTTATAGATACAAAACTCACGGAAGACATTTGGACAACTGGTGGTGTAAAAGAAAAATCAACATCCTTAGTGGTGAAATTATTTGGTTTTATACCAATAAAAAAAACTACGGTTGTTGTTTGTGAAGATGAATCAGTGTATCTTGGTGGTGTTCCGCTTGGATTTAGCGTTACTACAAAAGGTGTTATTGTAGTTGGTTCAAATAGCGTACTTACTGAAGATGGAAAGAAAACAAATAGCGAACTAGAAAATGGTGATATTGTAACTAAAGTGAATGATATAGATATTTTCAATGTCGAAGATATTAAAGAACAATTGGCTATGTCAGAGGGCTCAGACGTAAAAATAACATTTTTAAGAGATGGGAAAGAGCAAACTTGTAGTCTTACTCCTATTCTTGATTCTGAAAGCGGTGAATATAAACTTGGCATATGGATAAGAAATGATGCACAAGGTATTGGAACTTTAACTTTTGTTACAGAAGATAATGATTTTGGAGCTCTTGGTCATGCAATAACAGATTTTGAAACTGGGGCAACAGTACCGGTAAACGATGGGAATATATATCCATGTACAATGCTAGGAATTACAAAGGGAAGTAAAGGTAAGGCTGGAGAACTTAGATGCTTATTTGTAGAAGGGTCTATGTCTAATGGGACAATAGAAAAAAATACAACTTGTGGAGTTTTTGGTGACATAAATGAAGATACTAATTTAATTGATCAAAACCTTAGTTGTCCTATTGCTTCAAGATTAGTTGTTAAAGTCGGAAAAGCAAAATTGATTAGTGCTGTCAGTGGAATTAGAGAAGAATATGACATAGAAATTATAAAAACATATAATCAACATTCCACAAATGATAAAAGTTTTATTTTTAGGGTAAAGGACGAAAGATTGTTGGAACTTACTGGCGGTATTGTTCAAGGTATGAGCGGTTCTCCAATAGTCCAAGACGGGAAATTGATTGGGGCTGTAACGCATGTGTTTTTATATGATCCAACAAAAGGATATGGAGTTTACGCAGACTTTATGTTAGATGAAGTTTCTTGACGAATATTTGGTTTTTTTGTGAATAAACATATTATATGAAATCTAAGATGTTTGCAAAAAATCTTTATACAATGCGATATTCGCTTAGGGAATTTTGTGCGAGAAATAAGTTTAAAATTATATTTTGCGTTATATTTTGTGTAATTGGTATACTTACTGGAATTTTTACAGCAATTAAAATATTTGGACTTGATGAAGAAGAAATCTTTGAAAGTTTTAACTTGACTTATCAACTTGATGACCTTGAAAGATTTTCTGCAAATTTTTTTAGTAGACTTTTATCATATGAACTTGTAATAATTCTTTTGGCACTTTTTGCTTTGCATCCGGCACTTTATATATTTGGATGGTGTCTTTTAGCATATCGAGCATTTTTAATAAGCATAAATTGTACCATGATAATACTATGGTTTAGTTTCAACGGAATAATTAAAGCTTTGTTAATCTTGCTTCCATGTCAAATTTTGATGCTTGCGATTATGATATGTTTTTATTGTTATGTTTGTTATCAAATTAAAGATTGTAAATTTCAAAAGAAAAAAAGATTTATGGGAATATTATATCCATTCTTAATTACTTCGCTAGCACTAACTGTAATAAATTTGCTTGAAACAACATTGTTATTTATTTTTAGAAGCAATGTTATACTTGTTATTTAATTTGACAATAAATAATTTATGAAATATACTAAATTTATGATTAGAATTGATAAATCGAAAAAAATAGCGCAGACCTTAAAGAAAAAGTATAAGATAAACAATATTGACTATGCCATTGTTGCAGGTTCGGGACTTATGGATGCCGTGGTTGATCTAGAAGACATAACAATTGTTCCATATAAATGTCTTGGCATGCCAAAATCTCGTGTTAGCGGTCATAGTGGTAAATTTATTGTAGGCACCTATTGTGGTAAAAAAGTGGCAGTCGTGTCACGAGTTCATTACTATGAATATGGTGATATGTCTAAGGTTAGATTGCCTTATGAAATTTTGGCAAAACTTGGAACAAAAAAGGTCATTTTATTAACGGCATCGGGTGGAATAAATAAGACTTTTAGAGTTGGCGATATTATGCTTATTTCTGACCATATAAATTTCACTGGACAAAACCCACTTGTCGCTATTGATAATTTGAAATTTATATCTATGACAAATGCATATGATAGAGATATGTTTAATAGTATGGCTAAAATTGCTGATGAGAATGATATAAATGTAAGACAAGGAGTTCATATCCAGTTCCTAGGTCCTAGTTATGAAACCAATGCCGAAATAGAGTTTGCTAAATCTATAGGGGCGGATAGCGTGTCTATGAGCACAGTTTTTGATTGCATAATATGTAATTATTTAGGTATGAAAGTTGCTGGGATTGCTAGCATTGTAAATACATTTACTGATAGCAATGAAAATCTAGAACATAGTAAAGTACTTTCTGATGCGCAAAAGACTTGTCAAAGAATAAAAGTTATATTAACTGAATTATTAAAAGAATAAATTTGTACAATTTGAAAAAACTACTTCTATAAAAGGAGTAGTTTTTTATTATGAAAAAGTATGTTATATCAATATTTTGTGTACTATGCGTTATGATATTATCAACATACGGTGGTATTATGCCTGTTATTTACGCCGATAATGATGTTCTTAAAAATGATGCAAAAGCATCACTTTTAGTTGATTATGAATCTAATACCGTTTTGTATGAAAATAATAGTAACGCTAGATTTCCAATTGCTAGTATGGTAAAACTTATGACGATACTTTTGACATACGAAGCAATTGATAATGGCTCGCTTACACTTGACACAATGATTACAACATCAGAAAATGCGTCAGGCATGGGAGGCTCTCAAGTTTTTATTGATCCATATGTTGAATATAGAGCGGAAGATTTATTAAAAAGTGTTGTAATGGCTTCTGCCAATGATGCAAGTGTGGCTTTGGCTGAATATATTAGTGGAAGCGAAGGCGAATTTGTAAATTTAATGAACAAAAGATCACAGGAATTAGGAATGAAAAATACTTTATATGCAAACTGCACAGGTCTTCCTGCTCCTGAACAATACTCTAGTGCTTATGACTGTTTTATCGTTTTGAAACAAATAATGAAATATGACCATTACCATAAACTTAGTTGTATATGGATGGATAAATTAGTTCACCCATCAGGACGCGAAACAGAACTTGTAAATACTAACAAACTTATACGTTATTATAAAGGCTGTGATAGTGGAAAAACTGGTTCAACATCTGAAGCAGGATATTGTTTGACAGCATCAGCAAAACGCGATGATTTCAGACTTGTGGCAGTGGTTATAGGTTCCAAGAATGGGCAACAACGTTTTACCGATGTATCTTCACTTTTTAATTATGGTTTTGCTAACTTTGAAAATAAACTAATTTTAGATAGTTCAGTGCCGGTCTTGACTGGTGTTGAGGTTAAGATGTCAAAACAAAAAACTATTGATGTATATGCAAAAGATAGTTTCTATGGACTATCAAAAAAGGGTTCTAAAGATGAATATGAATTTAAACAAGAACTCATTGACATAAAAGCACCTAAGAAAGCCGGTGAGAAAGTTGGAACACTTTTAGTAACAAAAGAAGGACAAGTTGTTAAAGAAATAGATTTAGTACTTGGTAGTGACATAGAAAAATTAACATACTTTGATTCTATTAAGCGAATAGCAGAAAATTGGTAAATTATAAAAAAGTCGGTTTGAGTGATATATTTAAACCGACTTTTAAATTGGTACAATAGTTGATTTACTTTTTTCCCTTGCAAATTTTGAGTTAGATATGTATAATACTAAAGTATGTTATATCAACTCATTGGATCGGGATTATCCTTTATTGAAATTTTAGCGTTTATATTGGCTTATATGATTGCACTAATGTTTTCATTTTGTGCACATGAATTTTCTCATGCTTTCGTTGCATATAAACTTGGTGACCCTACTGCACGTGCTCTTGGAAGGGTATCGCTTAATCCCTTAAAGCATATTGATGGATTAGGCTTTTTGTGTTTAATTTTATTCGGTTTCGGTTGGGCAAAGCCAGTGGAAATCAACCCAATATATTTTAAACATTATAAACGAGATATGTCACTTGTATCTCTTGCTGGGGTTACTGCAAATTTAATTTTGGCGTTTGTATTCAGTGGAATTTATTTCTTTGTAAGCCCACTACTAGTTAATGCACATAATATGCTTTTGATATTTTTAGATTATCTTATTTATTTCATGGTAATTCTTAACTTGTCACTTTTAGTATTTAATTTACTACCTATTTATCCACTTGATGGATTTAATTTTATCAAAGCACTTACAAAACCAAATAATGCTTTTGTGAATTTTATGATGAAATATGGTACTATAGTTCTTTTGATATTCTTAATTACCCCTATATTTGACTATATTTATTTTTATGTTACAGAAGGTATATTATGGGTATTTAGTTTATTTTGGGGGTTGTTTGTATGACAGATGAAGAATTATTAAATGACGATGTTGCTGAAGATTTAAATTATGGTGAAACTTACAAAGTTCACCTTGAAAATTTTGAAGGTCCTCTTGATTTATTGTTGCAAATTATAAAAGATAATAAAATGGATATTGAAACTGTAAAACTCGCAGATTTAACAGAACAATATCTTGAATATATTTCACAAATAGATAAACTGGACATGGAAAATGCCAGTGAATTTATAGAAATTGCAGCACAGCTTATTGAAATAAAATCAAGGACATTGCTTCCGCCTGAGCAAGAAGAGGAAATTGAAGATGACCCTGAAGTTAATCTTCTCGCAAGACTTAAAGAATTAAAATTATTTCGTGAAGCCAGTGAAAAACTGGCACAGGAAGAAGATCTCGACAAAATGTATAAAAAACCTGACAAGATGGCAAGTAATGTTCGCGTTATTTTGAAAGATATGTCGCTTGACCTTATGCTAGACGCTTTTGCAAAAATGATGGCAACTATGCCTAAAAAAGCACTTGAAGTTGAGCCAAAACAAATTGTTAAGGATAGATTCACAGTTGCAGAAAAAATTATCTCTATTAAAAATATAATTAGAGAAAAGAAGATGATTAAATTTACTGACTTATTCGATAAAGATTTGACCAAAAGTGAACTCATAAACACTTTTTTGGCACTGCTTGAATTACTAAAATTACAAATAATTAAAGCACAGCAACCAGATATTTTTGGAGAAATTGATATTATTGCAAACGAGGAAGGAATTGATAAGGAGATAGTAATAGATGAACAACTTGAAGGAAGTTATTAAAGGAATTTTATTTGTTTCCGGTGAGGGTGTTGAAAAACAGGCAATTACTGAAAAACTGCAAATAACAGAAAAACAGTTAAGTAATGCTATTGAGCAATTAAAACAAGAGCTTGGTGGTGATTGTGGAATTCATTTGATTGAATACAAAAACAAAATTCAACTTTGTTCCAATCCAGATTACGCGGAACTAATTTCAACAGTGTTAAATCCAATACGCGAAAAGGCATTGACTAAGGCTGCACTTGAAACAGTTGCTATAATAGCGTATAAACAGCCTATTACAAAACTGGAAATAGAGGAAATAAGAAAAATTAACTCTGCTGATTATGCTATTCAAGTGCTACTTGATAATCATATGATTGAAATAGTTGGAAGAAAAGATGCAGTTGGAAAACCATATATGTTTGGAACAACAGATGAGTTTTTAAAAAGGTTTAACTTAAAAGACCTTAATGAGTTGCCAGATTATGAACAACTTTTGGAGCGTATTGAAGTAATTAAAAATGAAACCTATGATAATCAACTTTCAAGCGATGGTCTTTATAGAGATTTTGACGTACCTCAAGAAGAAGAAATTCCAGACTTTTTAAAAGATGAACAGGATATCAAAAAACTAAAAGCACAGGACAATGAAATGCTTGATAAGATAGATGAGATACTAAAAGCAAACAATATTCAAAAAATGGATTTTTCACCTAAGCAAGACGAGGACGCAAGCTAATAGAATAAAATTTTAAATAAAACAAACAATAGTGATATGGAAAGTTTATATTTTCTCATACCACTATTTTTTGTTATTGTTTTTGTTTTTCCACTTTCTTTACGCATTAAGGTTGCATCAGATTTAAACAAAAAACAGATGATTATAAGTGCTTTTTTGTGGAAGATAAAGCTTATAACGGTAAAGTTATATGTTAGAGACAACAAAATTTATTTAATAACTAAACGCAAGAAAAAGGAAATTGAAATAAAACTTTCCATCAAAGAAATTTACTTTGTTGAAAGTATAGGTGAAAATCTAAAAGATAAAACCACATTAAGAAAACTTGCTTTTTGGGGAAAAGTTGGACTTGTTGATGCAAAAGATACAGCGGTTACTACCGGCACAATTCTTATAATTTTTAAAAGTTTGTTTGCATACATAAAAAATTATAAACCAACTTGTTCAATGAGTGCAAATATTGAGCCATGCTATGAGAATTCAGTAATGATAATATGTGCATATGTAAGTTTTACAATTACGATATTTGACCTTTTGTTTAGTTTGATAATTTCACTATTTAGTTTAAGGAGTAAGGCATATGGAAAACAATCAAAATTATCTTGATGAACTTATAAATTCTTCTATAGAAAAGATAAAAAACCTAGCAGAAACGAACACAATTATAGGTGATCCAATAGTTAGTCCCACTGGCAAGGTAATAATTCCAGTTAGTAAAGTTTCAGTAGGCTTTGTTGTCGGTGGAGGACAATATAATTCAGTTAATAAAAAACTACCATATCCTTTAGCTGGAGGAAGCGGGGGTGGTCTTTCTGTTTCGCCAATAGGCTTTATAATTGAAGATGATGAAGGTGTAAAATTTATTGACGTGGAGAATAAAACAGCATATCAAACTATATTGAACCTTGCAAACACATTGATAAACAAACTTGATAAGAAGGTAAATGAAAATGAAAAATAATCTTAAGTATATTTTACTAATTTGTATACTACTTTGTTTTTTAACTATTTTATCGGTGCCTATATCACAACCACAAGCGTTAGCGGATACAAGTGCGCAGGCGATGGTAGTAATTGAAGCAAATTCAAATAGAGTTCTTATGGCAAAGAATGAACATACTATGAGAGCAAATGCTAGTACTACCAAAATAGCCACATTTTTAACAGTGCTTAAGCATTGTAAAAATTTTGATGATATAGTAGAAATTGATGATAGAGCCATTGGTGTTGAAGGCACATCAATATATTTAAAAAAAGGTGAAAAACTTACTGTAAAAGAACTTTTATATGGAATGATGCTTGTTTCGGGAAATGATGCAGCAACTGCATTAGCACTATATATAAGTCCATCAATTGAAGAATTTGCAAATTTAATGACACAAGAAGCAAAAGCATGTGGAGCACTAAATACTACATTCAAAAATCCACACGGACTTGACCAAGATGGGCATAAAACAACTGCCTATGACCTTGCACAGATAACGCGAGAATGCTATAAATATCCTTTATTTGAAGAGGTTGTTACAACCAAAAATACAAAAATTCCTAATGGTGAAAATGGATATAGATATTTGAAAAACAAAAACAAATTACTTTGGTCATATGAAGGTTGTAATGGTGTTAAAACAGGGTTTACGGATGATGCTGGTAGATGTCTTGTAACTAGTGCAGAGCGTCAAAATATGCACCTAATTTCTGTAGTGTTATCTTGTGGTCCAATGTTTGAAGATAGTGCGAGTATGCTAAGTGAATGTTTTGCTAAGTATCATATGTCAAATATATTACCGCCATATAATTACATAAAAACTATACCTGTTCAAAGTAGTGATAAAACCGAGGTAAAAGTTTATTCTCAAAGGGGTTTTAAGTATCCATTAACCAATGAAGAAGAACAAAAACTTAAGATAGAAATTGAAACAAAAGATTATTTAGTGGCTCCAGTTGAAAAAGAAGAAATAGTTGGAGAAATTAAAATATATTTGGATAATCACTTGCTATTTTCTGAAAAAATATATACTATGGAAGAGATAAAATCTAATAGACTAATTGATAGTATAAAAAGAATAATAGAAAATTGGTGATTATGAGAATTAACAAATATATTGCACTCTGCGGAGTTGCATCAAGACGCAAAAGTGAAGAATATGTAAAAAATGGAAAGGTCAAAGTGAATGGACAAATTATTTCATCACTTGCAACCAATATTGATGTAAAAAAAGATAAGGTTGAACTAGAAGGCAAGGTATTATCCCTGCCTTCTAATTATGTCTATTATAAATTAAATAAACCAAAAGGTTACCTTTGTAGTCGCGATGACGGAACGGGAAGAAAAACGATTTATGACTTGGTAAAAAGTGATATTCGTTTATTTTCCATAGGTAGATTAGATTATGAAACTGAAGGTTTGATAATTCTTACTAATGATGGAGATGTTGCACAAAAAATCTCACACCCAAGGAAGGAAATTGAAAAAGAATACATTGTGAAAATTGATGGTAAAATTCTTGAAAGTGAGTTGGCAGTACTTAGAAATGGCGTTGTTGAAAATGGTGTAAGACTACCAAAAGCAAAAGTTAATGTTATTGATGAAAATATAAATCAAACAAAACTTAGTGTGATTATTCATGAAGGTAAAAATAGACAAATCAGACGAATGTTTGATTGTATTGGGAAAAACATTATACTTTTAAAAAGAGTTAGAATAGGTGAGATAAATCTTGGAGGACTTGCTCGAGGCAAACATAAAAAATTGAATGATTATGAACTTTCATGGTTATTAAGTAATTTGGAGGAAATATGATAATAGCAATAGATGGTCCTGCGTGTTCAGGGAAATCAACTTTGGCGGTGTTGACGGCACAAAAGTTAAATATACATTTTTTAAATACTGGTATGATATTTCGTGCAATTGCATATTATTTGAATGCTAATAAAGTTGACATAAATGATGAATCTAAAATTTCTAAAATGCTTGAGATTTGTGAAATTGATGTAGAGTTTAAAGATGGTAAACAAATTGTTTATGTTGAAGGCAAAGATAGTTCGGAATTTCTTGCATTACCTGAGATAAGTCATTTGGCTTCAGAATATTCAAAACTAAATTCAGTTCGTGAAAAAGTTAAAGATATTCAACATAAGTTTGCAGAAAAATACGATTTGGTAGTGGAAGGAAGAGATATTGGAACAGAAGTTTTTCCAAATGCCAAATATAAGTTTTATATAAAGGCGGATCTAGATACCCGTGCTTTGCGTAGATATACAACCTTAAAAGAAAAAGATACAAATATCACTTTAAATCAAGTTAAAGAAGATTTGAAAGTTCGTGATTATGAAGATAGCCATCGCAAGATTAGTCCACTTAAAAAGGCAGATGATGCAATAGTAATTGACACTTCAAAAGATACAATTAGTGAGAGTTTGGATAAGATATTAAGTTGCATTAGGAGATAATAATGTTTTATTGGTTTTTAAAAATTATAGCATATATTCCTTTTTGTATTTTATATCCAACTAGAGTTAAAAAATTTGCTAAAATACCAAAAGGGAAATGCGTGTTTGTGGTTAATCATAGAAGTAATATTGACCCTTTGATTATGGTAAATATGTTTTGGAGAGAACAACATGTTATCGCCAAAAAAGAACTATATAAAAACAAATTGCTTTCAGCAATATTAAAAGGAATGAAAACAATCCCGATAGATAGAGAAAAAGTAGACCTTTCAACAATAAAACAAAGTCTTACAGTACTAAAAAAGGGTAAAATTTTAACTATTTTCCCAGAGGGCACAAGGAATAAAACAAATAATGTATTAGGCGAAATAAAAGAGGGTGCCGGGCTTTTTGCAATAAAAGGTGATGCCCCAATTGTACCTATATGGATTAAGAAAAACCCTCGACCATTTTGTTTAAATACAATTTATGTTGGTGAGTCTTTTACGCTTAATAAAAGCGATTTAGAGCAAAGTTCAAAAATAATAGAACAACAACTTTTATTACTTAGAGAACGAACATTGAAGAAAAAATAATAACATTATTTAGTAGACTTTATTTTTTAATACTGCTAAATTATAATTAGGAGAAACAATGGAAGAAGTTAAGTTTAGTTTAAGCGAAATAGATAAAACATTTGCTAGATACAAAAAAGATGACATTTATGATGGTGTTGTTGTTTTAAAACGCAATGATGGTGTGATTTTTAATATTGGCGGCAAAAGTGATGCTTTCATTGATAAAAATGATTTTGAAAATTTTGATGCGGTGAAAGTTGGCGACAGATTTAAAGTCGCAATTTTAGGAAAGAAAACTGAAGAAGGGATGATTTGTGTTTCTAAAAAAATTGCAGACCAAATAATCATAGGGTCTACAACCGCTGAGAAACTGAGATTTGGATCTCAAGTGTCTTTTTACGTAACCGCAATAAAGGACGGAGACTTGGTTTCAAAACTAGGCGTTTATGATTTGATTGTTCCACATTATGAAATAGACATTAGACCAAGACATTTAGGTTATTATTTAAATAAACAATTGACGGGTATTGTAACAGAAATTAATCGTGATGACAAACAAATTGTATGTTCTGTTAAGATGTTAAAAGAACAGTTACAAGAATCACTTGAAAATCAATTTTGGAGCAGTATATTTATAAATAAAGTTGTTGATGGCACTGTTGAAAAAATAATGCCTTATGGTGCATTTGTTAATGTAGATGGAATATCGTGCTTTATTCATATATCGGATATTGCATACGAAAGAGTTGAAAATGTTGAAGATTATTTAAAAGTTGGTCAAACATACAAGTTTAGAGTAATAAAAATCGACAAACTTAATAAACGCGTCTCCTTGGGATTAAAACAATTATCTGAAAATCCAAGAAAAACATTACTAAAAAAACTTAAAGTAGGAGATATATATACCGGAACGGTTGTAAAAATTTTGGCTTTTGGTGCAATAGTAAAACTAAATGATGTTGACATTTCTGGTTTACTGCACGTTTCTGATGCAACATCGTCAAATGATAAAAGAATATATGAAATTGTGAAATTAGGACAAAAAATTGAAGTCGAAATCAAACAAATCGACATAGAGAAAGACCGTATAAGTTTTAAACTATATAACAATTAAGGTAAACATTATGAAGTTATATTTAATGAGACATGGATTGACGGTTTGGAATGAAAATGGAAGGTCTCAAGGTCACTCACATAATAGATTAAGTTCAACTGGGAAAAAACAGGTTGAAGAAAAGGCAAAAGACTACAGTGGTGTAAAATTTGATATTATTTATGCTTCACCACTTATGAGGACAATGCAAACCGCAAACATAATGAATAAATATCATAATGTTAAAATTATAAAAAACGATTTACTTATTGAGATTGATAGAGGAATATTTGCTGGCAAATATTTTAAAGATTTATCAGAAGAAGAAAAGGTTTTGTTTAATAGCACCGATGCTAGTTGCAAAATGGAAAGTTATCAACAAGTTTTTGATAGAGCAAAACAATTTGTTGATTTTTTAAAGCATGAGTGTAAATATGATAATGTTTTAGTTGTCACTCATGAAAGGGTTGCGAGTTTTATTACACATATTTTAACCGGTACTAAGTTAGATTTGAATGATAAAAAATCATTTATATCTTACTCTAATGCAGAAATAAAAGAGTTCATAATATGAACTCAATACTACTCATCTAATTTTTTCTCGACATCATCTATTTGGTCTTGTAATTTTTTGATTTCGAGTTTTCTATTTAAATTATCAAGTTTTTTCTTTAACTCTATTTCATCATCTATATTTGGAGCAGGAGATGAAGAGTCAATAACTATACTGGTTTTTCTATTAAGACCAGTTAATTTCATTCCAATAATAAAGCATATTATTTGAAAGATTTCTACGCCTAAAATCAATCCGATAGGTAATATATATGATAAATAATCAACGAAGTTAATTTCAGACATCCATACATAAATTCCAAGACAAATTGTTGCTATAAAAGTTAGTAAGATTACCATATAATAACATTTTGCCAAAGCGAATTTACCATCAAGTTTTTTAGTTGTAATAATATCGC
Source organism: uncultured Clostridia bacterium (assembly GCA_944376845.1). Classification (GTDB taxonomy): domain Bacteria; phylum Bacillota; class Clostridia; order Christensenellales; family UBA1242; genus UBA5893. The sequence goes on along the minus strand of CALWDZ010000002.1, from coordinate 31,332 downwards.
ATAAACTTAAAATTATTAAAATACAAGCAAGGCTTATCAAGGTTATATCTAACCACATTACAGAGAAAGCATCATTTTGATATAATTTTTTTGCACACAAGAATATTGATACAAGCATGCAAATTATGCTTATTATAAGCATTGTTTTATAAATAAGCGATAACATAATTCTCTTTTGTTTATTATCCATTTAACGCTCCTTTTTTACTAAGATACATTTTTTATAAAAAAAAGTCAAGTTATAAAAAAATACTTGCTTCTTATAGATAAATTTTATATATTTTAATAGGAGAAAAATATGAAAGTTGCTTTAATTACAGGCTCATCAAGGGGAATAGGTAAAGATATTGCAAAAGTTTTTGCTAAGAATGGTTATTCCGTAGTTATATGTTATAATAAATCAAAAGAAGACGCTCAAAAACTTTGCGAAGAAATAATAAAATTTGGCGGAAGAGCAATTATTTCTAAGGTGGATGTAACAAATATTGAAGATATAAAAGATATGTTAAAATATTGTATATATTGTTTTGGACATATAGATGTGCTTATCAATAATGCTGGTATTGCACATAAGGCACTTTTGATTGATGAGGACATGAATGAAATTGACAGCATTATTGATACTAATTTAAAAGGCACTATAAATGTTACAAAGTTTGCACTTCCTTATATACTTAAAAATGGCGGAGGTAAAATTATCAATATTTCGTCAATATGGGGCAGTGAAGGTGCATCATGTGAATCTGTTTATTCTGCGTCAAAAGCAGGAATTATTGGGTTTACTCGCTCCATTGCAAAAGAATATGCCTACAATAACATAACAGCAAATTGTATCTGTCCTGGTGTTGTTGATACTGATATGAATAAAAATCTATCAGAGAAAGAATTAGAAGAACTAGTGGAAAGTATTCCACAAAAACGAATGTTAAAAGGCGAAGAGATAGGCGAATTGGCATTATTTTTAGCGAATAAAACAGGTGACTATATAACTGGACAGAGTATAGTAATTGATGGGGGTTTGCTTTTATAAAATTAAATAAGCAGTTGAAATATTCAGATCAACTGCTTATTTTATAAATGCAAGTAAATTTTTGAGCGAACGTGAAGCACTGATAGGCTTTAGAGCGAACAAAATTCACTGGAGCTGATAGCCGGATTCGAACCGGCGACCTATTGATTACGAATCAATTGCTCTACCGACTGAGCCATATCAGCAAACCATAACCATTATATAATATTTTACTTTTATATTAAAGTGATTTTCAGATATTTTTATATTTTTCTAAGTATGGCAACAACTTTACCAACAATAGTAATATTATTCTTGCTTTCTATAGGTTTATATAATACATTGGCAGGTTGTAGTATGATTTTATCTTTTTCTTTAAAGAAATATTTTACAGTCGCTCTATCTTCTACCATCGCGACGGCAATTTCTCCATTTTCCACAGAATTTTGATGATGCACTATTGCTAAATCACCATTGTTTATTCCTGCCTCAATCATGCTATCTCCATCAACTCTTAGGGCAAATAGGGCAGTTTCGTCCAAATTTCCAATTAATACTTTTGAAATAGTAAGATAATCTTCAATATTTTGCTCTGCAAAAATTGGTTGACCAGCAGCAACTCGACCTAAGATAGGGAAATTCACAGTCTCTTGTTTTTGTTTTACAAGTTCAATGCTTCTACTTTTGAAATTTTTTCTAGATATATATCCTAAATTTTCTAATCTATCTAAGTACTTTTTAATAGAATTAATAGATTTTAATTTAACACCAACCGATATTTCTCTATAAGTTGGAGGGTATCCATAACTTTTAGTATAATTTTCTATAAACGATAAAATATCTTGCATCTTTTGTTCTGACTTTTTCATATTTCTTCCTTTATATTTCAATAATTGAATAATAACAAAAAAGACTAGAAAAGTCAAACATTTGTTCTATTTTTTAATCTCTCAGTTTAACCTTATTTGCAACACTACGCCTAATATCTTCGCTCATTGCGGCATAGTGACGTTTAGTTGTATTTACATCTTTATGACCTAAAACTTCTGCAACAACATAGATATCGCCAGTTTCGCGATAAAGATTTGTACCATATGTACTTCTGAGTTTGTGAGGGGAGATTTTTTTAAGTGGAGATGCAATTTTACTATATTTCTTGACTAAGTTTTCCACTGCACGTGTTGTTATACGCTTTTTTTGTAAAGAAACAAATAATGCACTTTCTTTACTATCTTTAAGCCAAATCGTTCTATCCTCAATCCAATTCAAAAGTGCTTCCTTCACTTCATCTGAAAAGTATAAAATTACTTGATTTCCGCCTTTTCTAGTAACTTTAAAAGAGTTATTTTCAAAATCTACATCGTCTAAATTGATGCCAACACATTCACTGACTCTTATGCCTGTTGCAAGGAATAAACTTAGAATTGCGACATCACGCGTGCGTGTATGTTTATTATATGCTTGCTGGCGTTTTGTCATATGGTCAGGACTATCCGCTTCATTTATTAGTTTTGCAACTTCATCAACTTCAAGCCTAATAATTTCTTTGCAATGAATTTTTGGTGTATCAACTTTAGAAGCAACATCATATTTTATATTGTCATTTTTGAAGTTGTACTTAAAAAAACTTTTAATTGAAGCAATTTTTCTTGCTTTTCCTTTTTCGCCATTATGATATGTTTTTCCGTTATAATCATAGTATGTAAGATAACTTAAAAACATTTCAATATCACGTGTTTTTAATGATTCAAGATCTGAAAAGGTGATATTTGTTGCATCTTTATGAAATATATTTTTTGCTAAGTAATCGAAAAAAATTTCAAGGTCCTTACTGTAATTTAATCTAGTTAAAGGTGAAGTGTAATTTTCAATAGACAAGAAAAAATTTAAGCAATAATCTGGAAGTTTTTGCAAACTTTTGCTTATACCTGTTTGACATTTTCGATTTCGTTCAGTTAAAAAATCATTCATAGTTATATTTTAACAAAACCAAAACAAGTTGTAAATAATAATTTGACTATTTTGTGTCTTTAAGTTTATTATATTTATATGAAGAAGCAAGTTTTTTCTTTTGATAAATCATATATTGAAACATTTGCTAGAGGAATAAATTCAACATACACACAAAATGCATATCAAATTATGCTTAGCGTGTTAGATGAAGCGATGCAAAATATTTGTGCTTTACGTCCTGTGGTCACTGATTATGAATGTCAAATAATAAATGAGTGTTTGAATAATGCAGAAACCCAAAATTCGTCTTTGGACATTTTTATGAGTATTAAATCGCCACAACTTGAACTTGGAACGATAAAGTTTAATCATAGTTATTTCAAAAAATTTGTTAATCGTTTAAAATTAGCATGGAATAGCGCTAATCAAAATAAGCAAAAAAAAAGATGGTGGAAAAAGAAGAAACAAGAGCAAAATCAAAAAACGACTAATGATATAACGCCATCCAAATATAATTTTCAAACATTTAAACGTGAACTTATGCAAGAACTTGCAAAAAGATTCACAGATAGAACAATGCTTTATATTTCTAATTATGGGATTGTTTTGCTTTGTAATGAAGATTTGGGTATGAATGTTAATCTTTTTATTGGTTTTTCTAATGGAGAAAAGTTTACATTATTTGATGAAATAAAACTTAAATTGATTTATGTAGAATTTAAGGACAGAGAAAAAAATTTGGAAAATAAAAAGGTAAGAACAAATAACAATTTTGTTGTTGCACTGAGAATTTTTAATGGTTTGTATAGAAACATTTATTTAAAGCCGTTGAATCAAATATTACTTGAAAGTGTACTTTATAATTGTCCAGATGAATTATTTGAAGATCAACCATATGATATGTTTATTAAACTTTTAAATTTTATAAATGCCAGTGCTATGCAAACTTTTAATTCAATAACGGATGAACAAAAAACAATAAATCAAGATAATTTGATAACACAATCAGCAATTTATGATTTTGTGACTTTTTTGAAATATTTGGCAAAATTCTTATAAACATTTAGAAAATAAGCCCAATTATTCGCAAAAGTTGCCTTTTGCGAATAATTTCTATAAATTGTAAAACTAATAAATTTGTCCCCTATCAAATTATTTTGTTTAAAATAACTTTAAAACAAAGGAATATTGCGACACACTCTTTTTTATTTCTTTATAATTTGGTATATATTTGCTTACATTCTGCCAAAACTTTTTACTATGATTTAGTTGTAAAATATGTGACAATTCATGAACACAAACATAGTCAATACATTCCATTGGTAACATTATCAACCTAAAGTTAAGGCGAATCATGTGCTTATTATCACAACTACCCCATTTTTTTCGTGCTGAAGTTAAACCTACCCTATTATAAGGGGTTTTCATTATATTTGCCCAGTATTCTAACTTGGTTTTAAGTATTTCCCCTGCTCTTTTTTGAAGCCATTTTTTTAGAGCATCTATGTAGTCTTTTGAATAATCAAATGAATATAAATTTCCAATGTTTATTTTATTATTAGAACATTTGATATCATAGTCTTTTCCTAATATTAAGATTTTTTTGTAAGAGATAAAATCTTTGTTTGTTTCGTTTTGTACTTGTACTCTTTGTAGATGTGTTTGAATCCATTGTTTTTTTTCTTGAAGTAAATTGATGATTTTATCAGTGGAATATCTTAAAGGACAATATACGAATATATTACCGTTACTATCAATTTTTAATGCTATGCTTTTTCTACTACTTCTCTTTATATATATTTTGTTTTGCATAGGACTATAATACTACATTTTAGGTACTATGCAAAGCGAAATTTAATACTATGCAAAAACATAATACCGCTAAAATATTGACATTCAGCATTGTTTAGTTTTATAATTGTGTCGAAAAGGAAGTTTTTATGTTGAAAGAAGAAATACCACGTGGACAATTATCTAATATTATTCTATCTACCCTTTTTGACAATGATAAATACGGCTATGAGATTATTGATGTTGTAAAAGAAAAAACAGATGGCAAAGTTGTCATAAAACAACCAACACTTTATAGTAGTCTTAGAAGAATGGAAGAACAAGGATTGATATCTTCATATTGGCGTGATAGTGAAATTGGAGGTAGGCGTCACTACTATTCTATTACTGACTATGGTAAAAAGTATGCAGAAAAATGGCAAACTGATTTAAATGAGTTTTTGTTATCAATTAAAAATATGCCATCGTCGAATAATAGTAATAATAGTAATAATAGTAATATGTATAAAGCAACAACGGTTTTGCAACAAGGCAATCTTGTAGATATGACAAAAAATGAAGTAAAGCAAGAAGATGTCGTTAAAGAACCTGCCAATAAAACTTTTGTTCAATATGATTTATTCACCTCACCTACTCTTATTTCTGAACCATCAGATGAATTATTTGATAAGGTAAAAAAACTTCGTGAAGAAGCCGATGATGAATATAAACAGACAAAAGAAAGCGATAAAATAGAAATGCTTTCAAGTCTTAGAAACTCAAATTCATCTACTCAAGAAGATATTACAACCAATTATGTTGCTAAAAGTTACAGTGTAAATCAAAATATCGATATAAAAACTGCATTTTTTAATTTAACTAAAAACAATAAAAGTTTTGCATCGGCTATGCGTGATAATGATATGCCAACAATTCCTGATGATAACATAAGTAATCAGTCAAACATCGAATATACAAACAATTTCAAGCAAGAAAATATAAATAACAGTTTTGATAACGTTATAGAAACGGATACAAATGAAAGCGTTGAAAAAATTGAGAATAAGGAATTTAACGAAACAATATATCAAAATACTAAGTTCGATAATGATGATTCTTCTTTTGTAAATCTAGATGGTTCTGTAAATTTAGAGATACAAAAAAATGAAGACATTAATAATGAAAATACTGTTTTAAAAACACTAGAAGAACCTCCAACACATCTACAAGAAGAGCCAAAAAAGAAAGATGATGCAGTATATATCACCAGTAGTCCAGAACAGACAAATATACCTAAAGTAAGAAAAATTACATCTGAAAGATTTGAACAAATTACAAAAAATTATACATCATTTTTAGATGAAAAGTTAAAGAAAGAGAAACTAAACGAACAAGACGAGGAACAATCGCAAATTGTTGAAGAAAACACTGGACTAGAACAACCTTATAATGACGAATATGTCGAAGAAGCGGTTTCTCGGCAAAATCAAAATATTAAAAATTTATATGATTTAGAGAAATACTATAAAAAAATCAACTTGAAATTTAGTACATACACAAACAATAGTAAAACAAATATGCAAAAATATGTTAAAATAAATTGGCTAAATTGTGTTTCATTTAGTGTCGTTACTGCCCTATCTATAATTTTATCTATTGTTATGTTCTGTGTACTTAGAACATCCCAACCCTCCTGGAATTTTCTGTATCTTATAATTCCAATGATTTTCGTTTTGATAGATGCATTATATATTTTTAAATATTATAAACAACGAAATGCAATAACTTTAACTTCCAATGTTCTGCGCTACAATTGGCTATATCAATTGACATTGTCAATAATTACAATTTTGGTTTTATGTTCAGTAAATGTCTTAGCTGGTTTGACAATAGATAATGTATCTAGTTACTTAACAACTCTATTGTATACAAGTATAATGACAACTTTGTATCCACTGTGGTCATTGGTGAATTATTTGATTATTAAACTATCAAATAAAAAATAAAAACGGCATGTTGCCGTTTTTATTTTGCTATTTCTTGAAATCTGCTTTCACGAATTACATTGACTTTGATTTGACCAGGATATTCCATTTCGTCTTCTATTTTTTTAGCCACATCTTTTGCTAAGAACATAGCATCTGCATCTGAAATTTCTTCTGGCTTAACAATAATTCTAACCTCTCTACCTGCTTGAATTGCATAAGACTTTTCAACACCATTAAATGAGTTGGCAATTTCTTCAAGTTTCTCTAGACGTTTTACATAAGTATCTAGTGTTTCACGTCTTGCCCCTGGTCTTGAACTGGATATTGCATCTGCAACTTGTACAAGAATTGCCTCAACACTATGAAATTCAACACCAAAATGATGAGCTTCAATGCAATGAATAACTTCTGGAGATTCTTTGTATTTTTTAGCTAAATCAACACCAATAGAAACATGTGTACCTTCAAGTTCGTGGTCTAATGCTTTTCCTATATCATGTAATAGTCCGCCACGTTTAGCGATTTTTACATCCGCTCCTACTTCTGCAGCCAAAAGACCCGCAATATAACATGTTTCTAGACTATGTTTTAATACATTTTGTCCATAACTTGTCCTATATTTTAATCTACCTAAAATTTTCACAAGTTCTGGATGCATATTGTATATTCCCGCGTCCTCAACTGCCTCTCCTCCCGCTTCTTTAATACTTTGTTCAACATCCTTTTGAACTTTTTGTACAATTTCTTCAATCCTTGTTGGATGAATTCTGCCATCTAAAATAAGTTTCTCAAGCGCTAGTCTTGCAACTTCCCTTCTAATAGGATCAAAGCACGAAATTGTGATTAATTCAGGTGTATCGTCAACAATTAAATCAACGCCAGTTGCATTTTCAATAGCATGAATATTTCTACCTTCACGTCCAATAATTCTACCTTTCATATCATCATTTGGGATTGCAACAGATGTTACAGTTACTTCGCTTGTCATGTCTGTTGCACATTTTTGAATAGCAAGACTTACTATATTTTGTGCTTTCTTTTGCGCTTCATTTGTGGCATTTTCTTCTATAGTTTTGACCAATTTATATGCGTCTTTTCTTGCGTCTTCTACCATTGAATTTACTAATATTTCTTTAGCTTCTTCACGCTTTAAGGATGCAACTTTTTCAAGTTGATTGATCATATCTTTTTTAATTTCTTCTTGTTTTGCTAGTTCGTCATTGACTTTTAAAAGTTTGTCATCTAGAACTTTTTTCTGATTTTCAAGGTCTTCTTGTTTTTTATCTAAATTTAAATCTTTCTTATCAATAAAGTCTTCTTTTTGTGATAATCTATCTTCGGTACGTTGAAGTTCAAGTCTTCTATCTTTTACTTCTTTATCAAACTCAAGCCTTTGTTTGTGAATTTCTTCTTTCGCTTCTAAAATTGCTTCTTTTTTTACCGTTTTGGCTTCAGCATATGCCTCTTCTAGTATTTTAACGGCTTTCTGTTTGCCTTTCGCCATTTTTTTTGTATTGATTAAATATGTGGCAAAGTAGCCACCAACAATACCAACTATTAATGCACCAATACCGATAAAAACAGAAACAATTGTACTAACTGCACATAGTGCACTAATAAAATTGTTCATTATTTTTTACCTCTTTTATATATGTTCGACTAAATTTATCGCTAATTTTAATCAACAATATAAGTTTAGTTTACTTTATGCAGTCTTGTCAACCGAAATTTTAAATTTCTAAAATTTCAATTTGTTTGAGTGCCTCATCAATTAGTGAATCTATGTTAAGTTTATTCTCTTCATAAACAACTTTATCAAGTTTAGGCTTAATGATAGGATTTTTAGGTAAGAATACTGTACAACAATCTTCATATGGCAAAATTGATGTTTCAAGAGTACCTATTTTTTCTGCAATTGAAGTAATATCTTGTTTATCAAAACCTATAAGCGGTCTAAATATAGGAAATTCAGTTTGTGCAAAATTTGTAACTGTCATACTTTCAACGGTTTGGCTTGCAACTTGTCCTAAATTTTCGCCAGTTATTATCGCCTTTAGATTATATTGTTTACATAGTTTGGCAGCGATTTTCATCATAAATCTTCGCATTATTGTAATCATATATTCTGGTGCACAATGCTTATGAATTTCTTCTTGTATATGTGTGAATTTGCACATATAAAGCGTGATATGTCCAACATAATCAGTAAGCTTATTCGCAAGTGTTATAACTTTTTGTTTTGCTTGTTCGCTCGTATATGGAAAACTATAAAAATGTACTGCCGATAAACTTAATCCTCTTCTTGCTATCATATAACCAGCAACTGGACTGTCTATGCCTCCACTAAGAAGTAAAAGTCCTTTGCCTGCTGTGGATAATGGCATACCACCAGCACAACTAATTTTATCTGTTGAAATGTATGTGTTGCCATTTTCTCGAATATCAACCATAACTTCGGTTTCAAAATTTTTTAAATCTACTTTTAAATCTTTATTCTTTTTAAGTATTATGCTACCAAGTTGTTTTTCAAAATCATTGGATTTTATTGGGAAATTTTTATCTGCCCTATTTACTGAAACTCTAAATGTTTTTGAATTTATGTTTAAGTTGGACACATAGTTTATTATTTCATCTATATCACTTGGAATTTCAACCGCTCTTGATAATGATACAAGTCCAAATACCTTAGTTAACTTGTCAATTAATTGTATTTCCTGCATTTCATCATAATGTGTAATAAAATATCTGCCATTGCTCTTTTCTACCATACATGGCAAAGTTTTTAAACTATGTTTAATATTAGAGATTAGTGTTTTTTCAAAATAACCCCTGTTTTTCCCCTTTAAATACAATTCTCCAAAACGAAGAAGAATAACATTATTCATTTTTTACCTCAGTGTATTTACTAACTTTAAATAGCAATCTTTAAGTGTTTTTGAAGCGAAAGTTACTTCATCAATGGTATTGTGTTTAGAAAAACTAATTCTAACACAACCTTTAACAAGATTGTCTGGTAAAGACATGGCACTAAGTACTCTATTACCTGACCTATGACTTGAACATGCACTACCAGTGCTTATATAAATTTGATTTTGTTCCATCATATGGACTAAAGTCTCTCCGTTTACGCCTGGAAAACATAAACTTAAAATATAAGGTGAATTATTTTTTGACTCGTTAATTTTTACTGCAGTGTCTTTTAAATTTGAAATGAATGCATTCCTTAATTTATTCACATATTCATAATTTTTGTTTATGTCGCCAATTTCATCAATAGCCGACATAAATGCCATTATTGCTGGTACATTTTCTGTACCAGAGCGAATATTGTCTTCCTGTCCACCACCAAAAATTTGAGGTTTTAAATTTATTCCCTTATTAACATATAAGCATGCAATTCCTTTTGGTCCAAAAATCTTATGCGAACTTATTGTGTACATATCTACGCCAAAATAACTTAAATTGACATTAACTTTTGAAAAAGCCTGAACGCCATCTGCGTGAAATATAGCATTTTTACATTTTCTATTTCTTATTTCATTTATTTTCTTTAAGTTATTAATAGCACCGGTTTCATTGCTTACATGAATTATTGATATCAAATTGGTATTCTCATCCAAAATATTTTCTAATTCATTATAATCTATTTCACCATTTTGTTGCAGCGGACAGTATTCAACATTTATGCCTCGTTCTTCAAGTTTTTTTCCAACATTGTATACCGAAGCATGCTCTGCAGAAGATAAAACGACTTTTTTAAAGTTAGATTTTAGGCATCCAAAAATTGCCAAATTGTTGGCTTCTGTTGCAGTTGATGTAAAGATTACTTCTCCATAAGGTGCACCAAGTACACTTTTAACTTTTTCTTTGGCGGAGTGAATATCATTATTAATCTTAACTGCTTTATCATAAACGGCTGATGGATTATAAAAATCATCTATCGCATATTTTTTATAGACTTCAAGTGCTTTTGTGGACATTTGTGTTGTAGATGCATTATCAAGATATATCATCTAAGCACCGCTTTTAACTTAAATTCTAAGTCTTTTAAAATTTTGTTTATGATTTGGTTAATTTCTTCATCAGTAAGGGTTTTATCTTTGCTTTCAAGTTTAATTGAAAAGGCTACGCTTTTCTTGTTGTTTAATTCAGCACCTCTATAAATATCAAAAACTTTTGCACTATGATAAAATTTACCACAAGATTTTTTGACGCATTGCAAAATCTCACTAATAGTTACACTTTCATCGCACACTATAGCCAAATCTCTATCTACATATGGGAATTTAGAAATAGTTTGTATACTATGTTTTTTCTCTGGACAATTTGTTAAAATGTCTAAATTCAATTCACCATAATAAGTGTTTTGTGCCAAATCAAAATTTTCAATAACTTTTGGATGAACTTTTCCAAAACTACCGATGCAAGTATTTGTTCTTCTATCTATAATATCCGCACTCATTCCACTATGAAGATAACTTTTTGTTGAATACTCTAGATAATATGGCAAATCAAAATCTCTTAGTAAGTTTTCTATAATACCTTTAAATACGAAGAAATCATCATTTTTGTAAACACTACAAAATGAAAGAATATTTATTTCTTCTGGTAACTGTTTTAAAGGCAATTCATTTGGTAAATATACCCTACCAACTTCAAATAAACGGAAATCTGAATTTTTTCTTGATAAATTATACGCCACTGTATTAAACATGGAATTTGCCATTGTTGTACGAAGATAGCCGATATCTTCACTTATTGGATTGGCAATTTTTATCATGTTATACAACTTGTCGTTTGGATTTATGAGTAATTTATCTCTATCATCTATTGAACAAATTGAAAAGTTTACGCATTCGTAAAAACCATATGAACATAATTGTTTTTTTAGGCTCCTTGCGAGATATAAAACTTTATCATGTTTTCCTATTGTGACACTTGTGCCACTTAGTGGTTTCGCGTCAATTTTGTCGTAAACTGAATAGCCATAAATACGTATTATTTCTTCTGCAATATCAGAATAACGCTCTATATCTTGTCTAAAATATGGAACAATGCATGTTAATTCATCGTTTTGTATGGATGATTTTATTCCAAGGTTGTTTAAAATGTCAATCACATCATTTTTTGGAATCTCAATTCCAAGAAGTTTATATATTTTAGATAATGAAAAAGTCAAAGTTTTATCTTTTGGTTGCTCCTTGATTGTATCAATTTTGCCTTTTACTATTTTTCCTGCTTTTAATTGGTAAATTAAATTTAATGCTCTTTCCATTCCAAGTGGTTGAAGAGAACAATCAACACCCTTTTCAAATCTTGCAGTAGAATCTGTTCTAACACCGATTTTCCTGCTAGTTCTTCTTATGCTTGCCCTATCAAAACATGCACTTTCAAAAATGGTTGTTGTGGTTGTTGATTCAACACAACTATTCATTCCTCCTATAATACCAGCAATTACAACTGGTTTTACTGCATCACAAACACAAAGGTTTGAATCATCTAGATTGTATTCATTGTGGTTCAATGCCAAAATGTGTTCTCCGTTCCTTGCGGGTCTTACTATTATTTTTTTACCTTCAAGATATTTATAGTCGAAAACATGCATAGGTTGACCATATTCAACTAAAACATAATTTGTTATATCTACTATGTTATTTATTGGTTTTATTCCTACCGATACCAGCCTTGCTCTAAGCCACTTAGGAGATTTTTCAATTTTTATATCTTTAACGGCGCAAGCCATATATCTTGGGCATAATTCTTCATTTTCTACAATAACATCGATATAATTTGCAATATCATCGTCATTGCAAGGTTCATAATACAAATCTTGTTTTTTCAGTGGTTTTTTTGTGAGAGCGCTTATCTCTCGTGCGATACCGATAATACTCATACAGTCTGGTCTATTTGCAGTTACATTTATATCAAAAATGACATCATCCATGAGTAACGCTTTTGCGATTGGTTCACCGACTACAGCATCGTCATCCAAAATCATTATGCCATTGGCTTCTCCATCATAATCTGTTACGCCAAGTTCCTCGATGGAACAAAACATACCAATTGATTCCACTCCACGCAATTTTGATTTCTCAATATGAATACCATTAGCCAAATTTGCTCCTGGAAGTGAAACGGGAACTTTGTCACCAACCTTTATATTCGTTGCTGCTGTTACTATTTGTGTAATTTCTCCTATATCCACTTTGCAAACAACAAGTTTGTCGGCATTAGGATGTTTTTCTATTTCTAGAATTTTGCCTACAACAACATTTTTTAAATATCTATCTTGATATATGATTTCCTCGACTTCATTGCCAGAATTTGTCAACTTTTCTGCAAGTTCCTCTGGAGATAAATCTATATCAATAAAATCTTTAAGCCATTTTAATGTTACTTTCATACTCTTCTCCTATTTCATCTGTTCCAAGAATTTAATATCATTTTCAAACATCATTCTAAGGTCAGGAATTTTATTGACTACCATTGCAAGCCTATCAACCCCTGGACCAAAAGCAAAGCCTGAATATTTGTTGCTATCTATTCCACTCATTTCAAGTACTTTTGGATTGACCATACCTGCACCTAGAAGTTCCATATAACCTGTATTTTTGCAAAGTCTACAGCCTTTTCCTGCACAAGATGGACAAGTTGCATCAACTTCTACACTTGGTTCTGTGAATGGGAAATATGACGGTCTAAATCTAATTTGTGTATTTTCTCCAAAAAGCATTTTGAGTAGTTCGGTGAGCATAGATTTTAAATCTATCATTGAAACATTTTCATCCACTACAAGCCCTTCAAATTGGTGAAAAACTGGGCTATGGGTTGCATCACTGTCTGCTCTGTATGTTCTACCTGGGCTGACAATTTTAAATGGTGGTTTCATTGATTGCATTGCTCTAACTTGAACAGACGATGTTTGAGAGCGAAGCAAAATATTGTCAGTTATAAAGAATGTATCTTGCATATCTCGTGCTGGGTGATCTTTTGGTACATTTAGGGCTTCAAAGTTGTAATAGTCATATTCAACTTCTGGTCCTGTAATCACAGTAAAGCCCATTGCAACACAAGCATCAATTAGTTTATCAAATACTTTATGCAAGGGATGTATTTCCCCTTTTTCAATTATTTTAGAAGGTTCTGTTATGTCAATTTTCTCTTTTGACATCTTTTCTTCAAGCACTTTTTCGTTTAGTTTAATTTGCAAATTTTTTAATTTATTTTCTATTTCTTCTCTTGCCAAATTTATAAGTTGCCCAACTTTAGGTCTATCTTCTTTGTTGATATCCTTCATGGAATGCAAAAGATTAGTAAGTTTTCCTTGTTTTCCAAGATACTCAACCCTAATATCATTTAAAGATTTTAAGTTTGTGCAAGCGTCAATCTTACCATTTGCTTCAGCACGCATTTGATTTATTTGTTCTACCATAAAATTCTCCTTAAAATAAAAAACTTTGCAAATCTTAGGGCGGCAAAGTGCCACGGTACCACCTAAGTTATGCAAAGCACACTCATTTGATCTGTTACGGGATCTCCCGACCAATCCTACTACCATTTCAGTTGGCAACTAGAAAGTGAATTCATTGCACATATGCAAAGAAAATCTCTCAGCCACGAATTTTCATCTCTGTTTGCCATTAATGCAATTACTAGTCTTTCATCATCGTTTTTCAAAAACATCAAAAAGATAACATATACATAAAAGTTTGTCAATCATTTTGCAATTTTAATGTAAAAGTTGTATATTCTTTAGGTATGGAAATCAAATATAAAGATATAGTGGTCAATACTTCCACACCAAAACAAACAATTTATTCTTTTCTTCGCAAAAATGGTTATAGTGAAAACTATCTAAAAAATTTAAGAAAAGAGTTTGGGTTTATTAAATTAAATGGAGTGTCATGCAATAGTGATACTACTGTAAAAGATGGAGATATAATATCTGTAAATATCAACCCGAACACAAAAACAATGATATGTCCTTGCATAATACCACTAGATATTGTATATGAAGATGAAGATGTGATTGCAATAAACAAGCCAAGTATGTTGGCGACAATGCCTTCTAGGTCACATTTTTTATATAATTTATCAGGGGCTCTTGTAGCAAGATATGAAAAAGAAAACTTCGTTGTAAGAATAATAAATAGATTAGATAAAGAAGCATCAGGAATAGTACTGGTTGCTAAGAATAGTTTGATTAGTAACTATTTAAATAAGCCTAATGCAGTAAAAAAAGTTTATTATGCTTTATGCGTCGGAAATATTGAAAGTGATGTTGTCATCAATAAAAATATAGACACTTTAATTAACAATGACGGCTATAATGTCAATAAACGAGTGGTTTCTACAAATGGAAAACCTGCCACTACACATGTTCAAGTAGTACAAAATTTCAATGGTTATTGCTGTTTAAAAATTACTTTGGAGCATGGCAGAACTCACCAAATAAGAGTACATTTATCATCTATAGGTCACCCACTTCTTGGGGATGCATTATATGGAGAAAAATCTGATCTAATCTCTCACACTGCTTTGGTTTGTAAAGAGATGTCATTTCAAATGCCAAGTGGTATGACTGTTAATTTAAGTATTCCCTTTCCTGATGATTTCAAAAAACTTTTAAGGGACCAAGTTTAACATATCGTCAATTGATGAAGAATTAAGATAAGTGTCTGGTATTTTTCCGACAATGATACTTTCTGCAATCATTAATTGCGTCGTTGTTTGAATTGTTTGATTTGCTGTTGGCAATATTATTGATACATTAGTTGTTACAGTCAAATAAATTTTATGGTTTGTTTGGTTTATGCCCGCTTCTATAAACTCTGAACTAAATCGACAGGATATGCTTCCAATTGGGAGTAATTTTATGTTTATCTCTGGACCTCGTCCAACTAATATAGGCATTCCTGTAAATGTTCCAATAGGCACATCTATACCTTTTTCACCCATATTTTCTAATTGAACTTGTGCGTTTTTTACAAGTTCTCTTGCAAGCAAGTTGATTTGTAGTGAATTGGTACTTATATACATTATGTCGCCATTTTCATCTCTATTTATAGTAATAAGTTCATTATAAACAATACCAGAATTTATAGTACGATAAACGGCTTCTTCAACCGCTTTTTGTGAAAGAGAACGTGTTTGTGCTGTTGAAAATTCAATTATAACTGGGTTTACAACATAATTTAAATAAACAAATATAAAAAGAACAATTATTAACAGTATGCAAACAATTATGCCAATTTTAAATTTTATTGGCATTTTCCTTTTTATTCTGTTATTTATATGTGCCATATAATAATCTATATGCACCAAAATTTTAACTTTCTACAATTTCTTTGTTTTTGCTCTAAATATAATTCCAAATATGAATGCAAAGAATATAGCGGCAGCAATGCCTCCTGCAGTGGCAGTTAAACCTCCTGTAAATATTCCTAAAATGCCGTTTGATTTAACCGCACTAATTGCTCCTTTTGCAAGTGATGCGCCAAACCCGATAATGGGAACATTTAAACCTGCTTTACAAAATTCACTTATAGGATCAAAAATGCCAATTGCCTCAAGAACAACTCCCAAGACAACAAATGTCACCAAAATTCTTGCTGATGTCATTTTTGTTTTTATTATCAAAATTTGTCCCAAAAAACATATTAGTCCGCCGGTAGCAAATACAATTAAATACACATACCATTCATTCATTTTTCTACTCCTTCTATTACCACTGCGTGTGCTATACCTGGAACAGTGTCCCCTTGCTGTGAACTCGTTGTACTAAGTAAAGCACCAGTTGCCATAAATAGTACTTTTTTATACTCTCCTGCTATCAATTTTTTCATTATGATAGAATTAAAAACTGTAGCACTACATCCGCAACCACTACCACCCATCAGTACATTTTGATTCCTTTTGAATATCATTTGTCCACAGTCTTTATAATTCAAACCAAGTTTATATCCTTGATCTTCCATAAGGTCGATGAGTATTTCACTGCCTAACTTACCTAAATCTCCAGATAAAATTAAATCATAATCATCAGGTGTAGTATTTGTATCTTTAAAATGAGCAATTAAAGTGTTCATTGCCGCAGGTGCCATAGCAGCACCCATATTATTTACATCGTTTATTCCAAAGTCTGTTACTTTGCCAAAAGTTGCCGAAGTTATTCTTGGACCATTCCCTTTTATTGAAACAACATCTGCACCTGAACCGGTTACAGTCCATTGTGAAGTCGGCGGACGTTGATTACCTAGTTCCAAAGGAAACCTAAATTGTCTTTCAGCAGTGGAAAAATGACTTGATGTTGCACATGCTATTGTATCAAAATGTCCGCCGTCAACTAGACAAGCACTTAGTGCAAGTGATTCTGCCATAGTAGAACATGCACCAAATACCCCTACATATGGAATATCAAAAGAACGTGCAGCATAACTTGAACTTATTATTTGATTTAATAAATCACCTGCCATAAATAAATGGACATCACTATACTTTGCATTTGCACTTTTTATGGCACCATCTAGTGCTCTTTCAATCATCACTCTTTCTGCTTTTTCATAGGTTTTCTGTCCAAAAAAATCGTCTTTTTCTTCTATTTGGCTAAAATACTTTCTAAGGTGTCCCTTTCCTTCTTTTGGACCAACTATACTATAGTGTCCGATTATCTTTGGTTTGTTATTAAAAAATACTGTTTGATTTCCTCTTTTCCTTTCCATAATCACCTTACAAAAACAAATATATTAACCCAACAATCATACTTGCAACTGTCCCAGATACAATAACTGGACCTGCTATTATGAACATCTTTGCACACATGCCAAATATTATTCCCTCGTTTTTAAATTCAATTGCTGGACTTGCGATTGAGTTAGAAAATCCAGTAATTGGCACAATTGTTCCAGCACCTGCAAATGCACCTATTTTGTCGAATACACCAAGACCAGTTAAAAATGATGCTAAAAAGATCAGTATTATCAATGTATATGCCCATGCACTTTGAGTTGAAACGCTTGGAAACCAAAGTAATATTAAGTCATTACATAGTTGACCAAAAGTACAAATTAGTCCTCCAACCCAAAATGAGTTAAAAAGGCTTGGCCAAGCATGAGTTTTTGCAATTTTGGCTTCAACATATGCGTTGTATCTTATATTGCGTTCTTGTTCTTGCATAAAATCCTCCAAATCAGTTATTGACATTATTTTATCAAATAAACGAGATATACATAATTTTATCTAAATTACAAAAACTAATAACGGAGGAAATATGAAAAAAATTTTGGTTTGTTTAATGCTTGTTTTATCTATTGTCACCCTTACTGCTTGTCAAGATGCATCTATGAAAACATTAAGCAAAGTAAATACCACTATAGACAAAGTTCAAAATCTCGTAGAAAGTATGGATACAATTTCTAACGATATTCTTTTAATAGATAATATAATGGACGAAGATAATACAGGTACTGGTTATGATGGAGCAACATTTACTAGCGGTTCATATGTTATGGACAGTTTTATAAATAATATTTTAAAACTAAGTAATGAAGCACATAACGCAATAGACTTAAATAACGATACAAATGATATTTTATTAGAAATCGATGCCAATATGGATGATATCCGCACCATTAGTAAACTTATAGACTCAAATAAATCTAAACTTTCAAATGATACAAATAATTCAATTGATGACATTTGTAATAATATTTTGATGAATGTAAATAGATTGATGATTACAAGAGATGATGTAACAAACGAATTAAATTCTACTTTATCTTTGAAAAGAAATTACACAAGAAACGTGGAACAATTGACTTCAAAGTATACCAGACTATGTTCATCACTACAGACAAAAAACACTTATCTTGAAAATATAAATAACTCAATGAACAGTCTTTACGATACACTTTATGGTATTTATCGCCCAAGTGGCGAAGCAGAAAGTGTTTCTAAATCATTTTCAAATATTGACACATATGAAAATGCAATAAATAATAACAAAAACAAACAAAATAGAAAAAATACACAGAACAACGAAAACGCCAATAATTATGGTTACGGATATGGATATAATGGTGCTGGTTATGGTATGAATAATCCATATTACGGTTATGGTGGTTATATGGGAGGTCGTGGTTATGGTGGCTATGGATATGGCGGATACCCTTATTCACCTTATGGAAGATATAATCCATATCTTCCAAATATTGATACTTTCGGAACTTATAGAAATATTGATACTTATAAACCATATAATGATGAAGAAGATGATGATGAAAATAATGATGATATAGAATATGAAAAACCAATAATTGAAAGAGTAAAAAAAGAAAAGTGAACTTTATAATGTCCACTTTTTACATTACACTAAGTTTATCCTTTATTTTTTCTAAAACCTTATTTTCAAGTCTACTTACCTGCACCTGAGAAACACCAAGAACTTTGGCAATTTCACTTTGAGTTTTATCTCTAAAAAATCTTAAGAGTATTATTTTCTTATCCCTTTTATCCAAAGATTTTAATACTTCTTTAAGCATGATATTATCAAGCATTTTTTCGTGTGAGTTATCTGGATTCAGTCTATCAATCAAAAGTAAACTTTTTGAGTCATCTTCAAATGGTGTGTAAATCGATATAGGCATGGCTGCTGAATCCATTGTAAATATTACCTCTGTTTCGTCAATATCAAATTTTTTTGCTATCTCTTGTGGAGTGGGTTTCCTATAATTTTCTCTGTTAAATTCTTCAATATATTTCCTTATTTTTAAATTCAATGTTTTAATTGTCCTAGATACTTTAATAGCTCCATCATCGCGCATAAAGCGCTTTATTTCACCAATTACCATAGGTACAACATATGTTGAAAATTTAACATTAAATTTTTCGTCAAAGTTATTTATGGCTTTTAAAAGACCTATTGTTCCAATTTGGTATAAGTCATCATATTCAATGCCTTTGTGCAAAAATCTTTTTATAACACTTTTAATAAGTGGAGAATTTTCTTCAAATAGTTTTGTTTTTGCACTTTCATCACCTTTTTTCGCTTTGGTTATAAGTTCAAGTGTAGTATTTTGGTCTAACACTTTACTCCCCTACGGCTACTTTTGCACGTTTGTGAAAAAACTTTTGCATTTTGACAATAAGTCCAGAGTCTACATTGTTTTTAAGTTCTAAATTGTCCATAAAACTTTCCATAACAGAAAAACCCATTCCACTTCTTTCTTCATTTGGTTTTGAAGTATAAAATGGTTCACGTGCTTTTGAAAAATCTTCTATACCTATTCCATTATCTATAACTTCAATATCTACACTCTCTTCATATAATTTTACCTTGATACAAACATTTCCTGGTAAACTTGGATATGCGTGTACAACACAGTTAGTAACTGCTTCTGAAACTGCTGTTTTTATATCTGTTATTTCATCCAATGTTGGATTAGCCTGTACACAAAATGCTGCAACACAAGATCTTGCGAAACCCTCATTTATTGATAAAGCCTTAAAGTTTAATTCCATTTCATTTAATAATTTCATATCTTCTCCTTTTAAGAAATTTTTGGCATAATGTCATATAAACCTGTCATTTTAAATATTCTTTCTGCGTGACTTGAAGGGTTGCATATAAATATTGGAATGTTTTTATCTTTCATTCTTTTATACCTACCAATTAAAACACCAATACCAGTACTATCCATAAAATCTAATTCTGACAAATCTATAATAATTTGTTTAAATTTTGGCATGTCAAATATTTCGTCCAGTCCAATTCTTGCACTGTACGCTGAATGCTCGTCGAGTTCTCCGCTGAGTACAACATATAGTGTATTTTCATAAACTCTGTGTTTAATCTGCATAAAATGCCTCCTTGTTTTATATTGTAACAAAATAGATTTGTAACAAAATATAATACATTGTCTAAAGAGGTCGAATTTGGAGATAAAAAACAATTGAAATTTTTTAAAAAAATGCTTGACTTTGTTTTAAAGTTATAATACTATATTAAAGTCGCAAGATATCGGGGTGTAGCGCAGTTGGTAGCGCACGTGGTTTGGGACCATGGGGCCGGGAGTTCGAGTCTCTTCACCCCGACCATTGTGGGTCTTTAGCTCAGTTGGTTAGAGCAACCGGCTCATAACCGGTCGGTCCGGGGTTCGAGTCCCTGAAGACCCACCAATACCCGCAAATAATATGGTTCGGTAGTTCAGTTGGTTAGAACGCTAGCCTGTCACGCTAGAGGTCGTGGGTTCGAATCCCATCCGGATCGCCAATTTGCCTCGGTAGCTCAGTCGGTAGAGCAAAGGACTGAAAATCCTTGTGTCGGTGGTTCGATTCCGCCCCGCGGCACCAGATGTGCCCTATCGGGACATCAAAAAAATCAACATTTCATTCCCATTACACTTTCCCAACTTCAATTAGTAGTTCGAGTTTGTTGGTTTTCTCATAAAGACTACTAAGACTTGCTAGTGTGGCTCAACGGTAGAGCAGCTGATTTGTAATCAGCAGGTTGTTGGTTCGATTCCAATCACTAGCTCCAATTTGGGTAGGTTGCAGAGCGGTCAAATGCAACGGACTGTAAATCCGTCGGCTTCGCCTTCGATGGTTCGAATCCATCCCTGCCCACCACCTAATTAAACACCAACATTGTGGTGTTTTTTTGTTGGTAGAAGTAAACCACAAGCAGTGCTTGTGGTTTACTTCTACCAATTAAAAAAAACAAGTATATTACTTACTTGTTTTTTTAACTTTTATCAATAAAATCACATATTTCATTGAAATAATTTTTGTTAGTTACATCAATTTTTATCATACTTTTAAATTGATTCATAAAAGTAAATTGTCGCTTTGCATAATTTCGAGAATGTTGTTTAATTAAATCAATGCAAGTTTGTAAATCTTCTTGCCCTTTAATATATGGTAGTATTTCCTTATAACCAATGGCTTTAAAACATTGAATATTTTCACCATATTTAGAAAATATTATCTTTGTTTCTTCAAGTAAACCATGACTTATCATATCGTCTACTCTTTTATTTATTTTTTCATAAAGTTTTGTTCTATCACACACAAGTCCAAATAATAAATATTTGTCACTTTCATCATTTTTCCCAATGTGTGAGTTTGTTAAAGCAAGTTCAGTATATCTTAAAATTCTAGCACGATTGTTTTTATCTTCTTGTTTTAAAAGTTTACCATTGTTAATAATAATGTCACATAATTGATTGTTATCTAAATTTGCAAGTTTTTGTCTAACTTCATCATGTGCTTTTGTATTGCCAAGATTATAATTTTCTATTAAAGCCTTGATATACAAGCCAGTACCACCAACAATTATGACGTTTTTACCTTTTGAGAAAATTTCCTGCATAGTATGCTTACAATCGTTAACAAAATCATAAACACTGTAATTTTGATTTGGTTCGATAAAATCAATTAAATAATGCTTGATTCCCTGCATTTCCGATTTTTTAATTTTTGCCGTTCCAATGTCTAGATATTTATAAATTTGCATAGAATCACAGGAAATTATTTCGGCATTATATTTTTTTGCTAAGTTAATAGATAATTTTGTTTTTCCAACCCCAGTTGGACCATATAAAATTATTGGTTTCACTAAACAATCCTTTTAAACATCTTTTCTAATTGTTTTTTGTCAAAAGTTACTACTATTGGTCTGCCATGAGGACAAAGGAGAGTTGTTTTTTGATTTTTTAATGTATCAAGCAAAATATTTATTTCTTTTTCAGAAAGCTTATACCCTGCCTTTATTGCTGCTTTACAACCCATTGTAGCGAACTCATGACGAAGTATTTCATGTGGCTTTTTTATAAGTCCGTCAAGATTATGTAAAATTTCATCAAAGAAATCTTTTAAGTTAATATCATTTAAGAGCATAGGAATACTGTTTATTTTAAAAGTATTATGTCCAAATGAAGACATATCAAAACCATAACTTTTCAAAATAGCAGTATTATCTTCTAAAAATGAATATTCTCTATCATTGACCCTAAGAATGTAAGGCAATAAAAGTTGCTGAACTTCTATATCGTTGTTCTCTGCTTGTTCCATAAATTTGTCAAATAATTGGCGTTCATGTGCGGCGTGCTGGTCAATAAAATACAAATTATCACCTTCTTGAACAATTATATAAGTTTCAAATGCAACACCAACAATTATTCTCTGTGGACTAAAAAGGCTTTCATATTTTATTTGTTCTGCCTGTTCATTTAAAGGTTTAAAATTCTTATCTTCTTTGAAATCTTGCAGTGGTGTGTCTTTTTCGATAGCGACTTCAAGCGGAACGAAACTTTGTGAAAATTTTAAATTATTATCTTGTTTATTCTCCCAAAAATCTTTAAAAGTGTTTTCATATGCTTGCTGGCTTTCAAAACTGATACCACCAGTTTTTAAATTTGCTAAAGTATCATTTTCAACTTGTTCTTTTGGTGTAGTAATTTGGGATTGAGTATCTTCAACATGATTAAATGCTAGTCCATCCTTTATATGAGTTTGTCTAGAAAGTGCCTCAAAAACTGCATTATTAAAAAGCATATATATTTGTTGCTGATTTTCAAATTTGACTTCTAGTTTATTTGGATGAACATTGACATCTAAACTATCAGTTGGCATATTTAGAAATAACACGTAAACAGGAAACTTTCCCTTCATTAAGAAAGTATCATATGCATTTGCTATGCTTGCGGAAATAGTTGTGTTTAAACAATAACGATTATTGACAAAAAGAGATTGATAAGTCCTATTACTTTTTGCGACTACTGGTGATGATATATATCCGCTAATTTTGTAATCACCTTTTTGATAATTAACCTCAATCATATTGGAAGATATTTCAGAACCGTATATTGTGTATATAATGTCGAGTAAATCACAATTAGTAGTATTATATATAATTTTGCTGTCTACAATATATTTAAAGTTTATGTTGCAATGTGACAACATTAGTTTTTCAACATAATTGGTTATATCATTCTCTTCTGTCTTTGTTTTTCTCAAAAATTTAGCACGAGCAGGAGTGTTATAAAATAAACTAGTAACCGATATTTTTGTACCTGTATTGCTCGCAATTTCAGTAAAATCTAATTTTTCTCCACCCTCTAAAATTATTTTTGAGCCGATTTCGCTATCTTTTGTTTTTGATATAAGTTCCACTTTTGAAACAGCAGCAATACTTGCAAGTGCTTCACCTCGAAAACCCATAGATTTTAAAGTACTTAAATCTTCAATAGTTAAAAGTTTGCTTGTAGCATGTGGCAAAAAAGCAGTTTCAATCTGGTCTGCTTTAATACCACAGCCGTCATCTGTGACTGATATTAGTTTAGTTCCGCCCTCGATGATTTCAATAACTATATTTTTAGCACCGGCATCAATTGAATTTTCTACTAGTTCCTTAACAATGGACGCTGGTTTTTCTACCACTTCACCTGCTGCAATTTTTGACCAAACAGATTTTTCTAGAACTTTTATATCTGCCATAGTTTAACTCCTATTTTATCTTATTTTTTAAATCAGCGATTATTTCAAATGCACTGATTGGTGTAAGTCTATTAATATCAATATCTTTTAATATACCAATCACCTCTGTATATCTAATATCCTTTTCTTTGGCATCATCTTTATCTATTGTAGTGTTTAAAGCTAGAGTTTTTGTTGTATCATTTTGTTCAAGCATATTTGATATTTCTTTTGCTCTTTGAATGATTTGTTCTGGAACTCCTGCCAGAGCCGCGACCTCTATACCAAAACTTCTTGATGCACCGCCTCTTGCTATTTTTCTTAAAAATACAATATGACCATTTATTTCCTTTACTGTTATTTTATAATTTTTTACACCCGGAAGAAAGTTTTCAAGTTCTGTTAGTTCATGATAATGTGTAGAAAAGAGTGTTTTAGCATGCATATTATTGGATAAGTACTCCACTACCGCCCAGGCAATACTAAGACCATCATAAGTGCTGGTTCCCCGCCCTATCTCATCTAATACAATCAAACTTTTATCTGTTGCATTTTGTAATATATTTGCAACTTCGGACATTTCAACCATAAATGTTGATTGCCCTAATGCTAAGTCATCACTTGCACCAACTCTAGTAAAAATTCTATCTGTGAGTGCAATTTCTGCTTGTTTTGCGGGAACAAATGAACCCATGTGAGCCATTAAAGTGATAAGTGCAACTTGTCGCATGTATGTACTTTTTCCCGCCATATTTGGACCAGTGATTATCATTGTCCTACTTTCATTTTCGTCAAGATGAGTATCGTTTGGAATAAATTCATCTTTTGATAATTCTTCAACTACAGGATGCCTTCCGTCAATTATATTGATAGTAGTTAATTTGTTGTTGATTTTAGGTTTTGTATAATTGTTTTTAATTGCCAATTGTGCAAACGACAATATGCAATCAAGTCTTGCAATTGCGTTTGATGATTTTTGTAACGATACAACTTTTGTTAAAAGTCCTTCACGAATATCATTAAATAACTTTTGTTCAAGTTTTATAGATTTTTCTTCTGCTGTAGAAAGTTTTTCTTCTAAATCTTTTAATTCTTCCGAAATATATCTTTCATTATTTGCTACGGTTTGTTTCCTAATGTATTCAAGTGGCAAATTTGATATGAATTGCTTGTTGATTTCTATATAGTAACCATAAACCTTGTTATAAGCCACTTTTAGGTTTTTAATGCCAGTTATATTTCTTTGCTTTGCTTCATATTCTGAAATTAACTTCTGATTATTGTCACGAGCAAATTTATATTCATCAAGTTCTTTCGAGTATCCTGAATTAAAGATGCCACCCACATTTGTTAGTGCTGGTGGATTATCGACTATTGCACTTCTTAGTGTTGTTACTATATCTGAATAATCATCAATATCTTTATAAACATCTTTGATAAATTGAGCGTTGCAAGGTTCTATTAACGCTTTAATTGAAGGCAGTAGCGACAAACTTTCACATAAACTTTTGCAGTCTTTTGGTGTAAAATTATTATATGAAATTCTTCCGCTAATTCTTTCTATATCATTACATTTATTTAAAATTGTTGTTAAATTATCTCTTAAAATTATTTTTGAGCATAAATCTTCTACAGCATCTAATCTTAAGTTAATTTGCTTTGCATCATACAAAGGCTGTTCTATCCAAGACTTTATAAGTCGTGCACCCATGGATGTTCTAGTTTTATCCATAACATTGAGCAATGAACCTTTTTTACGTCTATCACGCAAGGTTTCCATAATTTCAAGATTACGTCTAGTGTTTATGTCAAGCAACATAAATTTTTCTTCGCCAATGTATTTTATCGTGCTAATGTGAGATAAATCACGCTTTTGAGTACTTTTTATGTAACCAAATATTGCCCCGCAGGCGATTATCGCACTTGGATGTCTTTTTAACGAAAATTTTTCCTTGTATTCTTTTGAAAACTGTTTTGACAACACTTCTTCACAAGTTTGTTTTTCAAATAATTCAGGATATGAATAAGTAAATTTAGGAATTAAATCTAATTGCCTAACCTGTAAACTATTTTCTATGTCTTTATCACAATAAGCCAAAATTTCACTTGGCATAATACGAACGAAATTATCATTCAAATCTTTTATTCTACTTTCACCTGAAAATTCAATAGATTTAAATTCACCTGTGGACAAATCAAGGTAAGCAAATCCTATATTTTCTTGATTTACATATATACTTGCTATGTAATTGTTTTGTTTGTCGTTTAAAAGGCCTTCGTCAATAAGTGTGCCGGGTGTAATTATTCTGACTATGTCGCGTTGAACAACATCGCTTGATTTCTTTTTGTCTTTTGGATCGCTTGTTTGTTCACAAATTGCAATTTTGTAACCTAGTGAAATAAGTTTATTTATATATGTATCGACAGAATGATAAGGCACTCCGCACATTGGTGCTCTTTCTCCTATGCCACAGTCCTTGCCTGTTAAAGTTAAGTCTAGAACATGCGAAATTTCCACTGCATCATCAAAGAACAATTCATAAAAATCTCCAAGTCTATAAAACAATACACTATCAAGATTGGCTTTTTTTGTATTCAAATATTGTCGCATCATTGGTGACAGATGTTCATTTTGCAAAAGTTGTTCATAATCTATCATATTTTCTCCTTTTGTGCTTTAATTTCTTTTTCAAGATTAAGTAAATAATTTACACGCTTATGCTTTGTTTCATCATCAATTTGGTTGTCCATCTTCTCCGCAACTGTACCCTTTCGCTTTGAATACATAAATGCAAAAATTCCATCGTATTTAACTTCTTTTACAAGATTGCAAGTCGCTTCAAAATCTTGCTCTGTTTCACCAGGAAAACCAACAATAATATCTGTAGTCAACCTAATATTTGGCATCTTCTCTCGAAGTTTTTTGACAATTGTGAGATAGTGAGAAGCAGTGTAATTTCTATTCATCGCTTTTAAAATTTTATCTGAACCACTTTGAACTGGTAAATGAAGTTCTTTTGAAATTTTATCGTTTTTACTCATAACATCAATAAGGTCATCACTAAGGTCTTTTGGATGCGAAGTCATAAATGTAAGTTTAAAATCACCGTCAATATTACAAATATCTTGCAAAAGTTCACTAAATGAGCCTTGTGAAGTATCATCATTTCCATATGAATTTACATTTTGCCCCAAAAGAGTTATCGTTTTATAACTTTTTGTAGCAATTATTTCTTTGATTTCATTTAGAATATCTATTTTCTTTCGGCTTTTTTCCCTACCTCTAACATAAGGTACAATGCAATATGTACAAAAGTTGTTACAACCATACATAATATTAACCCAAGCATTATCTCCACTTGTACGTTTAGCAACAAGTTCTTCATGTAGGTCTCCACTTTCTTCATATTCACATATTCTTTTTCTATCTTTAATTTTTCGATTTATCAAAGTTTTTAAATTATATAAATTATGTGTACCTAATATTATATCGACAAAAGGAAAAGTTTTGTACATCTTTTCTTGTACATCTTTTTGTTGTGTCATACAACCACATACAACAATAAGTAAATTTTTATTTTTTCTTTTTTGTTGTTTAAGTGCACCTATATTTCCAAATGCTCTATCTTCAGCACCTTCTCTTATAGCACAAGTGTTAAATACTATAATATCCGCGTTTTCACGTTGTTTTGTTTCTGTGTAACCCATATCTTCAAGTATTTGTGCTATTTTTTCTGATTCATGAACATTCATCTGACAGCCATATGTAACTATGTGATAATACATTGATTCTCCTAATTATAAAGTCATTATACAACATTTTTGTGCGGTTTTACAATAGAATATCCATTAAATTTTTTAATGTGAAAGTAATAATTACACAATAAATACTCATAATAAACAAAGGTATGAAAAAAGTTTTTAAAAACATATTTTTATATTCCTCTATAGTTCTGCTATCTGTAATAGTAGTGTTTTCTCTTTTTGTTATAGGAACATATTTGTTTTCTGACAAAGTGAAATTTGATATAAATAAAATTAAATATTCTAATGTAGCAATACAATTGTATGACAATGAAAATAGGCCAATAAAAGATAATACCACAGGTGGTAGTTTTGTCAAATTGGACACACTAAATGATGATACAATACAGGCTTTTATATCAATTGAAGATAAAGATTTTTATAGCCACCACGGATTAAATTATAAACGAATGGCAGTGGCTATGTTTAAAAATATCACTTCATTTAAATTGAAAGAAGGAGCATCAACCATTAGTCAACAACTTATAAAAAATACTCACCTAACTAACGAAAAAACATTTACAAGAAAAATAAATGAGATTGTTTTAACAAAAGAACTTGAAAAAACTTTAACTAAGGATCAAATACTTGAATATTACTTAAACATAATTTATTTTGGAGATAACTGCTATGGCATAGAGAATGCAAGTATGCACTATTTTTCAAAATCCGCAAAAGATTTAAATTTAAGTGAAAGTGCAACGCTTGCTGGAATGATTAAATCACCTAATGCATATTCACCTATCAAAAATATTGAAAAATCAAAATCTAGGCGTAATTTGGTACTAAACGAAATGCTTTCCGATGAAAAAATATCTTTTGAAGATTATAACAAAGCAAGATTAAGCGATATAACGGTTAACATCACCCCAATAAATAGCAATGCATTAAATTCATATCAAAGTGCAGTAATTGATGAAGCCTGCGAAATTTTAAGAATGCCTGCAAAAAATATCGCCATTGGTGAGTATAAAATCTATACTTATTATGACCTTGAAAAGCAAAATAGTTTGATTAACAGTTTTAATTCTTATGATATTAATAGCAATTATCTCGGCATTTCTATTTCTTCCAATGGTGAAAAAGTTGAAGCGTATTACGGATTAGCACCCGTACAAATGTTAGATGCCAAAAGACAACCTGGTTCAGCAATAAAACCTATTTTAGTTTACGCACCTGCTTTAAATGAAAACATTATTTCACCTTTGACACAAATAAATGACGAGTATATTAACATAAATGGCTATAGTCCAAAAAATGTAAATAATGTTTATCATGGATACACCAGTGTACGTGATTGTGTAAGTAAATCATTAAATGTTCCTGCGGTTAAAGTTTTAAGTTATATAGGACTTGATAAGGCTAAACAATACGCAAAACGCTCAGGAATTACATTCGACAGTCAAGATAACAATCTAAGTTTAGCGCTTGGAGGAATGGCATATGGAACAACACTTAAAGAACTTACTAATGCCTATTCGGTATTTTCAAATAATGGCAAATTTGCTGAAGCAAAATTCATAAATTACATAACAGATAAAAATGGAAAAATCATTTATCATAACAAACCAAGTTTTAATAATGTTATAAGAGACGATACGGCATATTTAATGACCGATATGCTTAAAACTTGTGCTAAAAGCGGTACAGGAAGAAAATTATCAGATGTTGATTTTGAAGTTGCAACAAAAACAGGAACTGTTGGAAGTACACAAAATACAAATGCTTATAATATTTCATATACGACAAGTGACATCGTTGGAATATGGCTTGGTAATGCAGATAATACTCCAATTGATTATGTCGGCGGTGGCTTGCCTACAGACATAGTAAAATTATATTTAAATGATATATATTCAAACAAAAAACCTCAATCTTTTTCTATGCCAAACAGTGTATATATAGAAAATATCGATACACTAAGTTTAAGTAATGAACATATTGTTTATAAAGCAAATAACTATATCCCACAAAGATATATAACCAAAGAGATATTTTCGCGTTTTAACCCACCTAAAGAAAAATCAACAAAATTCATAAGCGTTTCACCACCAACTCTTACAGGTAGAGTTGAAAACAATAAAGCCATATTATCATTTGAAGCAGAAGATTATTTAATATATGAAATTTATAGCGTTAGTGATGGTGAACCAAAATTGCTTAGTGAAATATCAAATAAAAGTGGTATTTGTGAACAAAGTTTTGATATTGACAAAAGATGTAAATATTTCATTATAACAAAAATAAAAAATTATGCTGATAATACGGAGATTATCAGCGATAAAAGTAATGTTATTGATTTAGTACCCTAATTTTTCTTTAATTTGATTTTCTATTTCAGTTAGTACATTTGGATTATCTTCAAGGTATTTTTTAGCATTTTCCTTACCTTGACCAATTTTTTCATCGTTATATGAGAACCATGAGCCTGTTTTTTGACATATGCCCTGCTCAACCGCCATATCCAAAATACATCCTGTTTTTGAGATGCCTTTGCCATATATAATATCAAATTCAACGGTTTTAAATGGAGGAGCAAGTTTATTTTTAACAATTTTTATCTTTGTTCTATTACCAACAAACTCATCTCCATTTTTTATTGTGTCAACTCTTCTTACATCCATTCTTACACTAGCATAGAATTTAAGTGCTTTTCCGCCTGCTGTGGTTTCTGGATTGCCGAACATAACACCTATTTTTTCACGCAATTGATTGATGAAGATAATACATGTTTTACTCTTATTTGCAATACCAGCCAATTTTCTAAGTGCTTGACTCATAAGTCTTGCTTGCAAACCAACATGATTTTCACCCATATCTCCATCAATTTCTGCTTTAGGAGTGAGTGCTGCAACAGAGTCAACAACAACAACATCAACACTTGCAGTTCTTACTAATGTATCACAAATATCAAGTGCCTGTTCACCATTATCTGGTTGAGAAACATATAAGTCACCGACATTAACTCCAAGTTGCTCAGCATAAATTGGGTCCAAAGCATGTTCTGCATCAATAAAAGCGGCTGTTCCACCTGCCTTTTGCGCTTCTGCTATTATATGCAATGCAATTGTTGTTTTACCAGATGATTCTGGTCCATATATTTCAACTATTCTACCTCTTGGTACACCACCAGTACCAAGTGCAATATCAAGTGGCAAACATCCTGTTGGAATAACATCTATTTTCTGTACAGGTGCGTCACCAAGACGCATTATTGCACCTTTACCAAATTGCTTTTCTATAGCAAGTATTGCTTGATCAAGCGCTTTCTTTTTATTCTCGTCCATTTTTCCTCCAAAATTCTACAACCATTATACAGTAATTTGTTCAAAATGA
>CALWDZ010000001.1 GCA_944376845.1 uncultured Clostridia bacterium | reverse complement strand
CAATATGTCAGTTTTTGCTCAACAAACGGTATATCTGTTTTGTAGAAAATAATCGCCATATTTTATACAAAACATTTATATATACAAAAAAATTTTCATAATAGGAGAGAGTAATATGAAAAGAAAATTTAAATTATTTGCAACAGTAGCATCACTTTGCCTTTCTGTTGCACTTATGGCTTTCGGTGTATATGCTGCAAGTACAGTTTCATACACAGTTAGTGGTACAGTAAGTTACACAATGACTGATGTATTGGCTAAAGTATCAACAAAACTATACAAAATTGCAGATTATCACAAAGGTAATACGGACACAACCGCAGCAACTTTAGCTGGACTTGGAAAATTTACTGAAGTTACAATTGATGATGCTGACAAGGAATATCAATCTTATGATGAAACTACCAGCCTTCCTAAAGATGGCACTGACGCAGGAGCTGATGTAACAGGTATAGCTATTAGTTTCAACGATTCAACTGTTTGGAAAATAGAAATTGTAATTTCAACGGTAGATCCAAAAGGATTAACGGTTGAGTTGGCAGCAGACAACAACTCATTTGGCGTTGCAGGAGATGCAAATTATGTTGTTACTGATGAAAATACATACACAGGAAATATAACAACCAGTAGTCCAAAAACATTGACTTATTACATTGTTCTTGAAAGTGTTTTGAATCCAGTAGCCGAAACAGCTTTTAATATCAATTTGGATATTAAACAAGTACAAGCTTAATCAAACATTTAAAAAACAAGGACTGGCGAGCCTTGTTTTTTTTATGTATAGTTAATAAAATAAATTCTAATTTTGATATAAAATAATAATGATAAAAAGTATAAAAATTATGTATTTAATTACTAAAAGAACACAAAAAATATAAAATTTTGATTAGTTTAATAAATTATATAATTATTTATGATTTCTAATCTTTTTAAAAATCCATTATACATCAAAAAAAACAAGGCTCGCCAACCTTGTTTTTTTTAGTTAATCAAACTTATGCAATTACTTCTGCCTGATCTTGGTCTATGTTCAACAAGATACTAAATGCCTCTTCAACAGTAGTATTTATTTTAACGTCTTTAAGGAATACATAGAATACAAAATCTTTTCCAGAATCATCCTTAGTTACTTGAGTTCCTGCTGTATGATAGTCGCTTGCTTCAACTACACCATAATTTTCTGTACCTGCAAGTCCGAATGTTTCATCATCCAATGCAACATATACGCCGCTTTCGTTTATAGTCTTAACATTGATTGTTATTTTCCAAACTGTTGAAGTGTTGAAATCAACATTTATGCTAGCTGTTCCGTTTGGATCTTCTTTAAGAAGTCCAGTGCTTTCATAAGAATTCCATGCTTCGCCACCAGTTACTGCGGAAGTATCAGCAGCCTTATAGAATTTGCCTGTTACAAATTCGGTTGTTACATTTGTTCCAGCATTTCCTTGGGTTACTCCAGTAGAACCGCTTTCTTCTGTAACCATATATTCTGCTGTAGTTGTTACAGTTACAAGAGCATTCTTTACTGTGTAACTAACACTACCATCTACCTTATAGGTTACTTGAGCGGCCGCATAAACACCGAAAGCCATAAGTGCAACAGAAAGGCAAAGTGATGCTACTGTTGCAAATAATTTAAATTTTCTTTTCATATTACTCTCTCCTATTATGAAAATTTTTTTGTATATATAAATGTTTTGTATAAAATATGGCGATTATTTTCTACAAAACAGATATACCATTTGTTTGAGCAAAACCTGACACATTGCGTCATCATAAGAAGCATTTCTATACTTCGAGATTCTTCGCTTCGCTCAGAATGACAAAACCTTTTAGTCACTCTGATAGTCACTCTGAGAACCGCTTACTTGACGGCTGACGAAGAGTCTCATGTGTTAGATTCTTCGTCGCTTCGCTCCTTAGAATGACAAGATGATGACAAAATTTATGTCAAAATTGCCACAATTTTTGGACCATCTAATTCTTTATTAGATGTATCGAAATCAAAAAATTTTTACATATTTTATTGACTTTATGTTAAATTTTTGATAATTATTATATAGAAAAGTGTATATTTTTTATTCAAAAAACATTAGAAAAGTGTGGGTTTTGGTATGTTATATAGAAAAATTGAAAAGATAATTGAACAACATTTAAAAAGTAATTCAAATAAAGTTATGATTGTTGATGGTGCTAGACAAGTCGGAAAATCTTTCATAATTAGGCATGTAGGTCAAAAGTTATTTAAAAACTACATTGAAATAAACCTGCTTGAAGATTATTTAAAGGATAGACTATTTGAAAATGCTCGTACTACTCAAGATTTTTATTTACAGTTAAGCATTATCGCTGGAAACAAAATGCAACAAAAAGAAAATACTCTTGTTTTTCTAGATGAAATTCAGGTTTATCCTCATCTTTTGACACTATTAAAATTTTTAAAAAGTGAAGATAAATTTACGTATATTGCTAGTGGTTCATTGCTTGGTGTAACACTTGCAAATACAACATCTATTCCCATTGGCAGTATTGAACTTATGCATATGTATCCACTTGATTTTGAAGAGTTTTTGATTGCTAACGGACTAAACGATTATGCCATTCAATCACTTGAACAAAAGTTTGAAAAAAAAGAGAGTTTGGATATTCAAACTCACAATAAAATAATGGATATGTTTAAAAAATATCTTATTGTTGGTGGTTTGCCTGATGCTGTAAATTCATACTTAGATAGTTTTAATATTTACAACATAAGAAAAATTCAAGAGGAAATTCATCGTTTTTATGCACTTGACGCATCGAAATATGATAGTGAAAATAAACTTAAAATTAGGCGAATATATGAGATGATTCCGTCTAACTTAGAAAACAAGAAAAAGAGAGTTAGAATTCAAGAAATTGAAAATAAAAAAGGGAAAAGAGCATCAAATTATAAAGACGAATTTGATTATCTAATAAACTCTGGTATTGCTCTTGAAGTTAGAGCTATTTCAAATCCGACATTTCCACTCGTGCAATCAAGTGCAAAAAATTTGTTAAAGTTGTATTTGAATGATGTTGGACTTTTAACAAACATTTTATATAAGTCAAATATAAATGCAATTTTAGGTGATGAAAAAAGTGTAAACTTAGGTAGCGTTTACGAATGTGTTGTGGCAAGTGAATTAAAGGCACACGGCTACGACCTATATTATTACGATAATAAGGCAAAAGGTGAAGTTGACTTTTTAATCGATAATTATTCCAATCTTTCAATTATGCCAATAGAAGTGAAATCTGGTAAAGATTACACAATTCATAGTGCACTTAATAATCTTATGTCAAATGAAGATTACGGAATAAAATTTAGTTTTGTATTATCAAATGAGAGAGAAATTTATGTAAAGAATAATATAACTTATTTGCCAATATATTTTGTAATGTTTTTTAATCATAAATAAGCATAAAAAAAACAAGGCTCGCCAACCTTGTGTTTGTAAAATTTGACTATTTGACTTTATTGTGTTAAATTTTTAAAAAGGTGTGCCATGCAAAATATATATGATAACAAAGTATTTTTTAAAGAATACGAGGAAATGCGTTCAAAAGATATAAATGCAAATAAACTTATAGAACAACCGATTTTTAATTCTATGTTGCCAATGCTGCGGGGCAAACGCATTCTTGACCTTGGTTGCGGGACGGGGGAGTTTTGTAGACTTGCCAAAAGTGAAGGTGCAAGTTTTGTTATGGGTATTGATTGTTCAAAAAATATGCTTAACGTAGCAAAAAACTGCAATGATGGTATAACTTATCTTAATTTACCAATGGAAAATTTAGGCAAACTGAATGACAAATTTGATATTGTAACGAGTTCGCTCGCTTTTCATTATGTTGAAGATTTTGATAAACTTATAGGAGATATAAGTAAGTTATTGATTAGTGGAGGAGAACTTATATTTTCTCAAGAACATCCAGTTGCTACAGCTTTTAAGTCACCAAAAAACGAGAGAATAGATAATAAAATAGATATACATGGCAAAAGATACTATCTTTTAAGTGATTATAACAATATTGGTAAACGTGTGGTTAAGTGGAATGTTTCTGGTGTTATAAAATACCACAGAAATTTTAGTGAGATTATAAACACACTAATTCGTCATGGTTTTATCATTACAAAAGTTATGGAAAGTTATGCCGATGAAGAAGCAATAAAAAAAGAGCCAAAATATGCTTATCAAAATGATAGACCATATTTCTTATTTATAAGTGCAAAAAAAAGTTGACATTAGGCGTCAACTTTTTTCTTTTTTCTACCTTTTATTCCAAAAATTATTGCGAGTATAGTTACACAAGTGATAAGTGTCGAAATTGCTACAATAATTGACCAATTTATGCCTGGCACACTCAAGTTACTTGTTTCAACATAGTATCTTACAATATCTCCACTTTCACCATAAAAGGCAATGTAGGTGTATTCTTTATTTTTGTCATAGCCATCAAGTACTTGAATAGGTGTGTCTTTACTTAATATTATATTTTCAACTTTATTGTATACATAATTATTAGTTTCGGGCACTTGCACTCTTTCATAAACTGGGGTGTTGTCATTTTTAATTTTACCGTTATCGTCAAGTGTTCTTGAAGGTGATGTAATTGTACTATCAAGTGTATGTGCTCTTAATACATAGCCGACATCGTCTTGACTTGCTCCATCAACTACTCCATACACCAAAACCCTATAAAATGTTTCGTCATTTTGTGGCGATGTGTTGTCAAGCGTAAGAA
Organism: uncultured Clostridia bacterium; assembly: GCA_944376845.1. GTDB lineage: Bacteria > Bacillota > Clostridia > Christensenellales > UBA1242 > UBA5893. The sequence continues at coordinate 127,063 of CALWDZ010000001.1, read as the reverse complement.
CTGTGCCAACTGGCAAATTAGATGTATACAAATCACTTTTTATGCTTGCTTGTTTATAAAGTGGTGTTGGAGTGAGAACTGTGACACTTGCAATATCATCGGCATATGAAAGATTTAACACATTTGGGTTAAAAACTCCTAAAACTGCCATAGCACATAGAAAAACTGTTAGTAAAAATTTTTTCATATCAGTATTTTATCTTATTATGTCAATTTTTGCAAGGTTTTTCTCATATGCTGTGTTTTTATTTTGATTGTTTGACGAATAAGTGTATAAATGCTAAAATCTATTTGTTTTAGGAGAATAGTATGTTAATAATTCAAAATATTAAAGATGAGCAAGAAAAAAACAAACAAAACCTTAAACTCATAAAGGAGTGTCTTTGACCTCACAAAATTAAATAATAAAAAAGCCGAACTTGAAAAAAAACAACAAGACCCGAAGTTTTTTTCTAATCAAAAAGAAAGCAAAAAGATTGGGCAAGAACTTAAAAATGTTACCACAAAACTTGAAAATGTTGAAAAACTTGAAAATTTACTTTCAGATATTGATACCATAATAGAACTTTTAGAACTTGAAGATGATGAAAGTTTAGAAAAAGATTTACAAGACAAACTTTCCCTTGCCAAAAGTGAACTTGAAGACTTTAAAATTGAAACATTGCTTAGCGGGAAATATGATAGTTACAACGCAATTATGACATTACATTCCGGTGCAGGTGGAACAGAAGCGCAAGATTGGACGGAAATGCTTTTTAGAATGTACAGTATGTATGCAGAAAAACGTGGCTATGACATAAATGTGCTTGATGAGCTCCCTGGAGATGAAGCAGGAATAAAAAGTATTACTTTTTTGGTGAGCGGAGAAAATGCCTATGGCTATTTAAAATGCGAAAAGGGTGTGCATAGGCTTGTAAGAATTTCACCATTTGATGCAGGTGCAAGGCGTCATACAAGTTTTGCAAGTGTGGAAGTTATGCCAGAAATTGATAGCAGTCCAGAGATAGAAATTAAGCCAGAAGATTTAAAAGTGGACACGTTTAGGTCAAGCGGTGCAGGTGGACAGCATATAAACAAAACTGAAAGTGCCATACGTATAACGCACATTCCAACAGGTATTGTTGTTAGTTGTCAAACAGAAAGAAGCCAAATTCAAAATCGTGAAACAGCAATGAAAATGCTTTATAGTAAACTTATTGAAAGACAAGAAGAAGAAGAGATGCAAAAATTGTCTGAAATTAAGGGCGAGATAAAAAAGATAGAGTGGGGAAGTCAAATACGAAGTTATGTATTTTGTCCATACACACTTGTAAAAGACCATAGAACAGGTTATGAAACATCTAATATTCAAGATGTGATGAATGGCAACATTCAACCATTTATTAACGACTATTTGATAAAGAGTAATTAAGGGAAAAGGTTATGCAGATTTCAGAAGAGTTATTGAACAAATTAAAAAATAAAGAGAGTGTAAAGATACTTGCCATAGAATCTAGTTGTGACGAAACAAGTGTTGCAGTGGTTGAAAATGGTAGAAATGTGCTTTCAAATGTTATTGCATCGCAAATAGATATTCACACACGCTTTGGTGGGGTTGTGCCAGAGATTGCATCAAGAAACCATATAACAGCCATTTCAAATGTTACAAGGCAGGCACTGGGTTTGGCAAATTGTACTTTGGACGATATTGATGCCATTGCAGTCACTTATGGTGCGGGGCTCTTAGGGGCATTACTTGTTGGTATAAGTTTTGCAAAAGGGCTTGCGTATATGTCGCATAAACCACTAATAGCAGTGAGCCACATAAAAGGACATATTGCAGCAAACTATGCATCACATAGTGACTTAAAGCCACCTTTTGTTTGCTTGCTTGTTAGTGGTGGGCACACTGCAATTTTGGATGTTGTGGATTATACGCATCTAAAACTTATCGGGACAACCATTGACGATGCAGTAGGTGAAGCATTCGACAAAGTTGCAAGAGTTATTGGACTTGGTTACCCAGGTGGGCCTAAGATAGACAAAATGGCGAAACAGGGCAAAGAAGATATTGAATTTAGGCACAAATATACACTTGAAAATTCATATAATTTTAGTTTCAGCGGAATAAAGACGGCGGTTATAAATTATGTGCACAAAAAAGAGCAAAAAGGTGAAGAAATAAATCAAGCCGATATTTCTGCAAGTTTTCAAAAGGTTGTCACTGACGAATTGGCAAGCAAAGCGGTAAAAGCAGTAAAAGACTTAAACCGAGATACGCTTGTAATTGCTGGTGGAGTTGGTGCTAATTCAAAACTTCAAGAAAAACTTAGTAAAATGTGTGAAAGCGAAGGCATAAAACTTTATTTTCCAAGCCTTAAACTTTGTACCGATAATGGTGCCATGATTGGATCCTATGCGTACTATCAACTAATAAACACAAAAGAAATTGCAGACCTTGACCTTACAGCAAAGTCTGTTGTACCACTTTGTTAGGAGAATAATATGAACATTTTTAAAAAGATATATTGTAGAACATACCAATTTGCTTTAAAAGTGGCAATGCCATTTTTGCCATATAGGCAACCAAAAATTTTGACAAACTATGCATCACTTTGTGATGTACTAAAAAATAATGATATAAAAAACGTTTTGCTTGTGGCAGACAAAACGCTAATTGAACTTGGGCTCACAAAAGAACTTTCTGAGCAACTTGACAAAGAAAATATTAAATATTTTGTATATGATAAAACTGTTCCAAATCCAACAACTGATAATGTTTTGGCAGGGCTTGAAATGTATAAGAATAATGTCTGTCAAGCAATCATTGCACTTGGTGGTGGTTCTATTATGGACTGTGCAAAGGCGATAGGTGCAAAAATTGCAAGGCCAAATAAAGACCTTGGAAAAATGGAAGGTATTTTAAAAGTAAGAAAGAAAACCCCACTTATTTTTGCCATTCCAACCACAGCAGGTACGGGCAGTGAAACCACGATAGCAAGCGTTATTACTGACAGCCAAACAAGACATAAATATGCCATAAATGACTTTGTACTAATTCCGTCATATGCAATACTTGACGCAAGTTTAACTCTTGGACTACCACCAAAAATTACAGCGACAACGGGTATGGATGCACTCACTCATGCTGTTGAGGCTTACATCGGCAAAAGCACAACAAAAAAGACGCGAGAATATGCACTTAATGCTATAAGACTTATTTTTGATAATATTTTAGTTGTTTACAAAGACGGCAAAAATTTAAACGCACGCAAAAATATGCTAAAAGCCTCCTATCTTGCAGGGCTTGCGTTCACTCAAAGTTATGTTGGATATGTACATGCTGTTGCACACTCGCTTGGTGGCAAATACAATGTTGCACACGGTGAGGCAAATGCAATACTCCTTCCTGTTGTACTAAAAAAATATGGCAAAAGTATATACAAAAAATTACAAAAAATTTGTCTTGCACTTAATCTTTGTGATAAAACACTTTCAGGTGAGGAGTGTGCACAGCAATTTATAGAGAAGATAGAAAAACTTAACAAAGATATGAATATAGGAACAAAAATTTCTCAAATTCAACTTGAAGATATACCAGCACTTGCTAGGACTGCGGACAAGGAAGCAAATCCACTTTATCCAGTGCCAACTCTTTATGATGCAAAAGCGTTGCAATCTATTTATTATGATGTTATGGAATAGATAAAGTATCATCTTTTGTCATTCTGAGCCTCGACCCGCAGAGATGGCTGACGAAGAATCTCAAACAAAAGAGATGCTTCCTCTCCGTCAGGTAGGCAAAGGTCAGCATGACATCCCTCACGTCGCTCCGCTCCTCAGAGTGACATAAAAATCAGAGTGACAGAACGCTCTACACTAAATTACATAAAAGGATAAAAAATATGAAAAAAACAATTTTAATATTAAATTTTATACTTCTTTTAGCACTAATCGCTTTGGATGTTGCCTACATTGTGGTTGGTACACTTCTTATAAAGTCATTGGCTAGTGCTATTTTTGTGATTATTGGTATTATAAATTTTATTTTTGCACTGAAATGCAAAGCAAGCATCAAATTTCCAATACTTATGCTTTTTGGTCTTATATTTGCAATGCTTGGAGATATTTTACTTGAAATAAATTTTATTGTTGGTGCAATTTTATTTGCTGTTGGGCATATATTTTTCTTCATTTCATATTGTGCACTTTCAAAATTTACATTAAAAGATTTATTGTATGGCATTATAATCTTTATTCCGTCAGTGTTATTTATGACGCTTGCACCAATTTTTGAGTATGATGGAATTGTTATGGAAATAGTATGTGTTGTTTATGCACTCATAATTTCGCTTATGGTTGGTAAATCTATTTCACTTTTTATTGCACAAAAAAGTATGTTAACTTTGATAATTCTTTTAGGTAGTATTTGTTTCTTTTTAAGTGACCTTATGCTACTACTCAATGTGTTTGCACATTTGCCAGTTGTTGGAATAATATGTTTGGTGCTATATTATCCTGCGGAATTTATGCTTGCATTTTCAATATTTTTACATTCAAATGTAATAAAAGATGCTCGTTAGTCGGGCATTTTTTTATAACTTTGCTTGTAAAGTTTTCCAAACTCTGCAAGGCTATCAATTATTGGCCTCATTCTTTCACCGATACTTATATCTACACTTGAAGGGTATATTGCAAACAAATATAATTTAATACTTACATCGCATTATACTCCAGAAGACATAAATGATGTTGAAACAAAAATTGAATATTTAAAGTCATCAAAAGAAATTTATAAACAAAGCAAAGATTCAGACACTTTTAAGAAAAATGTTATGCAAAAATTTTCAAATTATAGTGGCTTAAATTATTTGGATATGACTGCAAATTTCTTTTATAATAAATAATAGATATTTTGAGAAAAAAATGAAAAATTCGCATTACTCCAAGCCAAATCCAAAGTATTTTGAAGAAATATTAAAAATAAATAATTTAAAACCCGATGAGGTTGTTTTGTTTGGCAACAGCCAAGAAGAAGATATACAACCAGCAACAAGCATAGGAATAAAATGCTACTTAGTAGGTGACAAAATGCAAAATGCCTTGTCATATAAGGATATGCTTAAAACTATTAAGTCACTATAAGATTTGACAATATGCAAGCATTTTGCTAGAATGACACTTGGAAATTTTATGCTAAAAAGCACGAGGAGTAAAAATGAATTTTATTAAAACACCAGTTAAAGGTATGCCAGAAAAGTCGCCAAACCAAATGATACTTAGAGAGTATGTTATTAGAAAAATTAAAGATACATACAAAACGTTTGGCTTTATGTTAATTGAAACACCACTTATTGAGCATATTGAAAATCTTACCGGGAAAATGGGTGGGGAGAATGAACAACTTATATTCAAAATCTTAAAGCGTGGTGAAAAATTAAAAGAAGCCACTGATATAAATGATATGTGTGACTCTGGGCTTAGATATGACTTAACTCTTCCTCTTGCAAGGTTTTATGCAAACAATATGGACTCACTTCCTGTGCCTTTTAAAGCACTTCAAATTGGAGAGTCTTTTAGAGCAGATAGACCTCAAAAGGGTAGATTTAGACAGTTCACTCAATGTGATATCGATATCTTGGCAGATGAAACTAACCTTGCAGAAATTGAACTTATTTCTGCAACTGTAAATATGCTAAGTGTATTGAATATTAAAAATATTAAAGTTAGAATAAATGATAGGGCAATTCTAAAAGCCATGGCAAAAAGTTGCAATTTTCCAGAAGAAATGCTTGATATGATTTATATAACTTTGGACAAAATGGATAAAATTGGACTTGACGGCGTAAAAAATGCACTTGTGGAGTTGGGCTTAAATAATTATGATGTTGAAAAATATTGCAAATATTTTGACGGCGAAAAAGAAAATACACTTTGTGACCAACAATTAGCCAATAGTTTAAAAGGTTTTATTGGCGAAAATGTCATAGATAACTTGAATGAAATAATATCATCGACAAGACAACTTGTAGATGAAAAAACATGTAAAATTGTTTTTGATGCAACTCTTGTTCGCGGTATGTCATATTACACAGGACCAATTTTTGAAATAGAACTAGAAGGCTATAATCTCTCTGTTGCTGGCGGTGGAAGATATGACAATATGATAGGTAAATACATTTCAAAAAATGTCTGTGCTTGTGGTTTTTCTATCGGTCTTGAAAGGATATTATCTGTTATAAGTGAAAACAATCTAATAGATATACAAAACGATGGGAACATAGCATATCTAGTGCCAAAAAATTGTAGCAATGCCGATAAACTTGAAATTTTGAAAAAGGCAAACCAGCAAAGAAAAGAAGGAAAAATAGTAACGGTTGTAAACAAAAGTAACAATACAAAATTCCAAAAAGAAACGCTTAAAAAATTTGGATATACAGAGTTTATAGAGTAAAAAAAATGTCAAAAAATTGACATTTCAGACTGTCGAAAAACTGCGTGACCGAAAAAATTGAAAATTTTTTCTTGCTTCGTTTACTGCAAAACGCACAAAAACAGTCATTTAGGTCACTAAACTCCTGCTTTTGTGCATTTTGCGAGCCTCGCCTCACTTGTTTTTCGGCAATCTGGTTTATTTGTCTACACTCTGAAATGTCAAATATTGACATTTTTTTATTGTAATGAATTTACTAAATAATAATATTCCAGTATTTCTCTAGAATAATCAATTATTTTACCTTCTGGCAAGAGTAGCATTCTTGTTATGCCGATTTGCTCCACAAAACTTGGGTTGTGGCTTACAAGCAAGATTGTGCCAGTATAGTCACCAAAATTTTCACCAATAACGGCTTGTGTATCTGGGTCTAGGTGGTTAGTAGGCTCGTCCAAAACAAGTAAATTTGCTTTTTTTAATAAAATTTTGCAAAGCGCCACTCGTGCTTTTTCGCCAGGAGATAAAAGTTTGACTTTTTTAAATACCTGTTGTCCAAAAAACAAAAAATTACTAAGTGCCGTGCGTAACTGTAAGTCCGTGTAGTGCTGATTTTGGACATTCTCAAATATTGTTTTTTCTTCGTCCAAAATTTCAAGTTCTTGTGCGTAGTATGCGGCATCGGTTTTTGCATTAAAAGAAATTGTGCCACTATCTGGTTTTAATTTACCCATAATTAGTTTTAAAAGTGTAGATTTCCCAACGCCGTTTTCACCAACTATTAAAAACTTTTCGCCGCTTGTAATACAAAAAGATAAATTTTCATACAATAGTTGCTTATTTTCATAGTGGAAAGTCAAATTATCAACAGAAAGGGGAACTTTTGCTCCTGTATTTTTAGGCTCTATGTTCATCTTTACTCTTTTGTAGATTTTATCTCTCGTTTCAAGTTCTGCCTTTTTCTTTTCAAGTTTTATCTCTCTATCTTTTCCAAGCCTTTTTAAATTATGGTTGGTTTGGCTGGCTTGCCTTGCTCGCTTTACTATTTCTTCTAGTTTTTTTATTTCATTTTCTTGTTCTTTTATTCGTGCTTCTTTAAGTTTTCGTTCTTCAAGAAGTTGTTTTTTAAAGTATGTGTAATCTCCATTGTAAATTTTAATTTTATGCTTTGTCTTATCTATAAACATAATTTTATTTACTATCATATTTAAAAAATCTGTGTCATGACTTATAATTAACATGGAACCTTTATAATTTTTTAAATAGTTTATGACATATTGTTTTGTACTTGCATCCAAGTGATTTGTAGGTTCATCTAATAACAAAATGTTGGGGCTACTATAAAGAACGCTTGCAAAAGCGACTTTAGACTTTTGACCACCAGAAAGTGCCTCAAGTTTTGTATTTAAAAGTTCATCATCAAATTGCATGTCGGTAACTATTTCTAGTAGCGTGTTTTCAGCATTATAACAATCGAGCATATTTAAAGTTTCTTGCAAATCATCAACTTCTCTTAAAAGTGCTATTGTTTCTTGTTCATTTGATGTCGCAAGTTTGGCGTATATATCTTCAAGTTTTTTGTTTATTTCTTCAATAGGTCGTGATGTTAATAAATATTCCCAAACAGTCAAATTTGGATTTTTAAATTTTATTTCTTGTGGCAAAAAACCAATTCTTGCCTTGCCAGTTTGTAGTAGTCCACTATCAAGTTCCTGTTCGCCCAAAATAACTTTAAAAAGTGTTGTCTTTCCAGCGCCGTTAACACCAACAACTCCAATTTTGTCAAGGGGAGCGGTTTGAAAAGAAGCATCGTCATAAATTACTTCTGTCCCAAGTGTTAAGTGCATATTTGTTCCTTTCATAAATTCCTCAAGTATATTATTTTTGTAATTCTTTGTTTACCAAATTCAGTGCCTCGCGTATGACATTGTGCATGTCATAGTATTTATAATTTCCCAGTCTACCACCAAATAAAACTTTGTCTTGGCTGTCGGCTAGAGATTTATATTTATTGTATAGTTCGTTGTTCCTTTCATCATTTATAGGGTAGTAGGGCTCATCGCCTTTTTGCCATTTTGAAGAGTATTCCCAGCTTACCACTGTTTTTTCTTGTTTTCCAAATTCAAAATGCTTATGTTCAATTACACGAGTGTATGGAATGCTGGAGTCAGTGTAATTTATTACAGCATTGCCTTGGTAGTTGTCTGTGTCAAAAACTTTTGTTTCAAACCTTACACTTCTGTACTCAAGTGCACCATAGCAATAATCAAAATACTCATCAATTGCACCAGTATATATTATTTTTTTAGCATCTTTTAAATATTGATCTTTGTTTTTATTAAAATCTTCATTAAGTCTAACCTCTATTCCTTTAAGCATATTTTCAACCAATTTTGTATATCCGCCAATTGGGATACCTTGAAATCTATCATTAAAGTAATTATTATCAAAAGTAAATCTAACTGGCAATCTTTTTATTATAAAACTAGGAAGTTCGCTACATTTTTTACCCCATTGTTTTTCAGTATAACCTTTTACAAGTTTTTCAAATATGGTTTTGCCAACCAAATTTATTGCTTGTTGTTCAAGGTTTTGCGGATGTTCTGTAAAGTATGCTTTTTTCTCGCTTTCAATTTTTCTTTTTGCATCTTCTGGTGTAAAGACATCACTCCACAGTTTTGTGAAAGTATTCATATTAAATGGCATATTGTATAATTCATTTTTATATCTTGCAATAGGTGAGTTTATGTAGTTGTTAAATTCAGCAAAGTTATTAACATATTCCCAAATTTCTTTGTCCGATGTATGAAATATATGTGCACCATATTTATGCACATTTATTCCTTCTATTTGTTCTGTGTAACAATTGCCAGCAATATGTGGTCTTTTGTCTATGACCACACATTTTTTACCAGCAACAGTCAACTCTCTTGCGCATACTGCACCAAAAAGCCCTGCACCAACTATTAAATAATCCATATTTTTCCTCTCTTTTTTTTAATTATATAAAATTAAATTAAGAGTAGTCAAATATATTGATATAAAGCATAAAATTGACACTTTATAGTATTTATGATAATATAACTTTAATTGGAGGTAAAAGCATTGCCATTTCTAATGATGTTGCCCATGATAATATTTTGGATTATTTTTATTTTGGTAGCAGTATTTATTTTAAAAAATATTATAAAAAGTTTTAAACATACAAAAAAATTACAAGATATGCAAAATACTGCCTTGCACAATAAAAAAGACGATAGTGACCAATTTATAATTTGTGAATATTGTGATATGCCAAATGACAAACAAAATAAAGTATGTTCAAGTTGTGGAGCAAAATTAGACCACAAAAAAACTACAAAGGTATAATTTATGGAAGAAAAAGAATTAATAAAACTTTCCGCAAAGGAATTGACAGATTTAGGTGTTTGTCCAACATGTCTAAACAGAAAATATAATGGTGCAGTATTTGGTGATGATTCAAAATTAAAACTTTATGAAGATAAAGATATTGAAGTCTTTTTTGTGGCCAATCCTCGTGCCAAAGGGCATATGATGATTTCCACTCAAACACATTATCACGATATGAGTGAAGCACCAGATGAATTAAATTCCAAGATAATAAGGTTTGCAAAGCAGTTTATGAAAATATTAAAACAGGTTTATGGTTGCGAGCGTGTGTATCTTTGCACAATGAGTGATGGACCAATGAACCATTATCATGTGCAACTTATTCCAAGATATAAAGATGAAGAGCGGGGTTCAAAAAACTTTGTTAAGCCAAGAAAAGAATATGTTTTTGATGAAAAATCTTTTAATAAAATAAAACAATTGATAAACCTATACGCAAAAGATAGTATCTAAGATAATTTAATTTTTTTATAAAAATATATAAATTTGCTTGACTTGGAGTTAACTCCAAGTCCTATTATTTTTATAGGTCAATAAAAAAGGAGATTTAAAATTATGAAAAAACAGACGGCGGGAAGAGATAATTTAGGCACTTTGGCACCAAAGTTTGCCCAGCTTAATGATGATGTGCAGTGACTCACTTTTTGGACTTAGTGAACCAAATGTCAATTTTGCGAAATATTTTAAAGGCAAAAGTTTCCTTAAAATGCTAAACACAAAAGGTGTCAATGTTGCAAATGTAACATTTGAGCCAAAGTGTAGAAATAATTGGCACATTCACCACAAAGGTGGACAAATACTACTTTGCACAGACGGGCAGGGCTGGTATCAAGAGTGGGGTAATCCTGCGCAAAAACTTATGCCAAGTGATGTTGTGTACATTGCTCCAGAAGTTAAGCATTGGCATGGTGCGGGGAAAGATGGATGGTTTACACATATTTCCATTGAAATTCCAGCACAAGATGCTAGCAATGAATGGTTAGAAGAAGTAAGTGATGAAGATTATGATAAATTGGGTGGTTAAAAAATCGATTCTAGGCAAGGGTGATGTAATTGTCATTCTATCACTAGAAATTAGTTAAAGTTGAAGGAGAAAATTATGACTATAAAACAAGTCAGTGAAAAATATGGTATATCTCAGGATACATTAAGATATTACGAAAAGGTAGGCATAATTCGTCCAGTCACAAGAAAAAATGGGATAAGGCAATATGGGCAAAAGGAGTTAGATAATATCGAATTTGTGGTTTGTATGCGTAGTGCTGGGCTTTCGGTGGAAGTGCTTGCACAGTACCTACAGTTATTTGATAAAGGTGAAGAAACTGCGGCTATGCGTAAGCAATTACTCATTGACCAAAGAGAAATATTAAAGCAAAAGATAAACGATATGAATATAGCACTTGAAAAATTAAATTATAAAATAGATGTATATTATGACGAAATTGTTAAAAAAGAAAAACAATTGTTAAAAGGAGAATAATAATGATAGGAAATTATATTACACCATTAAACAAAGATGTTGAAAGAAAACATGTAAGGTACCCAAATAGATATGGTATGGTTGTTGCAGGGGACCTATACACAGCAAAAAATTTAGATAAAAGCAAAAAATATCCAGCGATAATTGTAGGAGCACCTTATGGTGGAGTTAAAGAGCAAGGCCCTTGTGTATACGCAAATGAACTTAGTCAGCGTGGATATGTTGTCCTATGTTTTGACCAAAGTTTTATGGGTGATTCTTCTGGAGAACCAAGGCATGTTTCTTCACCAGATATTTTTGTAGAAAATTTTAGTGCAGGTGTAGACTTTTTGGGACTTTTAGATTTTGTAGATAGGGAAAAGATAGGTGTAATTGGCATTTGTGGCTCTGGCGGGTTTGCATTATCTGCCGCACAAGTTGATACAAGAATAAAAGCAGTTGTTACTGCAAGCATGTATGATATGTCAGTTGCATCAAGACTTGGTATGGACGAAAGCACAATACAAAAAACAAAGGAAAACTTAAGTAATCAGCGCTGGATAGATGCTGAAAATGGTTATCCTGAATATATTCCATCATTTCCAGAGCAGCCTATAGATGAAGTGCCCAAAGATTTAAAAGAGCCAGACGCAGAATGGTTTAGATTTTATGCACTCAGGCGTGGACATCATCCGGCGGCTAGGGGTGGGTTTACAACTACAAGTAATATGGCTATGATGAATTTTAGATTACTTGACTACATTCACGAAATTTCGCCAAGACCAATACTTTTTATTGTTGGAGATAGAGCACATTCAAGGTTTTTCAGTGAAGAGGCATACGCAAAAGCAAAAATGCCGAAACAATTATATGTAGTAAAAGACGCTGAACATATTGACCTTTATGATAGAGTTGATAGAATACCATTTGACAAAATTACAAAATTTTTTGGAGATTCAATACTATAAACTTTTGTTTTTTCCATAGTGGCTCTCAATATTCATTGAGTAATTCAATAAAATATGTTATTATATTTCTAATAAATTTGAGGTGATATTATGGGACCAAACAATAAAAAATTTAGTGAAAAGTATCTAGAAGATAATGGTATTGATGCGGAAGAAGTCAAAGATGAATATGTTAGTGATGGCGGAAAGTATGATATTTACAATGGAGATACTGTTACAATTGAAAGTAAGGATGGACTAGATGTTATAGATACTGGGATGTCGAAGGATGAATTTTTTGAAACATATGGTTATGATAAGGAGGATGAAAGATAATGGAAGAAAAATATAGTTATCATATAAGTTTGCATCTTAGTTTTAAAAAAGATGTGGATGTGGATGAACTTGAAAGGCATTTTGGCATTGAAGCACATAAGAAAATCTCATTTTTAGATTCTAAAGGTCCACACAAAGCAGCAAAAATTTGGTATAGGTCAAAGGAGTCGACAAATGTCAACACCGACCAAGCAATTGAAAGTTTTACTAGCCATATTTTCGAGTATTTTGGCGATTTGAAAGAAGTGCTTGCAAACAACAACGGAAAAGCAACTTTTAGTTTGATTTTCACAAAGACTAATGAACGACCAATCATTGGTTTAACACCAGCAACTATTTCTATGTTTGAAAAATTGGGAGTTGCTTTTGATGTAGATTTTATGGATACTTTTAATTAAAAAAAGGTTTGCCAAAATTTTGGCAAACCTTTTTTAGACTGTCGAAAAACTGCGTGACCGAAAAAATTGAAAATTTTTTCTTGCTTCGTTTACTGCAAAACGCACAAAAACAGTCATTTAGGTCACTAAACTCCTGCTTTTGTGCATTTTGCGAGCCTGCCTAACTTGTTTTTCGGCAGTCTATTTATTTTGTCTATAATCTAAATTTTAATTCAAACTTAAAACCATCTTTTAATGACCTTTTGTCACATATTTACATAGAATATGTCAATAAATTTAGTACTCTATTTATAATTTTATGCTATACTTTCATTTGGTTGTAAAAAAATTAGGAGGACATAATGACAACATCACAGATTCTACAAAATCAAAGAGAATATTTTTTGACAGGGGAAACTAAAAATATTAAGTTTAGAAAAAGACAACTAAAAAATTTAAGAAAAGCAATTTTAGACAATGAACAAAATATATATAATGCATTAAAAACCGACCTTGGAAAAACTGAGATAGAAAGTTATATGTGCGAGTTTGCACTTGTAATAAATGAAATAGATTATATGTTGAAACACATAAAAAGTTTTTCAAAGCCAAAAAGGGTACATACAGAAATAGCAAATTTTCCAGCAAAAGCCTATACGCTTCCTTCTCCAAAGGGCAACGTACTCATTATGAGCCCTTGGAACTATCCTTTTATGCTCACAATGGAGCCACTTGTTGACGCAATTGCCGCAGGGAACACCGCTATTGTCAAACCTTCGGCGTATTCCAAAGCCACAAGTCAACTTATATTTGATATAATTTCAAAAACATTTGAACCAAAGTATATCGCAAGCATACTAGGTGGGCGAGAGGCAAACCAAGACCTTTTGACTTTAAAATTTGACCATATCTTCTTTACAGGAAGCAAAGCGGTTGGGCATGAAGTTCTAAAGAGTGCAGAAAAAAATATGACAACGGTCACTTTAGAACTTGGCGGAAAAAGCCCTTGCATCGTAGATAAAAGTGCCAAAATTCCACTTTCAGCCAAAAGAATAGTGTTTGGAAAATTTATGAATGTTGGACAAACTTGTGTAGCACCAGATTATATTTTGGTACACGAAAGTGTAAAAGACAAACTTTTAAATGAATTGGTTTTACAAATTAAACGCCAATACGGAGAAAATCCACTTGATGATGAAAACTATGGCAAAATCATTTCAGAAAAACATTTTGACAAACTTATAAGTTTGCTTGAAGGTCAAAACATCTACTACGGCGGAAAATCTAATAGACAAACACTAAAAATTGAGCCAACCATTGTGGTTGACCCAAAACTTGATTCGCCTATCATGACGGAGGAAATTTTTGGACCTATTATTCCAGTGGTAACATATAGCACATATGAAGAGGCACTTGAAATAATAAGACGCAATGATACTCCACTTGCAACATATATTTTCAGCCAAAACAAAAATACCATAAACTTTTTTGAAAATAGTGTTCAATTTGGTGGGGGATGTATAAACGATACAATTATGCATCTCACAACTCCACGCTTAGCATTTGGCGGTGTTGGAGAAAGTGGAATGGGAGCATATCACGGCAAACGTGGTTTTGATACATTTTCACACCATAAAAGTATAATAAACAAATCTACAAAAATGGACGTACCACTAAGATATAGACCACATTCAAAATTTAAAAAGAAAATGATTAAAAAATTTCTTTAATTAAAATTTATAAAAAACATCGGCGCACACTTTTGCTCACCGATGTTTTTATTAAAAAGAATTACAAAATGTTTTACGAAATAAATCTTCCAGTTTCTGGGTCATAATATCTTGAATTTATGTAATATAGTCCAGTTTCTTCATCAAAGTAATATGACCTATAGCGGAAAGGATTAAGTAGGGCGATAGTCATAAAATCAAGTTCACTTTTTGTGTAAGTAGTTTGATTTGTTATGTCGACAAATTGTCCGTCATTTAAAACAAAAGTTTTGTGGTTACCCAAAGCATCATATGCATATTTTATTATTTCTCGTCCGTTATTGTCATAAATGCCAATAATGTCACCAAAAATATTCTTTTTATAGAAATACTCTGTACCATTTAAGTTAAAGCCGACAAGTCCGCCAACACCATAGTGGAAAAGTATTATATCTATTATGGAGTTTTCGCTTTCTTCTAGGCTTACTATTTCTTGAGCAATTATTTTGTTTTCGCTCAGGTAAAGCCTAGTTTCTTGATTGTCAACTATTTTAGATATTCTAATTCCACTTTCATTGTATTTATATGTTGCAACACTACCTATCTTTTCAAGATTTCCTAGTTGATTCCATTTAAATGCTGTGCCTCTATAAATTGTTGGGTAACCCAAATTGTCATACTCAAATTTTTCATTATCAAATGATATAAGTAATTTTTTCGAACCAGTGGCAGTATAACCATATTTGGTAATAAATGATTTTCTAAGAATAAAACCATATTGAAATATATTGCCTTTTTCTGTAACATTTTCTTTAATAATGTTTTCATAATTGGTTAGGGTGTATGCAGTTTCTAACTTTTCAATAATATCGCCATCATTGTCATAAGAGTAGATGAAAGTTTTATTTAATTCCTTATTATCTTCTCTTACAAGTCTAGAAAATTCATCATAGGTATACTTAACCTTGATATTATTATTTTCATCATAGATATATTTTGTGTTATCTTTAATAACTTCGTCTTCATCTGTTTTCTTAAACATTTATTTGTTCTCCCTTTATTTAACAAACAAAATTATAAATGCCTAAGAATTTTTGATTACTATAACCTACTATAATTTACTATAATGATTTGTCATCGTTGTAATTTGAGTTACTACTATTAGAAAATTTCTTATCATATATATCAACTGCTTCTCTATGTAATTGGAAAATTCTTGCTGTGGAATAATGTGTTATAAACGCAATGTCATCATAAGATTTTCCGTTTATATATCGCAAAAATAATATGTTTTTATACGGTTGGTTTATTTTGTTCATTTTTAGTTTGATTTTGTTGACTATTTGTTCGCTTTCTTCAATTAACTTTTCTATAATTTCAATTTGTTCATTGATTTTTATGTATCTATCTATATGACATAATTTTTTGTCTTGTAAATTAAATAAATCTTCAAAATGGTTATTTAATTCAACTTTTAATATTTTTTGAAATTTTATTTCGTGTAGACAATTTTGTAATTCTTCTTTTGTATTCATGTCTTTCCCTTATTAGTAAATTGTTATTGCATAGGCTTCATTTATGGTACTTAAATCGTTTATAAGCAAATAGCCATAAGTTCCATTGCCAAATGCAACAATATAATATTTATCAGTTCTTGTTAGTTGATTATTTTTGTAAAATCTAAATTCGTGATAGCCATATGCCACAACAACATGCATACTGGATGACTTCATGCCAAGCATTTGTATATTATCGTCATTGATTACTAATCCCATAGAACGATAGTATTCAAAAGAATTTAAGAATAAAACAACAGGCGTTTCATTTTGAAAGCAACTTCGTGCTGTAGAAACATTTCTTCCTATAGACTGATATTGTATAGAATAGCCTTGACCATTGACATATTCAGTCATGCCACTTTTAAATTGAGAAACGCTTGTTCCTGCTCCAGATTGGTTTGTTCCCATTAAATCATATAGATGTTCTTTTAAATCTAGTGTAGTGTAAGAGATAGGAGCAAAATAATATATTCCGTTATAGGTGTGACCAGGCTCAAAATCTGGAATTAAATTCGTAAGTGTCACATCGTAATATGCAATCACAATGGTTGCTGCTATAGGAGCACAAGAATTTTCTTGAGTGATAGTATCATAAGCAGGACAGGTGATGTCTATAAGTTCTCTTGTATATTCATATTCATCAAAATATATTGTTTGGTAGACATCTTCTGTCTGACCAGCCCCATTGTACCATGCACCATAATAATTTTCCTTGCTAGGCGAAGCATTCGGTATGCTATATGTAAAGCCACACCCCATAAAAAGCATTAAAAATGCAAAACTTGAAAGTAAAAATTTCTTTATCATAAAAAAACCTCCGCTATATTTATGTTAGCAGAGACTAAAAATGGTCCAAATTTATAAAAATTTATTTAAAAATTCTTCATCATTTATATTAAATCTTAAATATAAATCATAATTATTATAGTCAA
Source organism: uncultured Clostridia bacterium (assembly GCA_944376845.1). Lineage (GTDB taxonomy): Bacteria > Bacillota > Clostridia > Christensenellales > UBA1242 > UBA5893. Next base: position 109,924 of record CALWDZ010000001.1, on the reverse strand, counting down.
ATAAAGCGTATAATCCTTGATTTTCAAAATCGTTTGCAATTGTTTTGTATAACACATAATTGTCATTCTGTGTTATTTCTGCTCCCATGATATAATATTCTCTTTCAGGGTAGTCAATATCTTGGTTTATTATTAAATTTAATTCGATGTAAGTATATGGAATATCTTTTTTATTGCCAGTTAGTCCCAAAATGTACATTTCGTCATCTGCATATTGACCATAAGTTGTTGTAATGTCACAATCATCAAATATAAAAGCATATTTAGGGTAATTTTCATTTATATATTCTTGGCAATAATCTAAAGTAAGATCGTGCCTTACTAAATCGGTATATGTGTATAACTCTTCTGGTCTTAGTGCAAAGGGTAGAACAATACATAAAGCAATCAAGCAACATACTGCTGTTGCACCATATGCAAATTTTAACCAAAAACCTTTTTTATTTGGTTTATTTTCATTGACCTTGTTTTTTAATTCATTTATTCTGTTAGGCTCAAGTTCAGAAAAATCATCAGTAAAATACTCTTTTGCCAAACTATTAAGTTTTTCATTTTCAACCATCTTCTTTTTCATTAAAATGCTCCTTTAATAAAGTGTTGAGTTCGGCTAATCTTCGTTTTATTGTTGATATAGAAAAGTTAGTTATTTTAGCAATTTCTTTAATAGTATAATTATTATTATATCTTAAATAAAATATCAATTTTAAATCTTTTGGGAATGCATCAATAATAAAGGATAGGGAAATGCTAGAGAAAGTATCAACTGTTCCTAATAATGCTGTGTTTATATTATCCAGTTTAACTTCGGGCTTTATTTTTCTATTTACATTAAACATCTGATACTTGGCAATTTTATATATCCATGCATAGCAATTTTGATAAAATAATAAATCTTTAGATTTTTCAATTACTATTAAAAATGTGTTTTCGATTACATCTTTTATATCTTCTATATCATAGGTATATTTTCTTAAAAAATTAAATAGTTCTTTGTAAATTAGATTATAAAGCTCCTCAAAAGCCTTATCATTACCTTTGCCAATTTCTTTAACCAAAAAATTTACTTTTGTTTTCTTCTCAATATTCATTGTTCGCCATTTTCATTTGTAATTTTTTAATTTAGAGATTTTAAATTTTATTTTAATAAAAATATTAGTATATGTCAAAAAAATATAGTTAAGAACTATAAATCTACGTCCTATTGTTTATTTCTAGCAATCAAATAATCAATACTAACACCAAAATAATTTGTTAGTTTTGTCAACACGGCAAGAGATGGAGTTGTTCCCGCACGCCATTTTCGAGATATATTTATATTCACGCCAAGAGTTTTGGTGACTTTATAGTGAGTAACTTTATTTATTTTCAGAAGTTCTTCATATCTAGATAAAAATAAATTATCTATATCAGTATAATTGCCATAATCGTCTTATAGGGAATACTAAGTTCTGCAGACAGTTGAGTCAATGTTAGATTATGATTTGACATGAGTTCTTCTAGATTTTCTTTGACTGAATACATAGTACACTCTCTAACTGTAATATTATTTTAAATTTTAAAATATTTGTCAATTTTGAAAGTGAGATATACCAATTTTATTTCAAAAAATAATTGTTGGCATAACATCTAGGGTAGAAATATCATCTGTTTAGGAGTATAGATTAGTTTCAAAATCGTAATAGTATGATCTATACCTAAATGGATTTTTAAAAGCAATAAAGCGGTTAATAATGGTTGTGTCAGTAACACTATAACCACTTTCAATGTTAGCATAAGAACCATCATCTTGCAAGTATTTTACAATACAATTTCCCCAAGCATCATAATCATAGTGGGCGATTTGTGTTCCATTTGTCGAATAAATGCCAATAATCTCGTTTAGGATGTTCTTTTTGTAGTAGTAATCTGAATCAACAACATTGTTTTTTAGGTGGAAGCCAGTTATGCCATCTGCGGAATAGAAGAAGGTGATAGTGTTACTTGCATCTTTTTGTCTTAATATTTTATTACCATTGAGATAATAATTTGTAGTAAAACCATTTGTTATTTTACTAGTTCTAATACCACTAGCATTATATTTATATTCTGCAATATCTGCGAAGTTGTCAAGTTGTCTGCCGTGCGACCAAACAAGAGTTTTGTTACGATAGGTTGTTGGATTACCGATTTGTCAACCTGCCGAGAGGTTGTGCTTTATGTGAAAATTCATTAAAAATGAGGGCCATAAAAGCACTCAGATTAGACTAAATAAACATTGCCATATACAAAGGTAAGGTGATTTTGGTACCGCTAATTCCCAAATTGCCATTGATGAGTTTATAGGCATATGGTGGATTGAATTCTGAAATAAAATTATTTAAAGAAATAGTAGAACTATTTCCCGATTTAACTTCAACTGGAATTATTTTGGAATTTTGAGAAAGCAAAAACTCAATTTCCTGAGAATTGTTATCTCGCTTGTAATAATAAAGCTTGCAACCTCGCTTTGTTAACATGTCTGCGACAAGATTTTCATAAACTCCACCTTTTGCTGGTCCAATAAGAGAATTATCTAAAATTGCGGTTTTTGTATCAAATCCATACATGGAAACCAAGAGTCCAATGTCTAACAAATAAATTTTGAAACAATCTTCTTTTGAATATGCTTCAAGTGGGAGAATTGGCAGAGATACATTAAATACAGGAGTAACAAAATTAGCATCAATAAGCCATTGTATGCTTTCTCCAAATTTCCTAGATGTTGAGCCTTTTTCAAATTTGCATATTTTTAGACTATCATCTTTGTAATTTTTGCATATTTTTAGACATTTATAAAATTATAAAATGCATATTATTAGACTATTTATAAAAATTAGGAGAAAAAATGGAAGAAAACAAAGTTAGAACTACGGTGGAGGACCTCATTTGCTTATTTTGTCACAAATGCCTACTGCAACTTGTGTAAATGGTATGAAAGTTTGGAACTATAACCACCGAAATGAAATCCTGTGCCTATTCCTGTGCCTATGTGCCAGTTTTATACCAGTTTATGTTAGTCAATGTTAGTATTTTGCATTTTTTGAGAAAAATGAGTTTATGTAAAAAAATAGTTCTAAAATCCTGTGCCTATTTTTAGAAAAATTTTAAAAAATAGGCACAGACTAAAAAATTAAAAACTTATCTGAAACAATGAAAAAACCCCGATAAAATCAGGGTTTCAATGTGGTTGGAATGAGTGTCGACCGATGAAATTATTTATATTCGCTTATGCTCATTAAGGTGGGGAAAATAAAAAAACGAGTGGCAATTTGCCACTCATTCACTGGTTGGAATGAGTGGACTCGAACCACCGACCCCCACCTTATCAGGGTGGTGCTCTAACCGGCTGAGCTACATTCCATCGGCTTGTTTTAGTGACTTTATCAACTGTCATCGATGTGCTCAAAGTGGTCAAATTCACCTTATCAGGGTGGTGCTCTAACCGGCTGAGCTACAATCCATCGGTCTGTTTTAACGAGTTTTCTGACTCTCGAAGAGTGTAGTCAAAAGTTGTTTGCACACCTTATCAGGGTGGTGCTCTAACCGGCTGAGCTACATTCCATCGGTTTAGTTTTAAAGACTGGCTTTGTCTTGAATTAATATTTAAGGGGGGTGTAACGAAATGGTGGATATAACCATTCCGCTACTCGCCAAGTATATTACAAAATATTTGGCGTTGTCAAGGGTTTTTTAAAATCATTTCAAATTTTTAATATTACTCTTTTTCAAAAAGAACAAAAGCATCAATAATATTTCAAGAGGTACGCCAATTAAAAGAATGTACCAGATATTGTTTATGGTAAGACACAGAGAAATAAGCGATGTCCAAATAAGCAAAGTAGAGGCAAGAAATTGCCAAATGTTTTTCGCCCAAAGACAACTAAATACTAGCATTACAATTGCGGTTACTGGAACGGCATATATAAAACAAAGCCAAATTTTGGGAGTGTTTGGCGTAAAAAGTAACAAAAACACAAAAACAGTTGTTGCCACGAGCCACACAAGACCAGCGGAGAGAAGAGTAATCAACAGGTGTTTGGATGATTTTCTCATAATTTGTTTTGGTGATGTCTTTGATGTCAAATCATTCAGTGTAATATTGAAAATATCGCACATCTTTTTGAGTGTGACGATGTCTGGAAGAGATTCTCCTTTCTCCCATTTTGAAACAGATTTATCAGAAAAATTTAATTTTTCTCCAAGTTCGGCTTGAGTTAATTTTGAAAGTTTCCTATGTTTTAAGATATTCTCTGCAATAATATTTTCTAATGTTTCCATATTTAAAAAATACCACATTTATGCTTAAATGTAAACAATTCTACTGTGAGTAGAGTTATTTTTTTAACTTTCTACTAAATGAAAATCTATAATAGAGTGCAAATTTTGTCAATAGGGTGAAATTTCAATGGAATATATGTAAAATGTAAAAAGTAAAGGAGAAAATTATGATAGCAATTTCAGCAGAAAGTACAATAGATATGCCTGAGGAACTTTTGTCAAGGTTTGATATTCATACAGTTCCTTTTACGGTAATCATGGGAGATAAAGATTATTTTGATGGAAAAATAAATAGTGATGAAATATTTAAATTTGTTACAATGAACAAGGTTTTGCCAATGACCAGTGCGGTAAACGAGTATCAATATGAAAATCATTTTAAAAAGTTACTTTCAAGTTATGATGCGGTTGTGCATATTTCACTTTCATCAAAGATAAGCAGTGCATACCAAAACGCACGAAATGTGGCAAGCAAATTTGATAATGTCTTTGTTGTAGATAGCCAAAGTCTTTCAACTGGCATTGCACTTCTTGCAATCAAGGCATCAATTTGGGCAAAAGACGGAAAAGACGCAAAAACCATTGCATCAGACCTTGAAAATTTACGAAAAAAAGTCCAAGCAAGTTTTGTTTTGGACAAACTTGATTATTTGTATAAGGGCGGGAGATGTAGTGCACTTAGTAAATTTGGAGCCAATCTTCTTAGAATTAAGCCACAAATTTTAGTAAAGGATGGCACTATGCAAGTTGGTAAAAAATATATGGGGAGTTTCAATAGTTGTGCTAAAAAGTATATAGATGACACACTTTTGCAGTTTCCAGCAAGAGATAATGACGTTGCGTTTTTCACATACACTACCGCAAGTGATGATATAATAGACTACGCAAAGAAAAAATTAAAAAACGCAGGTTTTGAAAATATTTTTGTTACTCGTGCAGGTGCGACAATATCTTCTCATTGTGGCCCAAACACGCTTGGTGTGCTGTTTATAACTAAATAGATGATTTTAAGTAGTCTTCACAACACTTATATAGTGTAATGGCTAGGGCAGTGGATACATTCATTGACGAGTTGTTGCCATACATGTCAATATGCACACATTTATAGCATTTATCTAGTGCGGTTTGGGAAACGCCGTGTGATTCATTGCCAACAATTAGGGCTACTCCTTCAAATTTTGAGAAATCACATTGTCTAAGCGATATACTCTCATCACAAATTTCAATTGCTATTGGAGTAAAATCATTCTGTTTAACATAGTTAATGGCGTCATCTATTGATGGTGTAAATTCATAGGGAATGTAACTAACGCAACTTCTTGCAGTTTTTTCAATTTTTTTAAAATTTAAATTACGATTAGGGACAATAATAATTTTTTGTATATTAAAAGCATCGGCAAGCCTAAATGCAGAACCGATGTTTTCTTCATGTTCAAAATTTTCAAGAATGACTATGATGTTTGGTTTGAAAACTTTCTGATTTTTTTTAAATTCATAATGATTTAGTTGTTTCATATATTTCATAATCTAAAAATATAATCTTTTTGTCAACAATATTTATTGAGTTTTAAATTTAAACTATTTGACATCTTTATATCTTTTGATATAATTATCAAGGATAAATTTTAAGGAGCAAAAAAGTGCTAGACAAAAAATATAATTTTACGGAAAAAGAAAAAAAATGGCAGGACTATTGGCAGGAGAAGGGAATATATGATTTTGAAAAGAATAGTAGCAAAAAGACATATTCCATAGACACGCCACCTCCAACAGTCAATGGCAAAATTCATATGGGGCACTTATCTTCATATATGCACATTGAAACAGTTGCAAGACACCACAGAATGAAAGGTGAAAATGTTTATTTCCCACTAGGTTTTGATGACAATGGACTTCCAACAGAGCGCTATGTTGAAAAAAAGTATAATAAAAAAGCGCATGATATGCCACTTGAAGAGTTTATTGACCTATGTTTAAAAACAACTAGCGAACTTGAAAAAGAATTTCACGCACTATATAAAAGTGCTGGTTTTTCGTGCAATTTAAAAGAAAATTATTCTTCAATTTCAAAGCGTACACAAAAAATTTCTCAAAAGTCATTTTTGGAACTTTATAAAAAAGGATACATTTATCACGCCGAGGCACCAGCACTTTGGTGCACTGAATGTCAAACGGCAGTTGCACAAAGCGAACTTGAAAATGCCGACCTCGAAAGCACATTCAACTACATAAAATTTTATGTAGAAAATAGTGACGAATATGTTGTTGTTGCAACCACAAGACCAGAGATGCTTCCGGCATGTGATTGTGTGTTCATTCATCCAGATGACAAAAAGAATGCACACCTAAAAGGTAAAAATTTGGTTGTGCCATACTTTAACTTTACCGTTCCAGTCATATGTGATGAACTTGTCGATATGGAAAAGGGTAGTGGTGTGGTTATGTGCTGTACCTTTGGTGACAATGTCGACAAAGAATGGCAAAGAAAATATAACCTTCCAATAAAAGAGGCATTTTCTGCAAATGGTCGTATGACCGCCCTTGCAGGTGAGTTTGAGGGTATGAAGATAAAACAAGCACGCCTCGCAATAATTGAAAAGTTAAAAGAAGTTGGACTTCTTATTAAACAAGAAAATTTAACACACGCAGTTTCCACTCATGAAAGATGCGGAACACCTATTGAAATTATAGTTAAAAAGCAATGGTTTATTGATGTGCTTTCACACAAAGATGAAATTTTAAAAGCAAGCGAAGGTCTTTCTTGGCATCCAGAGAATATGCGTTCAAGATTTACAAATTGGGTGGAGAATTTGCAGTGGAATTGGTGCATATCTCGTCAAAGATATTATGGTGTGCCATTCCCAGTTTGGTATTGTAAAAATTGCGGACATGTGCATATGGCAAGCGAAGATGAACTTCCAGTCAACCCACGTAGCACCATGCCAAAAGGGGTGTGCGAAAATTGTGGAAGTGCTGACTTTGAGCCTGAGCATGATGTTATGGACACTTGGGCAACCAGCAGTTTAACACCACAGATTTCCACTGACCTTGTAACAAACAAAGGTCTAAGTGATGAGATGATACCTATGAACCTTCGTCCAAATGCACATGACAACATACGTGTTTGGGACTTCTACACTGTGGTTAAAAGTTTGTATCATTTTGGCAAACTACCTTGGAAAGATGTTATGATTTCTGGCTACGTAACAAGTGCAGATGGAAGCAAACTTTCCAAAAAGAGTGGGAATAACAAAAATTCACCACAGGATATAATTGCACAGTATAGTGCCGATGTCACGAGATATTGGGCAAATAACCTATCGCTTGGCAAAGATACTTGCTTCTCACTAGATGCTTTTGATGCAGGCAAAAAACTTACTAACAAAATATGGAATGCATCAAAATTTGTGTTTTCATTCTTATATGATTACACGCCAAAGCCTGTTGAACTTTTGCCAATGGACAAGTGGATGATAGAAAAGTATAAAAAAGTTTTCAAATCTTTCCAAAAGAACTTGGATAGATATGAAATATCTTTGGCACTAAGCGAAGTTGAAAAACTATTTTGGGGCTTTTGTGATGACTACATTGAACTTGTAAAGCGTAGACTTTATAACCCAGACATCTATGGCGAAAGTGCAACCGAAAGTGCAAAATATGCTTGCTATCATGTACTACTTGGTATGCTTAAAATGTTCTCAGTTTATTTACCACACTTAACAGAAGAAATATATATGGACTATTTTGCAGAAAAAGAGCATATGCAGTCAATTCACATTTCTGGTTATCTTAATCTTGGTGATGAAATTGATGAAAACTTGGTAAAGCGCGGTGAAGAAGTTATGCAAATCGTTTCGGCAATTCGCCAATTTAAGAGTGAAAACAAAATTTCATTAAAGACATTTATAAAAGACCTAAAAATATCTTCACTTTATGCTGACTTTATTAAATCTTGCGAAGTCGATATAAAAGCCGTAGGCTCAATAGGTGAACTTGAAATTTGTGACGGCGACTATTCGCTTACATTTGGTGAGATTATACTTCCAGAAACGGAAGAGAAATAACTTTTGGCACTTTACTGTCATTCTGAGCGTAGCGAAGAATCTCTAGATAGTTCGACACGACACAATGTGTTTGATACGACATTAAAAACAAAAATACCCGTAACTTTAATGTTTACGAGTATTTTTTTTTACAAACCCAGAATTTCGTCCGCAGAACAATCTATAATTTTGCAAAGTTTGGCAAATGTGGGAAGGGAAGGGAAAACTCTGCCAGAAAGATATTGCGAAAGAGTGGGCCGTGAAATTCCAAGTTCGTCAGCAATAACACTTTTAGGCTTACCGCAAAGTTCTATTTCCCTTTTTAGATTTTCAGATATTCTTTTTTCCAATTCCATATCAGATATTTTTTCCATTTTTAACAAATGTTATTAGATTTTGCCTAATTTTACTTGACAATTAGGTAATACCTAATTAAAATATGATGTGTACCAAACCCAAGTGTCATTTCGAATAGATCGAGAAATCTCTACAGAATTTATAGTAACATTAGTGCTTTGCTCTAATCTAATAAAGGTGAAGTAAAGGAGCGTAAATTGAACGAAAAGAAAAAACTATTAATACATAGAATTATTTGGTTAAGTTTAACTATTCTTGTTATATTGATTCCAATAATAATCAAATCTTGTCAACCAAAGTTAGAATTATTGGATAGTGATTGCTATGGAGATTATGATGAATCTTGGGATACAACTACTTGTGATGTTACATTGTATTTTAATCAAGAAATTTATAATGGATATGCTACAATAAATTTTTATGATTCTAGCAACAATTTACTTGAATCCGTAGAAGAATATTTTTTTAGTGATGGCAAAGAGGCAACAAGTATATATCTTTCTGTTGATGGGAATGTTGATTCTTATGAAATTGTTTCATATGACTTTGAACCATCTTCATATAGTGGTATATTTATTATTCATGCGTTACTTATAATAACAATTCCTATGTTAATTTCTGCACTGTTACTTTCGTATAAAGAATGTAAATTTGATGGAAAAACAATATCTGTTTATGCTGGATTTTATCATCATACATTAAGAGTTGATGGAGAACTTTGTGATGAGCATAACACTATTTTATTTTTCACTCCAATTAAATTAAGTACGACTGATAAAGAAGGAAATATAATAGAAACCAATATAAGTTTAACAAATCGAATTTCTATTAAAGTTAATGATAAACTTTGCAAATAATATAAACTTTGCTTATCTTATGAAGTTTGTTAAGTGTTTTTTATAATTTTGATTTAAATTCGCTTTTACATAAATTTTCATTTTTTCCAAATACTACTTGTATGATAGACGAAAAGGAAAAGTGGATGCTATCATACATTTTAAGTCAATGTGGGACAAATTACAAAGTCATAGATTATGACGACTTTGAAGATTTTTTTAAACAAAAATACCCCAAAAGGAAATTAAATTTAGATGAAATTCTTTCTCATTTAGACACATTGGGATATGTTGATATAAAGTTCGGCGATGAACAAAAATATTGCCTTTGCGCAACAAATAGTGCAAAAAATTTATTTGAAGAAGAAAAAAATAATAAAAAGACAACTAAAAAAATCAAAATAGAAGTTGTTATTTTTGTTATTTTTGTATTCATTTTTGCATTTATAGGGGCATTTTTGGGTACACTTTTTTATAATATTTTGGTGTAGGTTGCTATGCTTGATAAAAAAGAAAAACTTGTTCTTTTATACCTTGGCGAGATATGTCACGATAAAAAGACATATCTTATTCCCACACAAGACATTGCTCAGTTCGTTTCAAGAAAGTTTGTAATATCACTTGCTGAACTTGATGATATTATGATATCACTTTCAAAAGATAATTACTTAGATTTTGTTGTTTCTGACAGCAAAAAGGGTTATTATTATTGTGTAAATTTAAAAAATAAAGGACTAACTTTCAAAAAGGACCTAAAAAAACAACACAAGGAACTTTTGTGGCTTATTGCAAGAACGGTGATTTTAACAGTAGTGAGTTTTGTCTTGGGACTTTTGTTAAAAGTTATTTTTAAAGGGTAATGGAATATAGAAAATTTGAACTAATATCTAAATTTAAACCAGCGGGTGACCAACAGCAAGCAATAGACAAACTTGTAGAAAATTTTGAAGCAGGTGAAAAATCTCAAGTGCTTTTGGGTGTCACGGGCAGCGGAAAGACTTTTACAATGGCAAATGTCATTGCAAAACTTAATCGTCCAACACTTGTCATTGCACACAACAAAACACTTGCCGCACAACTTTGCAACGAACTTAGAGAGTTTTTCCCACACAATCGTGTGGAGTTTTTTGTTTCATATTATGATTATTATCAACCAGAAGCATATATCGTTTCAACCGATACTTATATAGAAAAAGATATGTCCGTAAACGATGAAATAGATAAACTTAGAAACAGTGCCACTGCATCACTTATGGAAAGGAGTGATACCATTGTGGTTGCATCGGTTTCATGTATATATGGTCTTGGTAGTCCAGAAGAATACTTTAATTTGCAAGTATCTGTAAGAGTTGGCGATGAAATATCTCGTGATGCTGTTATAGATAAACTTGTAGAAATTCAGTACACGCGAAGTGATATTGACTTTCATCGCTCTACATTTCGTGCCAAAGGTGATGTTTTGGAAGTTTTTCCCGCAGGCAATAGCGAGCATGCAATAAGAATTGAGTTTTTTGGCGATGAAGTAGATAGAATAAGTGAGTTTGATGTCACCACCGGCAATGCCATTTATGACCTAAAACACATTGCCATATATCCTGCAACTCATTATGCTGTTGGCAGTGAAAAATTAAAAATGGCACTTAGTCAAATTGAGCATGACCGTGATGAAAGAGTTGAATATTTTAAATCACAAGACAAACTAATTGAAGCGCAGAGAATCAAAGAACGTACAAGTTATGATGTTGAAATGATGCGTGAAGTAGGCTATACAAGCGGTATAGAAAACTATTCGCGTTATTTTGACGGCAGAGTTCCAGGCGAACCACCTTTTACTCTCATTGACTATTTCCCAAAAGGCTTTATCACATTTATTGATGAGAGCCATATGACCATACCACAAATTCGTGCGATGTATAACGGCGATAGGGCAAGAAAGACTAGTCTTGTGGAGTATGGTTTTAGACTGCCATCTGCTTTTGATAATAGACCACTTAAATTTGATGAGTTTGAGCATCGTCTTGGGCAGGTGATGTTTGTTTCTGCAACGCCAGGACCATACGAAAAAGAGCATGCAAGTGATGTTGTAGAACAACTTATCAGGCCAACAGGGTTACTTGACCCTTACATTGAAGTTAGAAAGACGGCGGGACAAATTGAAGACGTTATAAACGAGATAAAAAAGGTTACAGCAAAAAACAATAGAGTTCTTATAACCACACTTACTAAAAAAATGGCAGAAAACTTAACTGAGTTTTTAAGTGAAAGACACATTAAAGTAAGATATCTTCATAGTGAAATTGATACTATGGAGCGTATAGATATTTTAAACGGACTTCGTCGTGGAGATTTTGATGTACTAGTTGGTATAAACCTTCTTCGCGAAGGACTAGACCTTCCAGAAGTTGAACTTGTGTGTATTTTGGATGCTGATAAAGAAGGGTTTTTAAGAAGCGAGGGTGCACTCATCCAAACCATTGGCCGTGCAAGTAGAAATAGTGAGGGCAAAGTGATAATGTATGCTGACCAAATCACTGATAGTATGAAACGGGCAATAGATGAAACTATGCGCAGGCGTAAAATTCAAAATGATTACAATATTTCACATGGCATTACACCAAAGACTATAAAGAAAGAAATTAAAAACACATTGGAAATAACATCAACTCCAAAAGATAAAAAGAAAAATAAAAAAGATGTCCTAAGTGAAATAGAAAGACTTAAAGGTCTTATGAATGTTGCAAGCAAACAACTTGATTTTGAAACTGCGATAACACTTCGAGATGAAATTGCAAAACTTAGAAAACAAAATGACATTAGGTAAAAATTGTCTTTGCTTTAATTTTTGGTATAACCCCTTGCAAAAGTAATATTTATATTATATAATATTTATAGGTCAGGCATAGATTTATGTTGCTCGTAAAGGACTGTTAACTTGAAAAGCCGTTTAACCTTAAAAATGGCTAGAGTAATGTCACGATTGTCTTGACCAATCTTGCTTTGCAAGAAATCTAAGTCACAAATTCTCATTTAACAAGTGGGGCTTGTAATTAAAAAGGTCGTTGGCGGACGTAATAAGTGTTACAAGTCAGTCTATGAGAATGAGGCTAATATTTGTGGCGAACAGAGGTTATTTTCATATTTAATATGTCAAATGTCTATTTTATTTTTGCTCAAATTTTTGGCGGAATAGCGACTTTGATTTTGTGTTTATCCTATGTGGTAAAAAGTAAAAAGGGCTTTTTGCTAATGGGACTGTTTGGCGATATTATGTATGGAATGTCATTTCTGTTTGTAGGGTCTTGGAGTGCAGGAGCCATAGCACTATTGTCATGTTTGCAATTCTTTTTCGTGTATTATTTCGAAAAAAGAAACAAAAAACTGCCTAAAATCATAGCATCTGTATTTATTGTTATGTTTATTGTGGCAGGTGCGATGACATGGAACAGTGCTTGGGATATTATTCCTCTTGCAAGTTATATTTGGTATACATTCGCTCTTTATATTGATGATGTAAAATCAATAAGGTTAGTGTATGTTTTGCCAAATGCGCTTCTGGTAGTTTATGACATAATGGTTATGGCATATGCCAGTGCTTTTGAGGATGGAATAGAAGCATTGTTTTTGATTACAATAATTTTAGCAGATTTTGTAAAATCAACAATGTTAAAAAAGAAAATTATTTCAAGTTCAAAGGCACAGTTTGTGAAAAAGTCAAAGGGAACTATATTTTGTAGTTTACAGTCCGCTTATTCACGAATAAGAAAAGTCAATAACTTTTATATGTCAAAGATAGCCAAAGACCAGTGGAACACTTTCCGAATTCCAAGTTTCTGCAAATTTAGTAAAGTGTCATTCTATTAGCGTTATCGACAGAAAACAAAGTTAAAAAAATCATCCTAATAGGATGATTTTTTTGATAATTCTAAAATGCAATTTATATATTGTGTTAAATCATTGTTTGAATTATATATTTTTGATAAATTATAATCATTGAAAATTACATCATATTTCTTGCAAATTTCTTTTATTTTTTCTTCTGAAATATTTAGATTTTGTAAGTTATTTGCAAAGTCACAAATAACTGCATTTCCATTTACATTTTTTATTGCAATAAAAATATATTCATAATCAGTCAATAATTTATTACAATCAACGCAGAAAAAATCTTTATTTTCATTATAAATTTCATATTGATTTTTTACATTTTCAAGACATTTTACAAAATCCAATTTATTACCTCATCATTATCTATTATTTTTGTGTCAAAAATATTTGTATTATCAAAATCAAACCAAGAGCCCGCTACATCTTTTATATTTACTTCTGCATTGCATTTTTTTAAAAATGTTTGCATAAGACTTGTAAAAAGTGTGCCATCTTCAAAATTTATATTTTCGTAGTCTAAAAAATCTAATTCTTCAGCATTTGAATAATGTGTTGTGTTTGTAAACATCTGGGCTTCATAACTAGCGGTGTGAAGGTGAGGGGTTCTTATTTTTTTGACTTCATTATAGTTTTTTACTGGAACGCCGTTTTCAAAATAATTTGGATGTGGATTTCCCATTGAGTCAATTCTCATAAGCGAAAACCAAGTTTTGCCACCAACTAACGCATCAAGTTTTATATGAAAATCACAAGGCGGTCTTTTTTGTTCTCTTGCGTATTCAACACTTAAAAGGTAAACCATTTTTTTATCTTTATATTTTCCAATCAAATAAACGCTATGATAAGTTTTTCCCATTGAGTGTTCAATTTTTGGCGTTGAAATTTGTATTTTAGGCATATCGAGCATGATTTTTATATCTTGGTTTTTAAAAGGAAGTTTGACAATTTGCAGTCTTGGAGTATTTATTTCAAGATTTTTAAGTTTGTCAAGGTTATAATTATCCGGCAAGAAATAGTCATCTAGTACATTTTCTAGCCCTAAACTTTTAAGTTTTTCAAGGGCTTCTTGTTTTGCAAGTTCAGGCTGGTCGTAAAATTTAAGTATAGCACTTTGTCTATTGCTTATACGAGCCATGTCACTATTATATAAATGTTTTTTATCTTTATATTTTCCCATCTTTATCTTTCCAATTCAACACCTATGGTGAAACTATTTTCATCATTTGTGAGTTGTCTATTTAGTCTGTTATATTTTAAGTATGGATTTTCTTTTGTCCTTTTATTTGTTTCGTAATATCTAGTATCATTGTATTGCATTAGCATTTTGTCTGCATTGTCATAATGTTTGTCTGTGCCAAAGTTTAGTAGTAGATGCATTTTGTCAACTACAGTATCGGCTATGGTTTCTAGGGTATAGTGTTTGTGTTTATAAGTTGCGGTTTTTGGAGTTAGTTCATAACCGTCAATTTTGATGCCATATTTTTGAAGTTGATTGTGGAGTAATTGCAATTTTACAAGGCCTGATTGGTCGCCATAAATTCCACCAGAAAAAAGTATGTCTTGTTGCGAGAAATATCCATTTTCAAATTCATATCTGTCATTAAGTTTGGCTTTGATTTTTTGTTGGATAGTTCTGGGCAATGTTGAAATGTCAACATTTTTAAATAGTTTAACTGGTATTTTAGTAAATTTTTTAAAAGATAATGTTTGTGGGTGAGCATAGCAAAATGTTGCACAATCATCAAATATTGGCTTTAAATCAAATACGCTAAACCTTCCATAATATCCAAAATCATCAATATATGTTGGATAATCTGGAAATAATCTTTCTATAATTCTTTTAATTTCTTCTTCTGCAAAAGTTTCATCGATGATTTTTTCATGCACAAACAAAAATTCAATAGTTTTGTTTAGAAATGTTGCTCTAATACTGCTAAAATTATTATCAGATGCACAATCACGATAAATGCCGAGAGGAATTCTTATGGAATATACTTCGTTAAGTTTATTTCTTGCAGCAAGGATTTGTTTGCCAATATTTATTATTTTACTGTTTGCACGATTTTTTACGCTAATTTTTTTATGTGCTAGTGTGGAATAAAGAAATGTTCGCTTAAAAAATTCTTCTTCTCTACCTTCTTTTGCATGAATGAGCATATGACATTTTTTAAATACAAAACTTGGGTCTTTTAATACGCCATCATTATACATAGCAACTCTTTCAAGTGACATATTGAGTTCCATGCCAGGGACAAAATCTACAAGGGGATATTTATCTTTATTTTTCATTAGTTCTTTATAAACCATAAACGCACCAAGTGCGGTGTCATGGTCTGTTACAGAAAAACAAACTTTTTGTTTTGCTTTTTCTGCAACTTGTTCAAAATATTCTAACATTTCTACTTCGTTAAATGTTGTTTTTGGATATTCTTCCGAATAAGAACTGTGGTTGTGTAAGTCAATAACGGCATATTCGTAATTTCCTGTTTCAAACTCTTTACTCATAGCCACCTCTTTTGTTTTATGTTACCATAGTTTATAGAAAAAATCAATATTGAATTTTAAGCCTCCTAAAAATTTGTATGATTTAATTTTCTAAATTTTATAATATGCAAAATAGAGCATTTTTTGTATATAAAGACTTTAAATTTACAAAAAAAAGTGGTATAATAAAAATTATGGATGATTTTATTAAAGTACGCGGTGCGCGTGAGAACAATTTAAAAAATATTGATGTCGACATTCCAAGAAACAAATTTGTTGTATTTACTGGAGTTAGTGGCAGTGGCAAAAGCACTCTTGCTTTTGACACCATTTTTGCAGAAGGGCAGAGAAGATATATAGAATCTTTGTCATCTTATGCGCGTCAATTTCTGGGGCAAAGTCAAAAACCCGATGTTGACCAAATTTCCGGGCTTAGTCCTGCTATTTCCATTGACCAAAAGACCACCAACCATAACCCACGTTCAACAGTTGGAACTATAACTGAGATATATGACTATTTAAGACTATTATATTCAAGGATAGGTACACCTTATTGTCCAAATTGTAACAAACCGATTAAAAAGCAAACTATAGACCAAATAGTTGACAAAGTTATGGTAATGCCAGAAGG
The DNA here is from genome assembly GCA_944376845.1 of uncultured Clostridia bacterium. Taxonomy (GTDB): domain Bacteria; phylum Bacillota; class Clostridia; order Christensenellales; family UBA1242; genus UBA5893. The sequence continues at coordinate 93,392 of CALWDZ010000001.1, read as the reverse complement.
TAGTAAAATTATGGTTATGGCACCAGTTGTTCGTGCCCAAAAGGGTGCACAAGAAAAGTTATTTGAAAAACTCAAAAAGAGTGGCTATGTCAGGGTGGAAGTTGACGATATAATTTATACTTTGGATGAAGAAATAAAACTTGATAAAAACAAAAAACATACAATTTATGTTGTTGTGGACAGGCTTGTTATAAAACCTGAGGCAAAGCGTAGACTTGCTGAAAGTATAGAAAATGCAGTTAAACTGGGTGAAGGGCTTTGTACAATATCTTCTGGTGACGAAAAGGTTTTATATAGCACGCTTTTTGCTTGTCCAGATTGTGGTTGGACACTTGAAGAAATAACCCCAAGAATGTTTTCGTTTAACAACCCTTATGGTGCTTGTCCAAATTGCACAGGTATTGGCTATACCGAAGATATAGATGAAAAACTTGTACTCAAAAATTCACATATGTCCATTCGTGAAGGTGCGTTTAAAATTGCTGGTTGGAGTGGTGACAAAAGCACTATGGCGGGTATGTATTTTGACCTTTTGCATAAACATTATGGCCTAGACCTTGATATTCCAGTAAAAGATTTGCCAAAAGAAAAACTTGATCTTATTCTTTATGGCAACGGCGGGGAAAAATTAAGAATGGAATATAAAAACTCCACATCAAGCGGAAGTTTTAATGTTTCATTTGAAGGTATAATAAACAATTTAAGACGAAGATATAAAGAAAGCACAAGCGAGTTTGTTAAATACGAAATCGGCAGACTTATGAAGGAATTGCCATGCAAGGTGTGCCACGGTCAAAGATTAAACCAATCTGCACTATCTGTCAAAATTGACGGCAAAAACATAATTGAAATGAGCAATATGAGTGTAGTTGATTTATGTGAATATCTTGACAAAATAACATTTGATGAAACTGAAAAGAAAATTAGCGAACCAATACTAAAAGAAATAAAAGCAAGACTTAATTTCTTGATTGATGTTGGACTTGGTTATTTAACTCTCTCACGCAGTGCTGAAACACTTAGTGGTGGAGAAAGCCAAAGAATACGCCTAGCGACACAAATAGGCAGTGGACTAGTTGGTGTTTTGTATATTTTGGATGAGCCAAGTATAGGGCTTCATCAACGTGATAATGACAAACTTCTTGCCACACTCAAACATTTAAAAGACCTTGGCAATACACTTATTGTTGTTGAGCATGACGAAGACACAATTAAAAGCGCAGACTTTATAGTTGATGTTGGACCATATGCTGGTGTTCATGGCGGTCAAATTGTCGCAACAGGAACTCCAAAGGATATAATGGCTTGTGAAAGTTCTATAACAGGGAAATTTTTAAGTGGCAAAGAGAAAATTGAAGTACCTTCGCTTAGGCGTCAGCCTAAAGATTTTCTTACTGTAAAAGGTGCAAAACAAAACAATTTAAAAAATATTGACGTTAACATTCCACTTGGTGTGTTTACTTGTATTACAGGCGTCAGTGGAAGCGGAAAAAGTAGTTTGATAAATGGCGTACTTTATCCAAAACTTGCCAATGACCTTAATGGTGCAAGTCAAATACTTGGCGATTTTAAAGAAATAAAAAATATAGATAAACTCGACAAGGTAATAAACATCGACCAAGCGCCAATAGGAAGAACTCCAAGGAGTAATCCGGCCACTTACACTGGGCTCTGGACACCTATTCGTGACCTTTTTGCCAAAACTCCCGATGCCAAGGCTCGTGGTTATACTTCAGGAAGATTTAGTTTTAATATTAAGGGCGGAAGATGTGAAGCATGTGAGGGCGCAGGAGTAAAAGAAATTGAAATGTACTTTTTGCCAGACATAACTATTCCATGTGAGGTTTGTAAGGGTAAAAGATATAACCATGAAACACTGGAAGTCAAATACAAGGGCAAGAGTATTGCCGATGTGCTTGACATGACGGTTGAAGAAGCATTGTCATTTTTTGAAAATATTCCAAGCATTTACACCAAAGTAAAAGCACTTTATGATGTTGGACTTTCCTATATAAAACTTGGTCAACCAGCTACAGAACTTAGTGGCGGTGAGGCACAAAGAGTTAAACTTGCAACCGAACTTGCAAAGCGTTCCACGGGCAAAACGATATATATTTTGGATGAACCTACAACGGGACTTAGTAGTTACGATGTAAAAAAACTTATTGCAATTTTGCAAAAACTAGTGCAAAATAATAATACAGTTGTTGTAATAGAGCACAATTTGGATGTCATAAAATGTGCCGATTATATCATCGACCTAGGGCCAGAGGGTGGAAACCAAGGTGGTAAGGTTATTGCAACAGGAACTCCAGAACAGGTTAGCAACATAAAAGGTAGTTACACTGGACTATATTTAAAAAAGGTTTTATAAATGGAAAATTACTACAATATTCTTGGTGTAAGCAAAGATGCAAGTCTAGAGGAAATCAAGAAAGCGTATATTGAAAAACTAAAAACCTATCATCCAGATGTGTATCGGGGTGATGAAAACTTTGCGCAGGAAAAAACAGCACAACTTAATGTAATATATCAGACTTTAAAAGATGAACAAAAGCGAAAAGATTATAACATTCATGTTTTTGGCGAAGAAAAGGTAAAAGAGAATGAGCAAGAGCAAAATGAGTACAACCCTGGAATTTTTGCAGATTTACTCATAAGACTAAGGCGTGCATTTAAAAGCGAAGAAGAAGTAAAATATACTCCACAAAAGCCAAAAACAAAAGGCAAAAATACAAATCAAAATAAAGACAAAAGCACAAAGCGAACACAAGATAATATTATTAAAGAAGATATTCAACCAAAATCGCAAAACAAAACAATTAGTGATGAAGAAAAAAGAGAAAGAATAAAACTATATTCATTATTATTTGCAGTTCTTGGAGCACTTGTTGCCATTATTATAATTTGTCTTGTTGCGTAAAAAAGTTGACAATAAACTTAAATGTTTTTAAACTAAAAATATGGAAACATTATTAGAAAAAGAAATTATCAAACCAATGCCACAAAAAACAAGCACATTTTGGGCTAATGATGATGTGCTTGTTATTATTTTGCTATATAAAAATTTCAATTTTACAACAACATTTACACCTTATGATATTGATATTTGTGGCAAAAAAATGTGGGAATGGGTTGCTCTTTCCGTTGGCGAATGTGAAATAAAAACCACCGTCGCAACAAAAGAAAGTGATATTTTATCACTCATAAAACCATATTTAAACAATAAGCGCTACACTATGGTACTTTATAGTGATACTCCACTGTTTAGTAGTGTTACTTTTATGGATATAATGAACTATGTTCGGGCTCGCGGAGTGAATGCACTCAAACTACCACGTGGGTTTGTGTTTGACACAAATTATCTTAGAACAATTACTTCACTTCTTAGTGATAATGTTGTAAATTTTGGTAATGAGCATGATTTCTTTGAGGTGGATACACCACAAAAACTTTACGAAGTAAGACAAATTATAAAACAAAGAATTTTGGATTTCCATATTTCAAATGGAGTTTCTATTTTAGATAAAACTAGTACACAAATTGATGCTGATGTTGTTATTTCATCTGGAGCAGTTATTGATCAAAATAATGTAATTTCTGGACTTACTTACATAGGAAAAAATTGTAAAATAGAGCCAAATAACATAATTCATGACAGTGTTATATCAGATAATTGTGTTATAAAATGTTCATATATTGACCAAAGTCGAATATCAGAAAATATGATAGTAGGACCTTTTGAAAGCATTGTGGGGAAATCAAATTGATGAAAACAATTCTTGTAGTTGGACTTGGAAACTATGATAAAGAATATGATGGCACATATCACAATATGGGCTTTTGTGCAGTTGACAAACTGTGTGATGAACTTGGAGAGATGTTTACTAAAAAAGAATGCAAGGCAATCACTTGTCACACCATTTTAAATGGCAATAAACTGATTTTGGCAAAACCTTTGACATATATGAATGCATCTGGTGTTGCTATTCGTGAACTTGTTCAAAAATATAAAATATCGCACCAAGATATTTATGTTTTTTGTGATGACATAGACTTGCCAGTTGGGAAAGTCCGTTTTCGCCATAGTGGTAGTGGTGGAACTCACAACGGGCTAAGAAATATTGTGGAAAATATTGGAGAAGGTTTTAATCGAATAAAAATAGGTATAGGTCGTGACCCTAAATTTTCTAATCTTGCAGATTTTGTATTATCAAAAATTCCAAATCAGACTAAAGATATTTTGGAAGATAGTTGTGATGAAGCAGTTAAACTACTTATAAATGAGTTGGAGAATAATTTTGCAAATAGATAAACTTTTAGAAAAAACAAAAGTACTAAACAAAATAGGCGAGAGCATAAATAAAAACTCTCGCCTATGTATTGGCTCGGCACAAATTGGAGAAAAAGCACTTTGTTTATACTTTGCTAAAAGGGCTATTTGTGTTTGTAGTGACGTGGTAGAACAATCGGCATTAAGGCGTGCTTTGGAAACACTCGGAAAACGCGTAAGAGCACTTTCTTATGGTATGACTTCACCAATTTTCTCTACAAGACACTCAAATGATGATATGTTTGATTTTATATCAAGCATATTAGATTTTCAGTTTGAAAAAGTTGATTATCTTTTAGTTTTAGGTGAAACTCTTTTACAAAAACTTCCTGAAAATTTAATAGATAAATGTATAACCTTAAAGCAAAATGATAGCATATCACTTGAAAGTCTTTCTGAAAAATTATCTTTACTAGGCTATAAAAGACAAAACATGGTGGGGACGCGTGGAGATTTCGCAATTCGCGGAGATATTGTTGATATATTTTTAATTGATGGAGAAACGCCAATAAGATTAAATTTTTTTGGTGATGATATTGAAAAAATATATTCATTTGATATAGATACTACAAAAATAATTGAAGAAAAAAATGAAATAAAAATATATCCTGCTTCTATTTATTTTACAAATAATAACATACAAAATAAATTTTATGACGAAATAAAAAAAATAAAAATAAATAATGATAATTATTCAAAAATAAATGAAATAAATTCTTATTATTCCATGCAATTTTCAAGTATTTTAGATGCTGGAGATAGTTTTATTTTACCTTTTTTTGATTTTAATAATAATATTTTAACGCTACTTAAAAATGAAAATATTTTTTTTGACCAGCCTAAGAAAATATTTGATGAATTAACTTTGGTTAAAACTCAAAATATTATAAGCATAAACAAATTGATAGATGCTGGTGAACTGGCGCTAATTCATAAAAATTTTTATTTTGATTATGAAAATAATGTACCTAAAAAATATATTTGTTTTGATAGTTTTGGCGATAAAATAACATATGATGAAAAAATAGAATTAAGGACAATTGGTTCTAGAAAATATGTATTTGATTTTAAAGCACTAATTCGTGATTTAAATATTTATGTTTTGTCAAGTTACAAAATCTTTTTGTTTTGTGGAAGCAAAAGTGCAGTTTCCTCAATTGGCAATTTTTTAATAAATAATGGTATAGGTTTTAGCACTAATATAAGTGATGAAAAAGCAAAAATATTTTTACTGGAAGACGAACTAGAACACTCTGCAAGTTTTTTAAGTGACAATGTGGTTTTAATTGCCACATCTGATTTGGTGCGACGTGAAAGGGTGGATAAAAAGACTAAAAAAAGTAGCACTCTTTATCTTCCAAAAGTTGGGGACTACTGCGTTCATAGTGTGCATGGCATTGGAAAGTGTATTGCAACAGAAAAATTAAATCTAAACGGCTATGAAAAAGATTATTTTATTTTACAATATAAAAACAATGACATACTTTATGTTCCAACAGAACAGGCTGACCAAATTACTGCATACCTTGGCTCAGATAAGGAGCCTTCGCTTAATAAACTCGGTGGTAAAGAATTTGCAAAGATAAAGGAAAGGGTCAAAAACAGTTTAAAACAACTTGCAATTGACCTTGTCAATTTGTATTCACAAAGGCAAAAACTTAAAGGTTATAAATACGAAAGCAACTATCTTTTCGACGAGTTCGAAAATGCCTTTGCCTATGAACTCACACAAGACCAAGCACAAGCGATTGAAGATATTAAAAAAGATATGCTTAGCGGTAAACTTATGGACAGGCTTATATGCGGAGATGTCGGCTACGGCAAAACCGAAGTGGCTCTTCGTGGAGCATATTTGGCAGTACTTGGTGGTAAGCAAGTCGCTTTTCTTTGTCCAACGACTATACTTTCAGAACAGCATTTTGCAACAGTGAAAAAAAGAATGAAAGATTTTGGTTGCCGTGTAGAAGTTATAAACCGATTTAAAACAGGTGCACAAATAAAAGAAATTCTTGGTGGTGTCAAAGAAGGCAATATAGATATTTTAATTGGCACGCATAGGCTGCTTAGTGACGATGTAAAATTTAAAGACCTTGGGCTTTTAATTTTGGATGAAGAACATAGATTTGGTGTTGAAGATAAAGAAAAAATCAAAAACTTGAAAAAGGATATAGATGTTTTATCACTTTCTGCAACACCAATTCCAAGAACTTTAAATATGGCGCTTAGTGGCATAAGAGATATTTCTGTTATAGAAACTCCACCAAAGAATAGATTAAGTGTAAAAACTTTTGTAGTAGAGCAAAGTGATGCTTTAATTGTGGATGCCGTCAAGCGAGAGATGTCACGCAATGGTCAGGTGTTTATAGTTTTTAATCGGGTTGAATTTATAACAAAATTTGTCCAGCATTTAAGAGATATTTTACCAGATGTCAATATCGGGATGGCACATGGACAAATGCCTAAAAACATTTTGGAGGACTCAATCTACAAACTTTATAGCGGTGAATATGATGTTCTGGTTGCAACAACTTTAATTGAAAATGGTATAGATATTCCAACGGCAAATACTCTTATTGTTATAGATGCCGATAAATTGGGCTTATCACAACTATACCAATTAAAAGGTAGGATCGGAAGAAGTGATAGAGTGGCTTATGCATACTTTACATTCAATTCACAAAAAGTGCTTACAAATGATGCGTATAAGCGTCTTGATGCCATTTTGGAATTTTCCGAACTTGGAAGTGGATACAAAATTGCAATGCGTGACTTAGAAATAAGAGGAGCAGGAGATATTCTTGGCAAGCAGCAGCACGGGCATATGGAGAAAGTTGGTTACGATATGTATGTAAAACTGTTGAAAGAGAGCGTTAGTGAGGCAAGGGGACAAAAAGTGGAGAATTTGCGTGAGTGTAAAATGGATGTTTCATGTACTGCGTACCTAGACGAAAAATATATTATTGACCAAACCGAAAGGATGAAGCAATACACAAGTCTTAGCAAGTTGGAAAGTTTGGATGAATTAAATGCCTTAAAAAATCAAACAGAGGAAACTTATGGCAATGTTCCAAAGGAATTATTGAACTTGTATAAGATTGCACTATTAAAAAATTTACTTGTAAAACTCGGAGCAAAACGATTATTATTAAATGCACAAAATACACTCATATATCTTTATAGACGTGAAGATATTGTATCTAAACAATGTGCATTGGTTTTAAGCGACAATAAAGATAAAATGGTATTAAAATTTGAGGATGTGCCAATAATTGAAATAAATTTAGGCAATAAGAGTATTGAAGAAAAACTAGATTTTTTAATCAATTTTGCTATAGACGCCACAAAACAGTAAATTTTGTTTGATTTTAGATAATTGTTCTTGTATAATACTTAGGTTAGATAATTGGAGAATAAACAGTGAAAAAGAGATTTACGGGAATTTTACTTTGTTTGCTTATGACATTTGCATTCGTTTTAAGCGGATGTGATCTTTTCCCTAAAAATATGTCAGCGTATTTAAACAAGTCGGTGTGCACAATAACTTATGAAAATGGCGAAACGGAAGATATAACTACACGTGAGTATATCAATGCGTTCAACAGTTATGGCTACACATTGGTACAAAATGGCACTTCTTATGAAGATGCGGCAAACCAAACAATTGATGTACTTGTCAATAGGTATGTACTTTTGCATCATGCAACATCAAACAATTTGGTAACTATTGATGACAGCGCAGAAAAAGAAATACTTGATGATGTTTATACATCGCTTGAGTCAAACCTGGACACATATATTGACGAAGTTCGTGACGATTGGGATATCACCGCTCCAACTTCACCAGAGGAAAACGAGGATGCAGTTGTTTACACCCCATATGTTCAGCAAGCAGAAGTTGTGTTTGACGGCGAAAATTACAAGATTAGATTGCGTGATACAGAAGATGACCCACAAACCACAAACTTTCAAAATATTGATGCAGTAATAACTGAGTTCAATAATTATGCACTTGAAGACGATGGTACAGATAGTGTACGTATAAGAAAAGAAGCATATAGAAGATTTATTTCAGCATTAAAATCAAATGAAGAAGGGTTAAACCTTTCAACAGATAATGCTAGCGTGCTTAAAAGATATGTAGAAGATGTATACGACACAACTAAAGAAAATTATATTATCACACAACTTGAGGAATATTATCAGACTTCTGAAGGCTATTCAACTATAAGCGTTCGTCAAGTTTTGGATAAGTATAAGTCACTTATGCTTCAAAGCAAGTTTTCTTATGAAGCAAATAATGAAAACTATGATACAGCAATGCTTGAAAACTTTGAAGATGTTTACTATGTTGTAGATGATAACTATTTCTTTGTTTCAAATCTTCTTGTAATGTTTGATGATGAAATTGTTGGCAGTGATGGTCTTACACAAAAAGGAAGATATGACAATCTTGAGACTGAATATAACAATGGGTATATCACTTATGGTGAATATCAACGTAGGGCAAAAGAACTTGCATATCAAGTTGTTGCAACTAAGCGTGATAGCGAAGGAAATTTAATTGAAGGTAGTGAAATTGGAGTTGAAACACTTCTTTCCAATCTTCAAAACGCTTTAAATCTTGAAAGCACCAATGAAGGCAAGGCAAAAGTATTTAATGACTATTTGTACGCATATGGTGAAGATACAGGTGTTGTAAATGCTGAATATCCATATGTTATAGGCACGGAGACAAGTCAAATGGTGGAGTCATTTACAGATGCTGCACGCAAGTTAAATAAAGATGGTGTGTTTGGTGCTTTAAGTGGCATTGTTCCATCCGAATATGGTGCTCACATAATTATTTATCTTGGTAAAGTTGAAAATTTATTCACAATAAGTGATGTAAGCACATTTAATTTAATTGAGTCTGATATAGAAAAACTTACTGAAACAAAACTTAGTCCACTTAATAACAAGACATTGTTTGATAAAATATTCGAACAACTTAGCGAAGACAACTATTCAATATTTGAAAATATGAATTTAAATGTCTTAAAAAACAAGTGTAAAATTGTTCGACATGAATCAGTATATATGAATTTATAACATAAGAAAGAAGTTGGAAAAATATTCCAACTTTTTTAAACACCTTTACATTTTGTATTTTATTTGTTAATATATCTTGGATATGGAAAAACTGTTGCTAAAAAATTCAAAACAAAATTTCAAGAGGGCAAACCCCTCAGTTTTTTCAAATAAATTAAAATACATTACAATTCATCCTTCATATTATAAAACAGAGCAGGAGCAAATAGAAGAGGCAGAACAAAGCGTTTCAAAACAAAAGAGCAAAAAGAAAAAAATTTGGAATGCTATATTTTTTGTTGTAAATTTGGTTGTCGTTGCAGCCATTCTTGCTTATCAACTTACGCATGAAAATATAAGTTCTTTTTCTGAACTCAGCAACCTAAAATTTTATTATTTACCAATACTTTTTGGAGTTTTCGCATTCATAATGGTGCTTGATGCACATAGAACCAATTGTTTTTTAAGAAAATCGGGAAGTAGGTCAAGGCCATACCTATGCTATAAAATGTGTGCTGTAGGTAAATATTATGACAATATAACACCTATGTCAGCAGGTGGTGAGCCCGCGCAAATCTTTTATATGAGTCACCGCGGACTTGATGCAAGTTCTTCAATATCCGTTCCTATGGCAAGATATGTGGTATCCCAAATGTCATGGATAATTGTTGGTATAGTTGCGGTTATATTTATAGCAATTACCAAGGTTATGGATTTAAGTGTTGTGCTTATAATAGGACTTGTAGGCTTTTTTATCAACTTTTTTTTGTTATCAGTTTGCCTAATTTTGTCTATGAGCAAAAAGATTGGTAACACTTTGGTTGTAAAAGTTCTAAGACTTTTACAAAAAATGCACATCATAAAAAACTATGAGAAGCAGTACGAACGGGTGATGAAAGTCGTTGAAGGTTACCAAAAGACAATGAAAACATATGCAAAAAATAAATGGTTTTTCTTATACACGCTTTTGGTTTCGATTTTGCTATATGTTCTCAATTACACAATGCCATATCTTATTTATTTAATGCTTGGCGGTACTGACTATTCGCTTTGGGGAACAATGCTAATCTTTTGCGTTATGATTGACCTTGGGTCAAGTATAATACCGCTTCCTGGTGGCACCGGTATGAACGAAATTTCTTTTACTGTTGTCTTTTCTACATTGTTCCCAGAGGGCACAGTGTTCTGGGGACTTTTGTTTTGGCGCTTTATGACTTATTATATTTACATTTTACAAGGTGTAAGTATTGTAATTTATGATTATGCTGTTGGTAATAAAAAGTATCGTTGGCTAGAAAGAAAATGGCAACTTGAAAAAGAGAGTATAACATTTCAAGAAGAGCAAATAAAAAAATACAAAAGAGAACAACGTAGGCGTAAAAATCTCAATAAATAGCGTTTAATTTTGTTTTTTTAGTCAATAAATTTAATAAATGACAGAAAAACAAAAAAATAGGAATTATATTTATTCGATTGTACTTTTAAGCATATTTTTGTGCGTTAGTTTAGTGTATAATTTTTTAGGCGGATTTAATCCTCATTCTCCGCAAAATTATGCTCTTTATATAGGTCAAGATACAGAAATCACTATTACGGGCATCGGTGCAACAGTAACTTCATTTGCAATAGAAGGTACAAGTCTTCCAAACGATACCATAGTTCAAGATGTCGTTATAACACTTCCTAATATTGACCCTACAAATGTAACCCTTCGTGCCAAAGTTATGCTTGGAACCAATTATGTAACATTACAGGGCTATTCACAATGGCAACTTGGTGAGGATAATTATTATTATTACGAAGGTAGTCTATATCAAAATCAAAGCGTGGGGCTTTGTAGTAGTATAACTTTACCAGATGTAAGTTTAAAAAGTGATACCGTATACTACGTAAATTTTATTGTTGAATTTATCTATACCGATGGTCTTACGCTATAATCATAAACATTTGCGGGGTCAAAGAAAGGATATAAATTTGCATCTTTTCTTCTTAGTGTGTTGCCATCAATTACTTTTCTATCCATAAATAATACTTTATGATTGTTTTTGTTTGGTAAATAACTAAAAAATGTTTTCATTCCTACGCCACAGAAAATCTCAAAACCAGCATCAATTAAATATTGATGCTTTTTTGATATATTTCCATAATTGTCAAAAACCTGCCATTCACCATACGGATATACATAAACTTTGGTTTCTCCAACAAGAGGCTCTACTTCGTTCTCCCAAAGCGTAACTTCCTCCAAAAATTGTTGGTCAGTTAAATTTTTCATATGGTAGTGTCCATAACTATGAGAAGCAAAATTCCAGCCATTTTCTTTTAATTTTGCAACAACCTTCTTTGCTTTTTCTAGTTCCTGTTGACGAGTTTCAGTGTTTTTGCTTTGAGTGCGATAACCAAGAATTCCATCGTAGCCCGTAATGTTTATTGTGCCTTTTGCTCCATAAGGTGAAAAATCTGGGTGTTTTTTAACAAAATTTTCAATCATAGGTATAAATTCGTTGGAATAAGAGATGTCCTCTTTTCCTTTCACTATGGTTGATGTTGCTAAATTTCCAGAACTATCAATTATAATTTTATCAACCATTCCTAGTCCCATTTTTTTATGGTCATAGTTGACATCATCAAATGATAGTACAAGTGCTTTTTTCCCAATTGGCACTTTTACAGGTTTTTTTACCACTATATCGCCTTGTTTTTCAAAAGTATCATATAAACTTACAAGGCAAAAATCGTTTTTGTATAGTGAATCAAGAATTTTTTGAAATTCGTCTTTTGTTATGCAGTCTTGATTGTAATCTAATCGCATTGGATTATCACTTGAAAATGCAAGTGAAGGGTATGCCAATAAACAATGGGTGAATAAGTGTTCAACTGTTGTTGTGTACTCATAATCTTGGTTTGCCCCATAAAAAATACTACATAGCAGAACTAACATTAATATAAATAAAACTGATAATATTTTTTTCATAATAATATTTTGTGCCTAAATGGTTAAATTAAACAAAAAATTTATTATTTAGCCAAAATTATCCAAAACACCCGATGTTTCTTGTGCTACTATTTTCTTGAGGTTAAAAATGAATGATAATATAGTCTACAAAAAAAATGCATTTGATGATATGAAATTTGATTTGCAAAGCAAATATTATAATAAAAAAGTATTTATAATCACAACAAAAAGCGTGACAAACAGCCATTTAACCGAGATTATGAGTGCAGTTTCAATGGCTGGATGCGAATTTAAATATTTTATTGCAAAGCATAATTTTAGTGCTATGGAATTAAAATCGCTTAGCGAAATGCTTACTATGGAAGGTTTTGACTTATTCATTTGTTTTGGGGCAGGAAGAACTTGTGATGTCACAAAATATTTTGCCAATATATTTTGTGTGCCTTATTTTGTTTGTCCTTCGGCATGCAGTTCCATTACATATTTCAATAATATTTGCGTTAACCCATATGATAGTACAAGAAGTTTTGTGTGTGATGCTGCTGAAAAAGTGTACATACAAGAAAGTGTTATAAAAACAACGCCAAAATTTTTGGTTAAGCAAGGTGTGTATTTCGTGATGTCATTAAGTGAACTCTTGTGTGATGAGCAAATTGAACATATTTTATTGGATAAAGAAATGCGATTTAACGAGTTATCAAAAGATATTTCTAAATTAAAAAACGAACTTGCTGGCATAATGACAGGAGAGGGCGATAGTAAACTTATTCTTATGGATATCTTAATTGATGTTGCGGAAAATTTAAAAGATATTGATATTTTTGGTTTGTCTTTATTTAATTTATATTTAATAATGAATAAAATAAATAATGAAAATGGTCAAATTGTTGGCACTGGGGAGATGTTTTTGCTTTCGACAGAACTATTATTTTTGACTTATAAAAATTTATTTTCTCAAAAGAAAATTAAACAACTTGAAGTACCAAATTTTCCAAAAATAGCAAAAAATATTAAAAAATATGCGATTTTTTATAAAAAAATACATAATTTTGCATTTTTTAACAATATTTTGTCACAAAAAGACATTTTGCTTCGCTTAAACAATTTAAAGGAAGAGTTTTTGTATCAGACACAAAAAAGATTGGATGAAATGCGGGAAATGATGAAAACAATTAAACGATATGAAAATGTCTTTAGTTTTAGTTTGCCAAAGATAAAAGATATGTTTACATCATTTTCAATTTTGCCATTTGTTTGTGATAATAACTATGTTGTGTCACTTATGGGCGGAATAGGAATATGTAATGTAATGTAAAAATTGTATAAAATAAAAATAAAAGGCAATAAATTTGATATGAAAAAATTTATTGTCTTTTTTGTTTTGTGTGTCTTTTTATTTACGGCGTCGCTTTATAAACGTGAGTTTGATTTTTCAATATATGACAATTTGAATGTACAGATATTTACAAGTACACCTCAACTTGAAAACAGTGGAAGCATTGTCGTTACCGCAAATGGTATGGGTCAAATAATTTCTTGCACCTATGCTGATTATAAATTGCTTGAATCAAACTTAAATGATGTTAGTGGCGTTACCTTTATATTCACTGGTGATAAACAAACTTATCTCGATTGTCTTGATAAACTTAATGTCAAAATTGTCAAAAGTGGGGACACGGACTTTTTAGGATATACAAATTATTTTGATGGCGGTGTGCATGCTTACGATAAAAAAGTAAATGTTCAAGGCTACTTTGACGGTCAAAAAATTTTCATTGGCACACCACTTCTTCTTGGCAGTTATTAAATTTTAAAATTTATAGGTATAACAAGTAAAAAAGATGTCAACAATTTGTGCGGAGGTTAAAATGGAAACAAATAAAAAGGGAAGGGTAAAAAGAGTACTAAAAAAATATGGTTATTATGCACTTGCATTTGTTTTGGTGCTTGGTATAACGCTTGCGGTTGTATTTGCAAGTACTGCACAATCACCAGAAGAACCAACTGTGCCATCAGATACTACACCTGTGGTGTTTGGTTTGCCTGTTGAATCACCAACAGTACTTAAATGGTATAGTGACTCAGAATTATTTTACAATGAAACATTAAAGCAATGGGAGAGCCATAAGGGAATTGACATGACTAGCGAAAACTTAAATGTTTACTCTGTATTAGATGGTGTTGTCACAGATGTGCAAACAACATATGAAGATGGAACTTGTATAACAATCACTCACGAAGGAGGATATGTAAGTAAATATTCTTCACTTAGTGATGAAACAAGTGTAACCATATCAGATACAGTTAATGCTGGCGATGTTATAGGTACAATGAGCGAATCATCTGCAAATGAATTATTAAGCGGTGCTCACCTTCATTTTGAACTTTACAAAGATGGACAAAAAGTAGACCCTTCAAACTATCTTACCCTTGAGGACAAATAAAAAAACCCTTTAAACAGGGTTTTTTTATTATGCATTTTGGTGTTTGTCTATAAGATCAACAATTGACTTAACGGTTGTAAGTGCCATTGCTTCTTCATCTGGTATCGCGATTCCAAATTCTTCTTCTAGTGTCATAAGCATTTCAACTGTGTCAAGAGAATCAGCACCAAGGTCTTCAATAAGCCTTGAGTCCTCAGTTATTTTATCTTCGCTTATACCTAGTTGAGAAGCGATAAGAGATTTTACTTTGTCTAGTGTCATATTATCCTCCATAAATTTTGCCGTTTATATCATAACACCTAATTTTTTTTTTGTAAAGCACTTGTTTAAATTTTTATTATGCTAGTTACATTATAGGACAAAATGTGACATATTGTGTAAATGTTCCGCATACATTTTTTACAGGAGATGGATGTGGACAAGAAAGACAGAGTATTAGATTTTGCGTTATTTATTGTATCAAATAACGCGACTATAAGACAAACAGCAAAGTTTTTTGGTTATTCAAAATCAACAGTGCATTTAGATATTCACAAAAAATTAAGAAAAATAAATTCAAGTCTTTTTGATGAAGTTCAAAAAGTTTTAAACAAAAACTTTAGCGAAAAACACATTAGAGGTGGAATTTCAACAAGAAATAAATATTTAAAAAATAATTAAAATAATTTTTTATTTTTAGTATTTTTTTGTAAATTCATATTTTAACATAGTTAAAATATGTTTTTTTTATTTTATTTTTTTAAAAATATTTTTAAAAAATTTATTAAATTATTTTATATTTTTTTCTTTCGGAAATTTGTTTTAAAAATAAAAAAATGGAAATTTTTGTCTTAAAAAAATTTGACACATTTTATAAATATATTTATACTTACTATGTCATTTGGTTTATTATGTGATAATAAAAACCAAAAATTGGAAAACAATAGAAGAGGAGTTGGCTTATGAAAAGACTGAGGACTTTATTTGTTTCGATACTTATGCTTATAGTTGGTTGTGGTGCTGTTGTTTTGTCCGCATGTGGAGAGAACAATGACAACATGACAATTTCTTTAAGCGCGTTGCAACTTGAAATTGTACTTGGAGAAAATGATAACACAGGGACAATCTATGCAACAGTTCAAAATGCAACTGACAACGCGGTATCTGTGCAATATGATTCTCAAAGCATTCAAGTATCAGTCGGCAGACCTTCAAGCGATGGTGTAAGTGAAATTACAGTTACTGCACTAAGGGCTTGTCAAAATGTTGAAGTGGTGGTAAACGGTGTTGCGAAATCAACAGCCTTCACTGTAACAGCAACTCTGCCAGTTACTGCAATCACTCCAAACCAAACTACATACGCAATGTCCTATGATGCTGCTCTAGGTGGCACATTTGAACTCAGTCAAAACCTCTTTACAATATCTCCAGAAGGAACAAGCCAAACTGGACTTATATTTAACCTTGTTGACACCATAGAGGGTGTTACAATTGAAAATAATATTTTAACAATTCAACCTGGACTAAGTGATATTCCTGAAAGTATCACCGTCGAGGTTGTTTCTGCACATAGAGATAATGTTAGAACCAACATCACCATAGATGTTATAAATGCAATTGATGTTGATAGTGTTGAGATTGTTGACCAGTCCGGTGCAAAACTTGATAGTATTGAAATCTCGCGTACAAACACATCAAACAGCATAATATCTATTTATGTCAGGGTGCCATATTCTGTAACTACACAAAAGTTAAACATTGTACCTCAGTTTGCCTACAATGACAAAGGCATAGTATTAGATGATACACTTAGTTACCCTGTAGATAGTGGTTCCTATTATGAATATGTGTTTAATTTCACATTGATGGCGGAAAATTCAAGTTTAGGGCAGGACACTATATGGTTTTTGCTCAGTTACGAAAATTATCCTGATATAGTTTATTCTACTGCAAACAGTCAAAACGGCAGAGTGATTATAAACGTCATAGATGAAATTCGTGATATAAGCATAACAAATAACCAAATTCCAGTTGATATAAGTAGTCCAATTAACCTTTACACAACTTATTCAACGGGTAACATTGAAGGTTATGCACTTACATTTGCAGCAGTTCCAGCCACCGCAACAAATGACCAACTTTCATTAAATATAAGTGCTGCTGATCAAAATTATGTAATAGTTAGAGATGGCCGTGGCAACATAATTCAATTTACAAATAACCAGTATTTATTTGATAGTGGTGAAACTTTCTATTTTATAGCAAGAAGTGGTTTTACTCTTAATGATACCATCGAAGTAACTGTAAGAAGTGAAAGAGAAAATGTAGATATAGAAAAAAATATAACTTTTACTCTTTTGGAAGGCGTTACATCGCTTGGCTTTGTCAATAGTGCGGGTGACGGAGTGCTATCAACTCGTGAATTTTATCTTGACACAGATGAATATTCATCATATTTGGTACAGGTTGCCGTTGCACCAACATCAATTGACTTAACAGATGCAAATGTTGTTGATATTTACTCCACAAGCGATGCATTTTCTGTTGGGCAAATTATAAATACAAATCAAACTTTAAACGGCGCAACTATTTACACAGTTGAAATAATAGCAAACAATAGTGGCACGGGAGAACTTGTCATAAGTTTTGTTTCGGGTCAACAAGTTCGGGCTACGGTAAATGTTATAGATAATTTAAATGATGTAAGAATAGGGATTGACCCTAATTTCTCAACATCAACCGCGGTTGGTAACCTAGTCTATGAAGATTATAGTTTGGTATATGTTGCACTCAAAAACGGTCAATCTTTGCCATTAACATTTACTGGGAATACAGACATTGAAAGCATTGCTTTTAATTTTGTAGATTATGTATATGATGAAAATAATGACGATGTCTATGACGAAAATGGTGCTTATGTAACTTTTGGAAACAATTGTCCAACAGATGAAGCCTTTACAAACAACAATTCAAATGTAATAAGTGCAAATTATTTGCGTTCTTTAAGTTATCTTTCTCCAATAACTGTAGGTAAAGTTTGGATAAGAGCAACCTTTACAGGTAAACAGATTATTGCAGAAGGTAATGGTGAATACATATATACAGATATACAAATTAGTAAATATATATTAGTTGAAATATATAACCCTATAATATCTATAGAAATTGATGCCAAAGAAGTAAGTTTATATGCTGCCGATGAACTTGGGCAAGGAGATACTTCACTTTCAGAACAGGTTATTACTCTTACAGTCAATCGCGGAACTTTATTGCCAACATACAATTTGCTTGAAATTGAAGGTATGACCGATGCTGGAAATGGACTATATCAATATTTCATTCCTGGCGGAGTAGTCAATTTTGAAATTGAAAAACTTAATGATTATCAATTCTTAGTTCGTGCACTTTCGCGTAATGATGACGGTACAGACGGCATTGGAGAAACTGAATTTGAGTCAACTATAATAAATTTTGTTTCTCGTGACTTAAATCTTGATAGAAATGAATATTCAATATCTGTAACAATTTCAATGGAAAAGCCACAACTTGTTGAAGAAGTTGTAATAGGAAATGTAAGCAGTGACGGAATATATTTAATGACACCAAATTTGACAGATGACATTGGGCTTACATCGTTTAAACTTGCTGTAAATGCTTTGCCTACAAATGCACTAAATAGGGATGTTGTTTATAGATTTATTCCAGATAGTGGTACACTCAGTAGTATATTATCTATAAGTGACGATGGGCTTATTACTACCACAGGAACTGTAGGTGGAAGCGGAAAGATTAGGGTAATTCCAAAAGATAGCGTATTCACTGACGAGAATGGTCATGAGTATTATCGTGACGGATATGTGTATGCCGAAGTCGACATTTTGGTCGCTGACGGCAGATCACGCGAAACTGCATTAAGAATCTCTGATTTTAGTGAAATGACAGATGCTAACTTGCATTATGTACTTTTAAATGATGTTACATATTCAGGCGCCGAGCAAAAATTTGGTACATTTACAGGTGGCTTATACGGTAGTGTTGAAACAAATGCAAGTTCTGTTGCTACCATTACTATGAATAATAGTAGCAACTTGTTTGGTACACTTAGTGCCAATGCGGTAATTGAAGATTTAATAGTTGTAGGTAATGTAAATTCTACATCAATGCTTGTTGATGCCAACACTGGAACAATACGAAATGTGACAGTGGATGTTTTCACGGATGAAAATGAAATAAGGTCTTCTGGAGTAACTTATTCACAAGGTAATGCTGGTGGTATCGTACAAACCAATACAGGACTTATTGAAAATGTAACATTTGTTGGAAATA
Organism: uncultured Clostridia bacterium; assembly: GCA_944376845.1. Taxonomy (GTDB): domain Bacteria; phylum Bacillota; class Clostridia; order Christensenellales; family UBA1242; genus UBA5893. The sequence goes on along the minus strand of CALWDZ010000001.1, from coordinate 74,290 downwards.
TATCTGCAAATGGCATTGTCGGCGGAATTGCCGCAGTAAACAATGGTCAAATTATAGATAGTAAAGTGCTTTTCTATAACTTACAAAATGATATAACAACCAAGTTTGAAGGTTCTGTGGTTGGTATGATAGCCGGAGAACTTGCTGGCAATGGTATTATCAGAAGAAGTTATGCCTACAATTTTAGTGCCGACAGCGTTTCATCTTCAAATAGCGTGGGTGCTATAGTTGGTATCATATCTGGTGTTCAAACACGAATTGACCAATCATTTGGTGATGTTGGTGAATTTGGTGGTTTTTATGCACAACTTGGTGAAGGTGTAGACGAAAGTTTATCATCAATAATTTCAGACAGTTACACAATCACAAAATCAACTGATGGGCAAATTTTGTTTACATATTACATGACAAATAATTTAAATAGAACCATTTCAGGGCATTATTCAAGTACAGATACACAAAATTATCCAAATGTTGGAATGAACACATCTAGCGCCATTTGGTATAATCAAGATGTAGAAGCAAACTATGGTTTCCCTTATCTATATAATGTAAGACCAGTTTCTGCTATAACAAGTGAAGACTTGGCATCACTTAGAATTACTCAGTCAAGATTATCTCTTGCAGAAAATGGTGATGAACAAAATGGCTATGAAGCAGTTATGTTTGTTTATCGTGCAAGTGGAGTCAATCTCACAAGCCGTGAGCAACAACTTTTAACGCTTATCAACACCATATCATATGGTGACCTTTTTGGCACATATTCACTTGGTGGTTTAATTGTAACATCTTCAAACAACAATGTTATTTCAACCACATCAAATGGCTTAGTTGTTAAAAATATCGGAACAACCACACTTACAATAAGTTCAAGATATGATTATTCTGTAGGAACAAGACAAGTCACTGTCAATGTTATATATTACACCTCAGAATTGACACTTTCATACAATGGACAAACTTTAGGTGAGTCTTCTAACATAAATATTAGAACAAGAGTCAACGAAACATTATCATCATCTCTTACATCTATAGTTACTCTTGTTGATAGACAAATCCCACTCATGCAAAACAATTTTGCAGTGCGTTTTGTTGATGAAAATAATGAAAATGCCACATATGTTATAGGTTCAATCCTTGGCACACACACCGTTGTGGCAGATTTTGAAGGTGAAAGCGCAACACTTCAAGTCTATTTGTATCTTGAAGGCTTAAGCGGAAATAACCTACAATCTTTAAAAGATTACACCCAAAAAACAATTACACTTCAAAAAATATATGGACCAGTTTCACTTGTTTCGTCGGTTAATAGTGCAACTATTTCAGCAAGTGATGAACTTACTGTTGTTGTTGAAGTAACTTCAGATACCAAGTATTTGGATATCCTAGAAGGAAATGAACTTATTATCAATTTCTTTGGTTCTGATGGCGAAACCACAACTGATGTTATATATAGTGGTGATCAAGAATTTACTGAAGTTGTAAATGATAATGGTACTACAACTAGAAGATATACTTTAACTTTCAGTCTAGATAAAACTTTATCTAGTTTTGATAGTAATTACACTGTTGTATTTAGTACAAATAGCCCAAGTGAATATGATGATATAAGGGCAACACTTGCTTTGACAGTTCTAGAACAAGAAATTTTACGAGTTGATGTAAATCACTATGCTTATAGAGGTGTGGACAACAACCAAGAAGGCGTATCTCTTTATAATTATTATCCAAACAATGTGCTCTCACCAGGCACAACGGGACTTTTGGATGTAATGGTTTATCCATCATATGCAAATTACACACATGTAACAGTTACAAGCGAAGCACAAAATGGACAGGCACTTAGTTTCTTAAATATGAGAAAAGCCGGTCAAGGCTATAGAGTAAACCTTGCCAATACTTTTGCTTATATTACAAACGGTATAGAAATATACAAAGTTGCTGGCAGTGAAGAAGTTGCAAGATACTATGTTAGAGTTCGTGTTCCAGAAAATGTTGAAGTAGACACCGTCTACACAATAAATATAACTGTTTACAATGGTGATGAAGTTATGTATACATTGCCATATTCACTAATTATTGTTCCACAGGAAAGAGCGGGTATAACTGTTGACGGACAGTCATCAATTTATGCAATAAGAGGTGAAACAATAACCGCTGACGTGGTTTGGGACCAAACACAAAACATTAGAGCAATTGAGGCATTTGACGGGGTTATATCAGATACCAATCCAGCAGTTGATGTAACATTACCATCAAGCATAAGTGATGCAGATAGAGAAGAATATGCTACAAGTTATTATCGTGCAAGTATAGATATAACTATTGGTGAAAATAGTGGCAACTTTAGAGTTAGAGTAAGCACTTCAAGAACAATAAACGGTGTTGAAGAAATTGTATACTCATATTTAACAATTTATGTTATAGATTTTGAATTAGATTTTACAAACACTCACATAGCAAATGGGGACGGCACTGATATTGCTACTGGTGACCAGTATTTCTATCACTCCCTTGAGTTTAACTTTGGTGGAAGATATATAGAAAATTCAGACGGCTCACTTTCATATAGCGAAAACGCATATAACGCTTTTGTAGAAAATAATCATTATCAAAACGGTGATTATGAAATAAATACAGAAGGTGTAGAATTTGATAGCGAAAAATATCCAAGTTTAGTTGGCAAATATAACTTATTGTATAACTTATACTATGTAAATGGGAATGCTTATACTCCTGTTTCTACTGGTAGACCAAGTGATGCAATAGTTGAGTTTATTGTAGATTCAAATGGAGATATAAGATTTAAGGGTACGCAAAATGGCACACAGAGAATGATGCTACAAATGAGAGTTCAAATGCCAGATTTAACAATGTACACTTATTCATATTTCTTTGACATTGTAATTTCAGACCCAACAAGTGACGACTCTCCAGCACAAATTTCTAATGCAGAAGAGTTTATGGATGCAATAAATGGTGAAACTGAAGAGGATTACATATTAACTTCAGATATATATCTGTATAACTATACTCCTGTCACCGATACATCTATGATACGTAGCCTTGATGGCAACGGCTATCAAATAATAATAGTGGGCTTTAATTATGACAATACTCAGTCACAAATAAACTTGTCATTGTTTAATACAGTTTCGTCAAATACAACTCTTAAAAATTTGAGAGTAAATGTTTTCCATGTTGGAACAATTGATATAAGGTCAGCATTTACAACCACTGTAAATGTTGCCCCAATTGCAATCACTAATAATGGTATAATAACCAACTGCGAAGTTGTAAGTTTTAGAGAACTTAGCAACGAAATTGCTCCAAGAGTAAATGGTATAAATGTTACAGTAGATTCAACTATTGGAGTTTCTGCAACCACAGCAGGCTTTGTCATCACAAACAACGGGATAATTACAAATAGCCGTGTTGGTGGAGAAGAGGTAGTTGAATATAATTATGATATAGTAAATATAGATGGTGGATATGTAAACACAGGCGCAGTTATCCCATCAACACATATACTCTCTCCATTTGTAATTTCATCTTTCGGCGAAATTGCAGGTTTTGTATATCAAAACTCAGGTAATGGTCATATTGTAAGTTCATATGCATCAAATATGCGTATTATAAATAACAGTAATATCGACTATACAACTATTACTTCTGGCTTTGTAATAAACAACGCAGGACTTATCAGTGCAAGTTACTCCAAAGGTGTAAAGCAAAATGAAACCGATGTTCATGCGGCACTTTATGGAATTGAAACTTCTGGTATAAGTGCGGGTTTTGTATATGAAAACTCAGGAGAAATAAATAACAGTTACTCAAATATCACTCTTACAAACCAAAATGACAACCCAGGTAGAAATAGTGCAGGTTTTGTATACCGCAATACCGCTACTGGTGTCATTGAAACCAGTTTGTCGTTATCAAGAATAATAGGTTCAACTACCACACAAATGAATTTTGCTGGTGTTGACGACTATGGTAATTATCAAAACTTGGGCGAAATAAGTAATTCATATTATTACGATGAAGTTTCACTTTCTGATTCATCAATACTTATCGAATCTGCTTATGGCGAAGGTGCAACTTATATCAGCAACATCACACTTGAAGACTATTTATATGGCTTTAGTTTTGCCGATAGAACTTCAGAAAATGCTGACGATGGTATTTGGGTAATGACAAATGTAGGGCCAGAACTTGTCAGTGCAAACCAAATTGCAGTATCGCTAAGATATGCAAGTCAAACAAGCTCTGACACAAGGCCAATATTTACATATGTTGATGAATATCAATATGGTTCAAAAAATAACCCAATACTTATAAGGTCGGCTGAGGAATTTGCAAGAGTATTTAGTGGTACAGATAATTCGAGTGCATCAAGATATGTAAACACAAACTCAGGTGAGATTTTTGGTTCATACAGGCTTATAAATGATATAGATTTAAGTGAACTTGTAACAGATACAAATAACACATACACACTTGCATCATCAAGTATGACTTTGACTGGAAAATATATGGATCAAGGTGACGGCGGTTCAATAGGTAAGTTTGATGGAAATGGGCTTACAATCAATGGTCTTGCTCTTGCAGATCCAGATAGAGAAGCGGTCAACTTTGGACTATTTGCAAGTATAACGGATGGCGCAATTGTCCAAAATGTCAACTTAGTTCTTGGTTCAACCAATGCTGGCGGAGATGTATTCGGAGTTGAAGCATCGGGAGTTGAATATGTTGGTGCTCTTGCAGGAACTGTTGAAAATTCAAAAGTTATAAATGTAAATCTTACCTCTTTATATTCAGATTCAAACAGCGTTACCGTAAGAGGCAGAAATGTAGTCGGTGGACTTATTGGTAGAGTAATAGGGGATTCTTATATCTTCAATCTAAGTGCTACAGACATTAGTGTCACCGCAAGTATGAATCCAGCCAACTACTCAGGCTCTTCATATATCTCATACAACACTTATAACCGTACAAGTGATTTGTTAAACACAAATGTATCCTATGCTGGTGGTGTAGTAGGTGTCATCGATGTTTATACGGAGTCATCAATAAATATAGTAACATATGCCGATTCTGAGATTTCCGCAGATGGCAATGCAATTATGCTAAAAACAATTGGTACAAATATAATTTCTGGTGGTACTGTTGGTGGTGTAGTTGGTTATGTTGGTGCTCTCACTGTTCTTCAAGATGCACTTTATGAACTTTCATATCTTGAATCCACTCAGTATTCACAACAGGGATTGTATTCATATAACGGTTTTGCCGGTGGCGTAGTTGGTTACAATGGCGGATATATCCGTCAAGTTCGTAGCGAACACGAAAAAATATGGCAAATAGGCGATAGTGACCCTAATGACGAGGGTGATGACAGCATTGAAGCAAACATCAAAAACTATTATAACGGCGACTATACAGTTGACCGTGGAAATACAACACTTTTCCAAACAACAGGCTACACACCAATAGCGATTGGTGGACTTGTTGGACTTCAGGTTAGCGGAAAAATTGAAAAATCTTATTCAAAACTCAATGTAATTAACACACATACAAATGGTACAAATGGTGTTTATGCTGGCGGAATTATCGGACTTACCGAAAGCCCATCCAGCACAGAACCTGTTGGGACCACAATGATTGAAGTGTATGCATCTGGAGATGTTCAATCAAGTAAAATTGCTAGTGGTATTGTTGGTTTTGCTAGAGGCGATATGAGACTCGAAAAAGTCAATGCAATAAACTACTGGGGCAATTGGTTAATTGATAGCACAACAAACGGCACTGCATATTCAATCGCTTGTGCTGAAGATGATGTCACAATTACGGGGACTTCTAATATTATGGCATTAGAAGAAGATGCAATTAAATTTGTAACATCGCAAGCAGATGGGACATCTGAAACTACCCCTAATGATAGATTTATTAATAATACTACTATTACAAATGTTTCAAGTTTACCATCACTTAAAGACACAATTTCTGGTGTTGGCGATGATGGTGAGTTGTTTGATGTTTACTTTACTGGAAACGATTGGGATAGAAATTCTTGGTCAAGAGATGACAACGAACTTTATCCACACATAGTTTTTGGATATTCAAGCAATATTCACTACATTAGAGACCAAGGTGACATTGAACTTCTTCGTACAGCAAATGATGGTGATATATTCGTAATAGCCCCTGACGACAGCGATGCAAACGAAACCATTAATGGAGTGGAATATATTGGTATAACTTCACAAATCACACCTATCACCACATTCTCGGGTATGCTTCGTGGTTTAGATAATAGGTCTGAGTACGGATTCTTGTTTAAGGATGGTGTCAATCAAACTAGAGCACTATTCTTAAATACTGTAGGTGCAACATTTAGCAATTTCACTATTGCGTATGATGGAGCTTCATTCGAAAGTGCTGGCATTGGTCAGGATGCTGTGCTTGTTGCGAATGCAACAAATACAACATTTACAGACTTAACATTTACAAGCATTAATGCAGAAATAAATAGTTCAACATCAAGGTTTGGACTTGTAACAGGACTCGCTAGGGGTTCAACGACTTTTGATAATATTAAAATTGATAGTTCAAAGATAACCTTGGAGGATGAAGCCAATAGTACGCTTAATCTTGGCTTAGTTTTTGGTGATTCAAATTTAACAAATGGTGGAGTTTATAGAGTAACTATAAATAGTAGTAATATCAACTTTAAAAACCTTACAAATATCAGTGGCAACTCAATAAATGTAGGACTTGTTGGTGGTAGACTGGCTTCGACATCTTCAACCACAATAAACATAAATGCTACAAGCGATGAAGACCCAGAAGGTATTTCTGGTTCAAGCATTAACTTTACTACTAGTGATACAACCGAAGCAACAAATGTTTATGGCATTAACATGGGTACATTGTTTGGGCGTGCAGATAATGCAGTTATATCATCAAATGGCCTTGATGTTAATTTAACCGCTCAAAATGTAAACTTTAGTAGTTCTCGCATCGGTGGTCTAATAGGATACGCTCAAAGTTGTACATTTGAACAAATAGACACAAGTGTTTTAATAAACGTAACTGCTCAAAGTTCTAACATAGGCGGTATTGTTGGCTATGCTCTAAATTGTAATTTTGATACTTCTACAGATATAGATATTTCAAATAATGGTGCAGGCATCAATGTAAGAAACATAGCAACCGCCGCAACCACCGATTCAAACAATATCGGTGGAGTGTTTGGTGCAATTTCAGGAGGAAAACTTCAAAGAGAAAGTGATGGCAATGATAGACACGCAGTTCAGTCTACTGTTGACATTACAGTATCTGGTAGCGCGGCACAAATTAGTATCGGTGGTATTGCTGGATTATTAAATAGTGGCGCAACACTTACTGGCGCAGAAAGTTATGGGGATATTTCTTTAAGGAAAACTTTTGGTAATAATTCTTACGATATTCGTGTTGGCGGTATTGTTGGCACTATCAATAATAGTGGAATAATAACATATTGCTATTCATTTGGTGATGTAAAACATATCATAACCAATAATAATGATTATACAAATGTTTCTCTTGTAATGTCAGGTATTGTGGCTTATATAAGTGGTGTAGAAGAGATAGACGCGACTACTACGCTTCAAAACAACGTAAGCACGGGTAATTTCTATCCTTCTTATCAGGAAAGCACTCAATCTGATACAGCGGACACAAAATCAGCGCAAACAACTCTTGCTTCACTTACATATGGTGGATTAATTGGTGTTAGTGCTTCAAATCTTGATGTCACAAACAACATTTCAATTGCAACACTATTTAATAGGTTTGAACGTGACATAGTAGTGTATACCAAAGGAGAAGATAATCCTTGGTCATATAACGCGAATGCACTTGCGGGTACAGTTCATTCTTCTAGCAACGGTTTTAACTTTGAATTTGACATCGATGCCACAAACTACTATGCTCATGTCGCAACGCTTTGCACAGACACAAATTATGGAAAAAATGTTGCGTTTAATTCAATACTAAATGGTCAAGATGGTAATACTTTACAAGGTGGAATTCAAGCAATCTTGGACATTTATAATGATAATGACACCGAATATGTTTATCGTGATTATGCAGAAATATTATACAATGGCGAAACTGCTGGAACAAAATTAAACCCAATAGATAATATTCTAACAGAAAATTCAGACTATGTATATTTAGATAATATTTCAGACTTAAGTATATTTGAAGAAATTAACAATACAATAATTCTTTCTGATGGATATGAAATTGTGTTTAGTGAAGGGTCAAATGATTCACCATTTGGCACAATTGACGAAAACAGTAGTATATCTGGAATAGTTGTTATTGCCAACTATAGAGATGACGATCAAGACAATGAAATTGCAGGTTTTGCAATGAAAAATGACGGAATTATATATTCCTGCAATGTTAAAGGCGATGGTAATACGACAGAAGATACAGAAGACTTACAAAACCAAACAACAAGCACAAATCCAACAAAACATGTCGGCACTCTTTCAAGCAATGGACCAATTGCAGGACTTGTTGGAACAAATAATGGTCTTATCAAGGACACCTATGTTAGTGTTGACATTAAAACAACTTACGAGGGCAGTTCTACCAATCCTGCCTTTACAGGCATTCCAGTTGACAGAAATCAAACTGTACAGAATTCTAACAAACAAGATGTTGCAGTTGCAGGACTCGTTGGCACAAATGGTGGACGAATAGTCAATAGTTATTCCAGTGGTACAATAGATGCTGAAAATGCTGTAAAAGAGGGTGGTTCATCATTATATGTATATTTAGTTTCCGCTGGCAATGTTTACGATAGTTACACCATTATGAGGGTGGTGTATGATAATACTTTTGATTCTTCATTAAGTACATATTATCACATCCAAGCATTTGGGAGTTCAGACAACGACATTTATAAGGTAATCGACAGTTACTATGACAAAGTTGCGGCAGAGTTTTTGATAACTGGCGGTGGCACAAGTGAAATCACAGATAATTTAAGTCTTAACTACGCATACGCAGCAGATAATTTAGGAGACAAGAAGAATAAAATAGAATCTATTGGCACATTTAACTATGATGTCACACAGGCATATGGTTATGGTTCATTTAGTGGTGATGAATATGCGAACATAAACTACATGCAATATTTTACTGGAGATGGCTTAAGTGCAAATCCATATCAAGTACCAAACCTTGGCAAGTTAAGACAACTTGAGTCTGTAAGAAATAGAGGGGAAAATGCATCAACGCTATATTTCAACCTTATAAATGACATAAATGCAAGTTATGTTTCTACTAAAAATGGTTGGCAAGAATGGCAATCACTCTCTATAGCCAATATAAGCCTTGATGGTTATGATACAAAATTTGACTATGGTGAACATACTATATCCAATTTGACTACCAATGGTGGTGGAATTTTCGATGAGGTTAAGAACTCTAATCTTTTAAATATTAGCATCGAAAATCTTGATTTTAACTCTCTAGATGGTAAAAGTACAATTGGTTTATTAGCAAATAAAGTTAGCGGTAATAGTGAATCTAAAAAATCAGAAATATCCAACATTGATATTATTTCATTAATTAGAGATAATTTTAATACAGGTGACAGGTTTCAATATGATCTTAAGTTTTATTATGGCAACGTTGTTGGCCAATTGGGTGAGTATTCAGAAATTGATTATTGTAAAGTAATTTCAACTAGTAACTCGTCGAGTTCAGTAAATTTAAACTGGGGTAAAGATATTATAGCATTTGTCTATGGTGGTATAGTTGGTTTAGTAACTGATGGAGCAACAGTTTCAAATTGTAATATTGACAAAGATTTCTATGTAGATTTTAGTTCAGTTCCGAAACGTAATACAACCCTTGTTATCGGTGGTGTTGTTGGTTTGCTTCAAAATGGTGATGTAACAGATTCTTATTTAAGCAGTACAATGTATGTATTGTCACATTATAAGCATAGCGAGAATGCACATAACACAGATCCATCTACTAGTAATACAATCAATCTTTACACTGGAGGTATTGTTGGTGCTTCTGGATCGTTAAGTACTGATGCTGACGATGAAACAACAATAAATAACTCAACAAATGCCAATATACAAAATTCAGGCTTATATGCACAGGCTAAAATATTTGCTGGTAATCCATATAACATCACAACAAGTTATGTCGGTGGCATAAGTGGATATGGTGGCAATATTGAAAATTGTTATAATAGTGCAGCATCTGTAGTTGGTAGTGCGAAGTATACATTTGACACAACGCCAGCAAATGCGACCCATGTCGACTTTACACGACAAGATGAAGTAAAAACAACTAATACTCCAAACATTTACACCAATTATGCCAGTGGTAACTATGAGCAGTATGATAAATTAGTTTATATGCAAATTTCTCAAGACGCATATGTTGCAGGTATTGCAAATAGTTACGATAGCGTAAATCAAGTAGTGAATAACTGCACAAACATTTCTGGTGGACTTGATGCAAGGCGTATGTATTCATATTATGATGTAGACGCTACAGTGTTTGCTTGGGCGCCATGGTCAACCAATGGATTTGTTCTATTGTTTCATGATGGAGTTACCATGGTCCATTTGGGAATTGCTTGTATGATAGAAGGGTTTGTAGGGAAGTTTGTTGGGCTATTTATAATAGCAACTGGGATTACTTGTATGGTTGGCGGTGCAATGGGAGTGCATTGGCAATTGACTCAACCAATTGGCGTTGATGTATATCATTTTAATGATGAAATTGCACAGGGTAATGGTTTTGCAATAGAAGGACAAAATCAAACAGTGCCTAAAATTTATTATTCCAATACTAGTTGGGAATATTTTACAACCCTTATTAGTTCTATTATCCCAAATGTTGGGGCATCTATAAATATGTATAGATATTTAGTGGCATCAGAAACGTTAGATTTCGTAACATATACTCCAGATTATAGTGCATTTTCAGAATCTGCATTTAATCAAATAGATAATTTAGGATTATTTAGCTTAGGGGTTACTGAAGATAACTATTTATATAACTTGGAAGATAATGGTGCTGGCGACAGAAATCTATATGTTTATGATGTCTACTCACATTCAATAGGTTCTCCAAAGAAAACAGGAGCGCCTACATCCAATGTCGCTTGGCAAGAAGGCGTGTATGAAACTGTTGATATAAATGAAAAAACTTTATATAAATTTGACACCTACAAAAAAGATAATGGTGTTTATGACTATCTTTGGGATACAAGTGAAGAGGTTATTTCAAGCCTTGATAAGGTTGATGGTAAATTAAACTCTTGGTCATCATCGATGAATTGGGATGGTTGGGAAGATGTAGACGGCGACTATGTACCTTCGGGTTCACCAGAAATTGCTTCTACTTCTGACATAGATATGTTTAATAATAACATTACGATTTCAGAAGAAGATGCAACTGCCAAAATAAGAGTAAATAGTCTTGAAGATTATCGTGGTGCAGTGAATATTGTAAATGGTATACTTGGTGATGATAAAGACGATTATACGATTGAGGGAATTGAATCAACAGATGCCAAATTTACTGGACTTAAAACAGCAATAAAGGGTGGCAATGTTACAATAAGTCTTGGAGGAGAATTTAGAAATAATAATGGAATTTCTTTCCACAAGGCATCAGTACAAGGTTTTGGTGTTAAAGGTCATCCATTCAGCGGTACAATAACTTCATCATCAAATTATAGTTCAGCAACAATCAACAGTTTCTTTGCTAGTGATAGTGATTCTAATTCAAGCATAGGGCTTGTAGCCTATGGAGAAGATGTAACCATAGAAAGATTGAAAGTTACATACCAAGAACAAGAGGTGCTTTCTGAAGGTGAAACTAAAAATGTTGGAGGATTTATTGGTACTGTTGTTTCAGGCGGAAATGTAACAATAAATAGCAGTAATTTGACAATGACAGTTTCTGACCAAAATGCTACACAAGTACTTAATCTTGGTGGACTTATTGGAAGTGTAGAAAATAACAGTACAATTAATATATCTGGAACCAATGTAACCTTGTCTACAGCGCTTACAGGCACAAATGCTTTAAATCAAGGCACAGTTGGTGGACTTGTCGGAAGTATGACAAATAGTACAGTAAACATTGCAGGACAAGTAAATAATATAGACTTAGTGAATAACAATGGTGACGGAGTATTGTCCACATCTTCAAACACCATAGTTGGTGGGGCAATTGGAAGGATGGATAATTCTTCTATATCTACACAATACGGTGCAAGTTCTGCAAACCTTACAATAGCCGGTTTTATAGATGTTGAAAACACAACGGGAAGCACCGTTTATGCTGGTGGACTTGTAGGTTATTTCACAGGAAGTGGCAACATTAATTTAACAACAATAAATATAAACCTTTCATCAATATCTGCTACAGCGGGAGTAACTAAGACTGCCACCTATGCTGCTGGCGTTATTGGCTATATGGACGATGCAAAAACATTGCCAATAAGTACAGATACAAAATTAAATGTTGGCTCACAGGACTCAAAACTCATCATTACCTCAGGTCTTGGTGGTACAGAATATTCAGCAAAGGCATATGCAGATAACTTTATTGGAAACAGAGAAGGATATTCTTGGGATGGTACTGTCACAATAAATACTTCAGTTCTTGCAATGGCAAAACCAAGTTATGAACCATCTGTTGGCAATGATACAGAAAAACCAGAAATAAATCCTATATCTTCAAAACAAGTAAGCGGAACTATTGGAGAAAATGTATTCAGTAGTGGTGGACAGAGCACATCCTCAGTTTCTTACTTTAAAGTTGATGCCTATGAATATCCAACGCAAGTAGATAAAAATATGCAAAATGCCGTCATCAATGGTGAAAGTGAAACAATTTATAACTACCAAAAGAATATCTATATCATTTTGACTTATGGCAGTATAGCTGAAAAGGTATATGAAGGACAGGATGTTCATAATATTCAGGAATCTATTTATAGGCTTACTATAAATGGTTACAGAATGGATACCAATGAAACAAGTGATGTAGTGACCTCTCAAACACTAGAGTTTGTAACTGCTTATACTTTCGCCACAACAAGTGATATATATTATAATCATATTAAGAATGGTACTCCAATTCCAATGAGCGAAAGAGGTGATAACTTTGTACCAGTTGGAATTACAATACTTGTTGTGAGTGATAAGTCAATATCTGAAGCTGATGATAGCGGTAGCGTACAATCTTCAAATGGTTATGGTGAGCCAGTTATCAATGGCAATGAAACTTATGTACAAATAAATAAAACAATTGAATCATCTACTACATTTGTCGATGTTGACACGGGTGATATAAATCCTGATGAAATTGATCCTGATAATCCAGGTGATATTATGGGTGATGTGGAACAACCAGAAAGCATAGTTACTGAATCAATAACATATAAAAATATTACATTGAATTCTGATGGGAAATTGACACTGGATGTTACTGGTAATCCTAATCAAATTGATATCTACGCTCCAAAATCTGGCATAATCTATGACGACGGACAAGACTCTATTGGTGCAAGTCTTATAACTAATCAATTTATAGATGACAATGGAAATAATTTTGATTTGTCCACTATCAAAAACACCGAAAGTTCAGAGCTTTATATTAAACTTCCTAATGGACGCCATGAAATAGATAATGGCACTTATTCACAAGACCCTGCTTCAATCAATGTTCAGACTACTGTAAGTAAAATAATGAGAGTAGATGGTGATTCAAATAGAACTTATAGAGCAATATTCATATCAGTGAATAATGGGTTTGCACAATTGCAAAATATGGAAGGCACAGAGTATCAAGAATATATTTACCTAGTAGATAATCAAAAAGATATTTATTACCTTGGTAATATTAGTTATGTGGCAATTGGTAAAATTACATTTAAGAGTGGAACAAATGATAATCCTGGAACACCACGAAATGCAATGTTCTTCCCAACTAATGAAAGTATACTCTCTTATCAGAACAACTTGTTGCCATTAAATAAAATTCAAGAAGTTACAAGTTTTGAGCAAATTAACATAAGTGATATTGTAGCAACTGATATAAAAACATCTTATTACATTGATGCCACAAGTGCTGATACGCTTAACTCAATTAATGGAGAAATTACAACTACCAAAACAACATATACAATTAAACTTGATAATATACACATAAATTCACTTGATAATATTGATGTCAATTTTGTTGTATCTTCTACAGTTGAAACAAGCGACACAACGACCTCAGGAGCAGGATCTGCATATATAAGAAAAGAAAATGGAACAACTGTCACATATACAATAGAAAATAGAAGAGTGTATTATAATAAAGGTGTTGGTGAAAATGACGAAACAGTTTTACAAGAAGAACCTAATGCTTTGGTTCTAACCAGCACCAGTGGCTCAGGGAACTCACAAGAGTCCACAACAACGATTTATGTATTCACATATGATACTATATTGACTGGCTTCACAGTATATGAGAGCACTGAGTTTAAATTGGTTTCACAAAATAATTTGCAATATTATGAAATCAATGAAGATGCAACCGGCACTGAATATGACTCAAGTGGTAAAAATGAAATTGTTGTAAATACTGACACGGAGGATGACGAGAGTGACTATGGTGTTTCTTATGCAACTATTGGTGGAAACACACTTATAACCTTTACGAATGGTGACATAGTAGGCTATATGCAACTTGCTGGCACGGGTTATGAAATCACATATAACACCACGGACAACACATTAACCGCTACTCTTGGTAACAAAATCTATACTTTCAGTTACCTAAATGGTCAATTTGTACTTTCAAGTTACACCCATGAAGTTATAGGTGTTGACGGAGAAGTATATACAATTACAGAAACTTACACATCAGACACTTCGGCATCTATCACAATAGAGTATAACGGTAATGAAAAAACTATAAACATAACAACAGGTTTTACATACTTTGTAGCAAGTACAAATGTAAATAACCCTACAATAATTTCAAATAACTTTGTATACAACATAAAAGATTGGCAAGTGAATGAATATCAAGTTTTGGATGAGAATGAAAAACCAGTAACTGATTATTACTTTGAAACTCCAGGTTATATAGAAATTTGTGAACAGGGCAACGAAAAGACTATTGCAATCTTTGAAAGAACAACTTTGAACGCGTTGACAAAATATACAGCGACTTCTGGCAACATTGAGGCTGAAGTGTATGTGTATGAAGATAACAATATAGTTATCTTTGTAAGCCAAAACGCTATGTGGACACTGTTTAAGAGTGGACATGATGTATATAACGATTTAATCAATTTGTCAACCAGTGCATCAACTGATTTTGTTTGTGTTGAATTCTCCACTGTCTCTCAAAAAATCACTCTTGGATTATATTATCAATATAGTGAAACCGAAGGTAATTTGGGTGTGGTTTATGACATATCAAATGGATACAAATTTAGAGGAGTAACACAAGATACTGCTAAATCAATCTATTCAAGTGAGACTTTGCCTTATACAATGTATGCCTATGATTCTACATATATCAACGGTTCACAATTATCTTATACCAAGGTTGAATGGGAGTATAACGGACGGACAATTTCTGTTGAACTTGATATTGACGTTGACAGTGTTTCGCTTATTCCATTTAATTCTGACTACGCAATACAGTTCACGGATGGCACAGATTCTCGCTATTACACAAGAAGCGGATATAAAATTACTGGCACGGTTGGAACTGAAATTATATTGTCTGGCTATAAAAGCCTGGGTGTAAATGTACCTGCCGGCGTATATGTATTAAAAAACAATGCATCGTTTACAAATGGCAGTGAGACTTTTAAAGTGGAAGAATATGTATATGTAAGATATAATGTCACAGAAGATTGGTGGCGTGATTTAGAGACATCAACTACAGCATCATTTACATATGAGCAGACTTATGATGGAGAAACGGCTGAAGTTACTGATACCATATCTCGTGGAAATGTAACTCAAAGTGGAAACACTGTAACATTTAGCGAAACTATAACTACTGAAAGTGGTGAACAGAGTACTTCGTTTACTTATAACTGGTCATTTGATGCAAGTACAAACTTAATTAAATATTATTCTGCTGATTCACTAGTTGATAGCCCAAGCACGAATTACAATAGATATTCTGAACTTGGCTACAGTAGTTGGGATACAACAAAAACAGACTTCATTAATCACTTTGCAAATACGGCAATAATAATTAACTATGGTACAATTACAGTGACTGAAAAGGATCCAGAGACAGGTACAGAAACACAGTATACATACTCAGGGACTATAGAACTAGATGTCGTCTTTGGTGAATTAGAATATGAAATTCAAGAGCAATAATTTACTTGTCATTCCACCCCTTGTCATTCTGAGCGCATATTACTAGTCATTCTGAGCGAAGCGAAGAATCTCAAACAAAAGAGATGCTTCCTCTCCGTCAAGGAAGGAGTGGTCAGCATGACAAAAACTCAAACAAAAAGAAAAAATGGAGAGAAAATGAAAAAATATCTTTTAACATTTTGTTTAATTTTAATTTCAATTTGCACAATAACGCTTAGTGCGTGTGGAGAAAGTTATAATGACTTTTCTCTCCGTTTTTCAAGCCAAAGCATAGAGGTTGAACAAAACACAAGTGTAGATTATGAAATTACTGTTGAAAATTATTTCAATACAAATTTAACTTTCAACTTTTCATTGGACACTCAAGTAGCACAGGTGAGTGAGCCTGTGGACCTTGGTAATGGACATTTTAGGATAACAGTTACAGGTCACACACCAGGCAATGCAACACTCACTATCACACTGCTTCAAGGCTCGAAAGAAATTATGATTCCAGTAACTGTTTATGAACCAGTTTCAGGCATAAGCCTAAAAGAAGGGACAAGTTTGTATGTCCTTCGTGGGCAGGAACTTCGTCTTAGCAGTGATATGTTAGATTTTTACCCACCTTCAACTCTTCAGCGTGATGTTGCTTTTCAAATGGGTACAGAAGTTATTGAAAATGGAGTTATTGCCACTGATGACAGCACACCTGACGAACTCGTTATAACAGCGGTAAGTGCATATGATGAAAATATATCTTGCAGTTTTACTGTTAGAGTTTTAGATGAAATTGACACACAAAACATAACTTTAAGTTTAGATAATACACCAATACCTGTTATAAGTGATGACGGCGAAAGTTATATTGAACTTATAGAAAACGATAGTGAAAATTTCCAAAAAACTCTTACTTTAGCGTATGACGAGGCATATGTTTATGAAATATTTGCCAAAAGTACACAAAACACAGTTGAAACTTCTCAGGCACCTACAATGCAAAATATGATGGAAGTTTATATCCAAGCCACTGATTTTGCACTTCGTGATGATGTCTTGGTTGTAAGAGTAAAGTATGCTGATTACGATGCATACTATGTTGACCTTGAATATAGGGTGACAACAAATTCCAAAGCAGAAAGTGTACTAATAAATGGACAAGTTGACAACGGGCTTATAAATCTTTTTGATAATGACAACATTAGTGATGCAAAGCAATTTTTAATTAGTGTTAGACCACAATCTTCAGATTATTCACATTTAACACTGGAATACTATGTTTCTCAGAATGGGGAACTAAGAGACTTTTCGTATTCACAAATAAGTCAATATATTAGTGTTTCTTATGGAATACAAGAGGTCTATGATGGTATTCAAATAACTGACCTAACACTTCCACTTGAAGTGTATGGTAGAGAGGTCTTACCTGAAAATGTCGGAGATGAAATTGTAATTCGTGTTGTCGTTCAAGACAATTTGACAAACGGAGAAGTTTTTGGGACACTTAGATTTACCATTCAAAAAAGTGCAACTGGTTTTAGAGTTGATAATGTCTACGAAAATTCAACCATATATGTAAAAAATGGTACAACTGTAACATTTGATACATTTGTGGTTGAAGAACCAGACGCTTACATTGGAATAATTACAGCACGAGCAAACGATTTAGCATCCAATGGTATTTGTACAGTTTCGCAGACTGCGGAAGGACTAGCATCAATTGATATAACTGCACATACCGCAGGCGAAGCACATTACACTTTGGTTCTAGAAAGTGGGCTTTCAACTAGGATAACTATAATAGTCAGAGATGAACTTGATATAGACAATTTATGGTTTTATATTGGCGCAAATGATGATAGTGTTGCCGAAGTAGAATATAGGCAGACGGGAGAAAATAGCACACTTGATTTTATTGCTG
Source organism: uncultured Clostridia bacterium (assembly GCA_944376845.1). Classification (GTDB taxonomy): domain Bacteria; phylum Bacillota; class Clostridia; order Christensenellales; family UBA1242; genus UBA5893. The sequence continues at coordinate 55,951 of CALWDZ010000001.1, read as the reverse complement.
TGCGTGGGCTCGGAAGTGTAACAATTTCTGCCAATATTTCACCGCGTGATATTTCTAGTCAGAACATGTATTCAATTTCATATCAAAGCGATGATGAAAATATCTTAGTTGATGCAAACACACTTGTATTCCAAAGCGTCGACAACACAAGACACACAATACATGTTTCTATACTAATGTATAGAGTTGAAAATTTTAAATTGGTTTCTGATGAAGAAATTCTTGATAGCACACAATTTGATTTTGATGTTTTATGTTTTGAACCAATAACCAACTTTACTTTTGATGCACAAAATGTAGGAGATTTGGACGATACAAATTCAAGTAGTGTAGATGTTTACGACTACAATACACCACTTGGATATGTTGATACTGCAATGTCTGTTGTGCAGTTTAGACTTATGCTTGACAACGTTGAAATTGATATAAATGACCCAATACTCCAAAATTTAGACCTTGAATTTGCTTTTTCTGTTTCGGCAGCACAAAGCGGGGAAGGTGTGTATGAATTAACAGACTCTGGCAGTATTGTTTATGGTTATTTTGATAGCAACACTTTAACATTTGAGTGCGATGCCGTAGGAAGCCCTATTGCAACATTCACAATCACGGCAAGGTTGTATGAATATGGCAATGTTATAACCTCAACTGTAACAGTGAACATTGTTGAATATGTTCAAGTTGAAGAAGTTTGGCTTTATAATTATATGGAAGAGATATATCTTGACCCTTCACATACTGAGGAGATAATCTACCCATACATACTTCCTCAAAATGCAACAAATCAAAACTTTACCGCTTGGTTTGAGCCAAACGACGGAACAAGTTCAACGATTGTTCAATTACAATATGACTCACATAGTATAACAGTTAGTTATGCTGGCGCTGGTGGTGGAAGCGGTGTTATAAGAATTGTTCCAAATTCATTATTCTTAAGTTCGGATAGAAACAACTATTCATATTGTGTTGACATTCCAATTAGTGTGGGTGATGGTTCCATTTCAAGTCCACTTCATATAGGGACATGGGAACAATTTAAAAATATCGATTTATCTAAATATTACATAATCGATGGAACAATTGATGCTGGTGGAGAAACAATTTCACCTCTAGGTGAACTTACAGGTGGAATTGAAGGTATGACAGCAAGTGACGGCTCGGTTTCAAGTATAACCAACTTTACAGTAGCAAATCCTTATGTAATATCTGCTGGAACAAATGCTGGCGAATACTTTGGACTATTTTCAAGTGTCGCAAGTGGTGCATACATAATGAATTTGCGTATTAGTGGCAACATTGACATTTCTAGCACAACAAGGAACGCATATATTGGACTTGTTGCGGGTGTAAATAACGGTGTAATAAAAAATGTTAGCATTACACTTGGTTCAAGTAGAGTTTCAACAACATCTTCAAATGCAACTTACATTGGTGGTGCTGTTGGACAAAACAATTCAGTGTTTTTAGTAGATATAATAGAAAAACAAGCGGGCGACCAAATTTTTGATAAATCTAATGAATTAAATTCAAACGGAAATACTTTTGATAATGGAAAAGAGTCATCTTTGTCTGGACAAATTTCACAATATTATGAAACACTTATGCCAAGTTCCACTATGTTTGTGTATATGCAAAGTGGACAAGAGTTCAATGTAAGTCTTGGCGGCGGGAACAGTTATGTCGGTGGCATAGTAGGTGAAAATAGAGGTCTATTAAAGTTTAGAAAAGAACAAAATACCAACACATACAATAACTTTGGCATCTCATCGCAGGTTTATTTTAACATTGAAACAACATCTATAAATCCAAATTCAGGTATTGGCGGTGCGGTTGGACAAAATAATGGTGGAAATATTGTAAATATTTTATCCACAGGTAGAGTGACGGCAGGAAATTCTGGAAATGTAGGCGGACTTGTTGGTCGCATGGATGGTGGAAATATTACAAACAATACAAGCCGTGTGTTTGTACGTGGCAATACATTTGTTGCAGGTCTTATAGGAGATGTACTTAGTGCAAGTAGCATAACTGGAAATCTTGTACAGGCGACAGATGATAGAGTGCAAATTGGAATATATGCATCATTAATTGTAAGTGGCGATCTTAAATCAACAAACCCTATATTTAATTCAAGAGAGGGTATTGAAGTTGATGCTTCTAACCATGCAGTGTCATACATAACCCGAACGAAGACCGACTACACGGGACAAGCGGACAATGTGGGCGATATAAACACATATTATGGTGAAATAGTTGCCGGTGCAAATGTTCCAGTGGATGATACTTTGTTTACAAAAGTTGAAGATAAAGATATAATAAATTTAACTAAAACTACAATAGTTTTGATGTATTATCAGGCACAAGATAGCGAAAATCAGAGTTATTTGAATGACTTAAATACTCAATTTCTTCCTTCTGACCTTTTCAATGGTACTTCTGATGTTTCTATAACATCCAATGCAACGTCAATAGTTTCTGTAACCAGTGACGGAAAGTTGCGTCTACATGGAACAGGCACAGTTATACTTACACTGACGTCACTTTTAAATGCGTCAATAACGCAAAATCTTACCTGTGTTGTAACAAACTATATTTCTGATTTAAATTTGTATTCAACATCAGATTATTCTACATTATTATCTTCAAATTCAGTTATAAATGTAAGTAACAGAAACTCAGTTACTTTATATCCAAGATTTGAAGCATATGCTAGTGCTGGCAATATGCGTATTGCACTTGTAGAAAATAATGTTGCAAGCCTTGAGGTGACATCAAATGACTATGTGGATGTAATGCAAAGTGCCGGAACTGTCATTTTGCAGGGCATTGGCACACAAAATTCTCAAACTCCAAGTGAAATAGAGTTCTATGTATACCTTAAAATTGGTGAAGAGAATTGGTATTTACAACAAGTTGGAGATACTTATGAATTTATTGAAAATGCAAAAGGTGAACCAAACGCAACAATTTACACATCATACACACAAGGTATTTACAATATAGAAAGTGATAAAACCAATATTACACTTATACCAACCGATGTATTCTCTATAAAACTAAGTTACCTTACCGATGATATAAATGATGAAATTGAACTATCTATAACATACCTAGAAAATGGCGAAACAGTGACATTTGGCGAAGATGATTTTGAAAACTACTTTATTGGCAGAGCGACAGAACCATATCTTGAAAATGGAAGATACTATATTGACTATACATTTGAAATGAATACCGAAAATATTTTAAGAATTGGCAGTTTCATATTCACTTTCAGCGGTGCAGATGGTGCTGTTACAAAAAATGTTTATGTAACTTATGAAACACAGCCAATAAACAATGTTATTGTTAGAAATTATAGTTTTACAGAAAATGAAGAAGTGATTTTAATAGACACTGACGATGGCTACTATGTTTACAATACAAGTTATTCTATGACCGAAACAAACATAGTAACTGCTGGTGAACCAAATATATTAAAAGTGGTAATTAACCCTCAATTTGCAGATTATGAGTATGTTGAAATAACAAATGCCGACAGCAATATAGCAAATGGAAATGTTGTATTATTTGGGCTATTAACACAAAATACTGGTGAGCCTGGTGGGGCAGTGATATCTTCTAATGCTATATTCACAAGCACTGGCATGCGTGTAATGAAGCAATACATTCAAGGCGGAGAACTCAATGTCTTGTATAGAATGGCAACTAATGTTATTGAAGGTAGTTCTATTACATTAAATATCAACTTCTATAACAGCCTTGGTGAAATTGTATACAGCCAGCAACAAAAAGTGCTAACCATAACTTTAAATAAATCAGTACAAGTTTCAATTGCAGATAGAGAAGTATCTGACCACTATTATGTTGCAAGAGGCTACAATTATTTATTAAATATAGATACAGTTGGATATGATATTTCTGATGTTGTTATTGAATCTTCTTCAAGTTTTGGACAAATTGTAAATGACAACGGGGCATATTATCTTCGTATTTCTGATACTGTAAACTATCCACGCGGGCAAGAGGGTTATGATTTTACTGTTACATACTATGGGACAACAACCGTTGATGGAGTAACAACAACTGGAATACGCAATTCTTTCACATGTACAATAGTCGAATATGTTCTTGGCAATCTTGATGATTTAAATCAAGTATTTACAAACAGCGAAATAATTTTAAATCGTGGAAATAGTGCCGATATAAGAGATTTAATTGTTGAAAACATCGACGTTGAATATTCTGGCAGTGCATCAAATGCGGTAACAAGCCTTAGAGAAAGTCTTAAACAAAATGGTGTTTATTTCTATAAATATAATACACAAAATGGCTTTATTCAAATAGTTCCAGAAAATACAGCAGAACTTTCAAGAACAGAAGTTAGCAACGATATATTTGATTTAAGCGGGTATAATTTGACAGTAAAGTATGTTGGTGAAGACTTATTCTCGCTAGGAGTTTATGCACAGTTGCAATATGTTGAAGGCTATGTTCAAGTAATAGAACTTACAGATGAACAAAAAGAAAATATAAGCGATACTGACATACGCGAATTTAATGTGAGCGTAAATCAAAGCACTTCACTTGATAGTCCGCTTCCAATTTATACACAAGAAGACCTTATGAATATGAGTGATGGCAACTATTATATCCTTATGAATGACATAACCATCACATCGGATTTTACTCCACTTGATGCAGAAATTGCAAGGCTGGACGGAAATAGTTATAACATCATATTTAGTGGTATATATTCTGATTACACCAATATTGAAAACTTTGGTTTATTTTCAGTAGTTAGTGAAAATACAGTACTTTGTAATTTGAGCATCGTTGTTGGACGCAATACTACATTCAATTTCCGAAATGAGAGCAACGGGAATGCTTTCAACTTTGGACTTATCTGTGCCGAGAACAATGGTACAATTACAAACTGCAAAGTTACAAGCCAAGATGATTCTTCTTCGCTTATTGTCACCAATTCGGCACTGGTAACGCTTACATCCACATCAAACATTACACCTTTTGTTGCAATAAATAATGGTTATATTACAAATTCAAGGGTAAGTTTACGTATTGAAAGTTATGGTGCAAACCTTGCGGGCTTTGTTGCAGAAAACTATGGACACATTGCTTCAAGTTATGTAAAACGAAGTTTAATTAGAAATTCAAGTACAAACGTCAACAATGCAACAGCGGGCTTTGTTGTTAGAAACAGCGGGACGATATTTGCTAGTTTCATTGAAGGTGAGTACTCATCAGGCCTATCATATATGTACGCTAGTGACACAACTTACATGATAAGAGCGACATCTATTGCTGGTGCATTTGCTTATATAAATGATGGCAGCATTTCTAATTGCTATGCAAACATTCCTTTGACTTCATCATCTGTAAATTCAGGTTTTGTATGTACAAACAATGGCGAAATAATTTCATCATACACAACAAGTAGACTTGGCGATAGAGATACTGGAAATTACCCATTCTATATCTCATCTCCGGGTGTAATTGAAGATAGTTATTATTTAAAAGATGATAACTTTAACACAAGTATCAATTCTTCTAATGAAGAATATGGTGAAGGGCTTAGACCAACACTTGTAATCGAGTTTGCAATAGGTTATGAGGTCACACTTTCATCAAATACTTATACAGTTGGTGAGAAGATATTTAATAACTTTGCAATCAATTCAAATCAGGACATCACAAATGGTGTATGGTTCTATGCTATTGATAATAATTCATATCTATACTCTCATGATATACAAACTGGAAGCACAATTTCTGCAAATGATTATAGAAACTACTTGCAGTACTCAAGACTTATTACAACTACAAGTTTACAAAATCAAGGAAGTAGTATGCAGTTTAGAGAGAACAGACCTCAACTGGTGTCAGCAAATATCTTAGCATCATCTTCAAAATATATACTTTCTGAAGACTATGTTGAAGAAACAGGAGAAACACTATATATCTATGCAGAAACGCCTGGCTCAAACACCGAAGGCTCAATGTATAATCCACATATTGTATTTTCAGCAGTGGAGTTTGAAGAAAACTTTATTTCAAATAGCATAAGATATGTAAATTCACAGCACTTTAGACTTGTAAATAACATAGACTACACACAAGAAAACTTGGTGGTAAGTTCACTATATAACTATGTTCTTGCGGGCTACTTTGAGGGTAATGGCTTAACTATCTCAAACTTCTCAATAAATACAAATGAAAGTTTGACATCAGGTGGCTATTTCTCACAAATTGGTAGCGGAAATGACTATGCAGTAATTCAAAATATAACATTTGCACCAAGATATATAAATCTTCCAAATGCAGTCAGTGTTGGAACTGTGGCAGGCACTGTAAATAGAGTGTATGCTTATAATCTATCGGTTGATGGGTATAATGGTGATAGTTCGTCAAAAGTTGTGCTTGGTAAAAACATCGTTGGTGGCGTATTTGGAAGAACAGTATCATCGTTTGATATTCAAAACATATATTCATCGATTTCAACAAATGCATATCAAACCAACACGTCATCCGAGTGGTCACAGCAAAGTGTTCAAGATGAAATTCTTTATGAAGAAGGTGGCTCTAACTATAATACCGTATCCTATGCCGGTGGTATTGTTGGATATTTAGGTGGACTTGGTATACTTAAAAATGCTTACATAGAGGATGCCATAGCCTCAATCGGTATGGTGGCAGGCTTTATGTTTGGTGGAATTGGTCTTAACGCAGAAGTTAGAGATATTACATACACCTATGAAAATCTTGAGAATTATTTCATTCGTGCAAGTGCTTATGGTGGTGTAATCGTCGGTGACCTTAAAGGCATGCTTAGAAATGTAAGTGTTTTAGCACCACAAATAGAAGATGAAGAACAACAAACAAGTTACTATATATTTGTTTTAACTCCAAAAGTTCCACTGGCGGTAGGAGGACTTTCTGGAATAGTTAGAGGAAATGCAACCCAAGATAATAATTTGATTGATTGCTCTGTTGGTATTGATATTGTATTCAATCAAGCAATAATTCCAAATAGTGTTGGTGGACTTGTAGGTAGAGTTGTTGAAAATGTTGCTATTACTAATTGCGAATATACTGGCAGTTTAATAACTGGTAGAAATGCCGTTGGTGGTTTTATTGGTGAAATTTACTTTGATAACACATTTGGAGATGTCAATTTGACCAATGTCAAGATTGGTACAAGTAATGAATTAAAGAGCGAAATTCGTGCAGTAAAACCAGCACAAGATGAAACATCTATTTCAAGTTTTGTTGGTGGTGTGATTGGTGCATTGACAAGTGATGTTAAACTAACCCCAACCGATGATGGGCTAAATTTAAATGGCTTTGAAATCTATGCAGATGTTACATCAGATATTACAATCTATGGCACTCAAGGTAGTAGCGCTGGAATATCCTATACCATATATGCATCCAAACTTGTTGGAGGATATAATGGTAGTGATAGTAATCTTAGTCCTGATAACTTCGGATGTTCTGTAACTAATCCAGGAAATTATTCCACAATATCATTGATTCTTACTTTTAATAACCTTAGAAATGGAAATGGAGAAATTGAAGTCAACGGCGAACGTATTCCATTCCCACATGAATATGAAATTAGAATTTCATCAATCATGTATGGTATAGCAAAAGGTGACGTTATTGAAGCCACTATTAAGAACTCAAGTATACCTACTGAAGGACAACAAATTACTGCAAATAGTTCATATGCAAGTTATTCAATTCCAGAAGAAACCAATGACTAATCTCATTGGTTTTTTTTACGCATAAGTATTTGAAAAATAATATATTTGTGCTAAAATAAATATGTGAATTATCAAAAATATTTATTTAATATGCCATATATGCAGAATATTTTACATCAAAAATCGCAAGGGAAACTTGTCAGCGGTTATCTTTTCTCTTGCCCTGACAAAGTCACTTTGAATGAAGTTTTGACGCTTGGTGCAAAAATTATTTTGTGCAATGAAAATGGTTTGGATAATTGTCCAACATGTCAAAAAATTGAATGTGGTTCTCATCCCGATGTATGCGTTTATCCAAAAGGTGATGCGTTCAACACGCAGGACTCACAAGATGTTATTAATGATGCTAATAAAAAGCCTATTTTAAGTAACCATAAACTTATTTTAATTAAAAATTTAGATAATTCAAGTGAGCAATCGCAAAATAAATTATTAAAAATTTTAGAAGGTCCACCTAAAAATACTATATTTTTGGTGTCTACTACAAATATAAATAAAGTTCTTGCAACGGTTAGGTCAAGGCTATTAAAAGTTGATGTTACACCTTTTGATAGTGAAAGCCTTTGTGAAATGTTTTCAGAATATAAAAACAAGGAAGATTTTTCACTTGCTTTAGATTACACAAATGGCTATGTTGGAGATATGGAGCATATCTTAACTGATGAAAATTTTATTGCAAACTATAACTTGGCAAAAGATATAGTTACAAAACTTAGAACAAGTGCCGAAATTGTAAATTATATAAATCCCAAAATCACCAAAAGCCAATTTAATGGTATAATAACATTGATGCAAAGTATGTACGGCGATTTGATGCTTTTAAAAGCGGGGAAAAAAGAACTTGTAAAAAACAAATCAATATTAAGTGACCTTTCACAAATTCAACATGAATTTTCAATGAAAGCACTCACAAACATTATAAAAAGAATAAATGAAGTGAACAAAAAACAATATTCAAATGTTACACTATCACTTCTTTTTGAAAGTTTACTCACTAGCATTTTGGAGGTAAAATATTTATGCAGATAGATAAAGTTGATGTATCATATGAACCAAATGGTAAAATATATTCATTTTTAGCAAATGGTTTGCCATTGAAAAAGGGGGATGTCGTTATTGTGGATACCATTCGAGGTGCAGAACTTGCATATGTTGCAAAAGATGTTGAATATTTAGAAAATTATGAGCACGAGGACCAATTAAAAAAGGTATTAAGGCTTGCAACACAAAAAGACATTGAGCAAAAAAAAGAGAATGAGAAAAAAGAAAAAGAAATCAAACAAACAGCAGAAAAATTAAGTGAAGAACTTGGACTTGATTTAAAAGTTACTAATGCAGAACTTAATCTAGACCAATCGAAAGTTGTAATAAACTTTACATCAGAAGGTAGAGTTGATTTTCGTGAACTTGTTAAAAAATTGGCTGCTATTTTTAGGTGTCGAATTGAACTTCACCAAATAGGCGGGCGAGTGGAGGCACAATTACTTGGCGGTCTTGGTCCATGCGGAAGAGAAGTTTGTTGTAGTAGATTTTTAAAAGATTTTGACCATGCAAGTATCAAAATGGCAAAAAATCAAGGTCTAAGCCTTAATCCTAGCAAAATAAGCGGACTTTGTGGAAGACTTATGTGTTGTCTTGCCTATGAAAATGACCATTATGCCGAAGTGGCGAAAAAGATGCCAAAAATAAACTCCATGGTGAAAACAAGTGATGGTGTTGGCAAAGTTGTATACAACAATTTACTTAAACAAACGGTTGATGTAAGGTTTGAAAAAGGTGAAAGTTTTGAAATAAAAAATTTCACCTTAGATGAAATAATTTTAGAGGATAAAGATGGAACTAAGGCTTGATGACCTTATGCTAGACGGGCTTAAAATTTATCAATACAAAGATGGCTACAACTTTACAAGTGACAGTGTATTACTTGCAAATTTTGTTTCAACAAAAAAATGTAGTCGTTGCGTTGAAATAGGTACAGGTAGCGGAATAATATCCATACTTGTATCTCATAAACAACAGCCACAAAAAATTTATGCCTTTGAAATTCAAAAAAAATATAGTGACCTTGCTAAAAAAAATATTGAATATAATAAAATTGAAAATATAGAAGTAATCAATGATGATATTGAAAATTTTTCTAAATATTTAGATGCAGAAGTCGATGTTGTATTTTGTAATCCTCCATATTTTAGTGGTGAAATAATAAGCCAAAATGAAGAAATTGCACTTAGCAGGCATCAAAAATACCTTCCGCTTGAAAAACTTGCAAAAGTGTCTTCAAAATTATTAAAATTTGGTGGTAGTTTTTTTGTTGTTTATCCAGCGGAAAAACTATGTGAACTTATTTGTGCTTTGGTTAAATACAATCTCATTCCAAAGAAAATGTTTTTTGCACAGCCAAATTTACAAAAAAACGCAAATACAGTGTATGTTATGTGTAAAAAAGGTGGTAAATTTTCTGTAAAAGTTATGCCTGTACTAGTTACAAATGATTTAGACGGAAATTATGTTCAAACAATTCAAAAACTTTATCGTGATGAGGTGAAAAGATGATATATTTTGTATCGACACCAATAGGAAATTTAAAAGATATAACGCTGCGTGCAATTGAAACTTTAAAAAGTGTTGATGTTATTGCATGTGAAGATACAAGAAATTCACTGAAACTTTTAAATCATTACGATATCCACAAAAAACTAATTGCCTATCATAAATTCAATGAAAAAGCAAGCACAAATGGTATAATAAATTTGGCAAAAGAAGGAAAAAATATTGCAATAATAAGCGATAGTGGCACGCCACTAATTTCTGACCCGGGCGAAATTTTGGTAAAAAGTTTAATTGAAAACAATATCCCTTTTACAGTAATTCCTGGGGCAAGTGCGGTTATCTCTGCACTAATTTTAAGTGGTTTTGCGGGCGGAGCATTTACTTTCGTTGGATTTTTAAATGAACAAAATAAAAAACGCCGAGCAGAACTTGAAAATATAAAAAATTTTGAGGGTGCAATAGTTTTTTATGTTTCACCTTATAATATTTTTGATGATATAAAGTCTATTTATGAAATTCTTGGCGACCAAGAAGCATGCCTTGTAAATGAAATTACAAAAATGTACGAAAAAACTTTACATTTCTCTCTTGCGTCAACTCTTGAAATTGAACCAAAAGGTGAGTATGTTCTTGTGGTAAACAATAAACCACAAAAACAAAAAAACAACCAAAGTATTGATGAGCAGTTAAAAGAGTTGTTAAGTCAAGGTATAGAAAAAAATGAAGCAATAAAAATGGTTGCAAAAAATAATAATTTAAAGAAAAGTGAAGTATATAAATTTGCAATAAATATTAAATAATTCTACACAATAAACATCCAAGCACTGCACTCATCACACCGCCTAGAAGCGAAATGATAATTGCCGGTGATATTTTTTGTTTTGAACCAGCAAAGTAAACTGCGGACACATAAAATACCGTTTCGCTACTTCCCATTATGGTACATGCACAGCGAGAGATATAACTATCTGCACCATAGCGTGAAATTATATCTTCAAGTATAGAAATGCTTCCACTACCAGTAAAGGGTTTCAAAAGCACAAGTTCACATACTTCATTTGGTATACCAAGCACATTAAACAACGGAGATAAAAATTGTACCAAGAGTGTTCCAAGCCCGCTTGCACGAAAAAGTGCTACACAAATCATAATTGCAACAATGTATGGAAAAATTCCTTTTACAAGGTCAAAAGAACTTTTTGCACCTTGGCAGAAAGCGGAGTACACATTGACTTTTTTGTACACCCCATAAACAATTAGCACTATTAAAATGATTGGAATAATATATGCACTCATATTTTTTTAATCTTTTTATATGCAAAAAGTAATAATACCGAAATTGTCGTGGCTACTACACTTGATATGATGATAGGTAAGATTATATCTGACGGACTACTGCTTCCAGCACTGGCTCTTAGTCCAATTATGGTGGTTGGAAGTAGTTGAATGCCAGTTGAATTTATTACAAGAAGCATAAGCATAGCGAACTTGGTGTGTTTTAAATCTTTTTCCATACTTTTAATAGCCTTTATTCCACTTGGTGTCGCAGCATTGCCAAGTCCAAGTAGATTACTTGAAAGGTTATAAGAAACATACTTTATCTGTTCTTCATCGTTTATCTTAAATAGTTTTTTTATAACTGGAGAGAGTAGTTTTGCAAGTTTATCTCCAAGTCCGCTTTGGTCTACAATTTCCAATATTCCAAGCCAAACAGCGTAAATTGCCAAAAGATTTATGCAAAGACTAACCACATTTTTTGATTGGTCTATCATTGTATTTATAATAAGATTAGGCTCTACAAAAATAAGTACACATAAACTTATTAGCATTATGCCTGTCCAAATTTTGCTCATATCTATATGTATGCTGGACTATAAAAAATATTTGTTTTAAATTTAAAAATAATATATAATAATTTTCGGAGACAAGAAATGTTTATTGATACACACGCACATCTTCAAGACGCACTCAAAATTAGGCTTGACGAAGTGATTCAAAATGCAAAATTAAACAATGTTCAAAAAATCATATGTGCAAGTTATGACTTATCTTCTTCTTATGATGCCGTAAATATAAGCACAAAGTATGAAGGCGTGTTTGTAGCAATTGGAGTGCATCCTGAAAATTGCGAAGAATACAATGATGAAATTGAGCAAAAACTTGAAAAACTTTGTGAAAATAAGAAGGTGATTGCAATAGGCGAAATTGGACTAGACTATCATTATACAAAACAAAATAAAGATGTTCAAAAACAAGTATTCATAAGGCAAATAAAACTTGCAGATAGATTAAATCTTCCAGTTGTAATTCACACACGAGATGCCATAGGTGATACTTTGGAAATTGTTGAAAAATATAAACAATATTTTAGACACGGTGGAGTTTTTCATTGTTTTCACGGTTCTATTGAAGTGCTTAATAAAATAATAAAACTTGGTTTTTATGTTTCTTATGGTGGTGCAATTACTTTTTCAAATGCAAATAGTTTAAGGGAAGTTGTAAAGGCAACTCCAGTAGAAAGATTACTTACTGAAACCGATTGTCCCTATATGGCACCAGTGCCACTCAGAGGTACAGAAAATGAACCTAAAAATATACCAATAATTGCTCAAAAAATAAGCGAAATAAAAAATATTGAAATAAATAATCTTGAAAAAATATTAGAAGAAAACACAAAAAAAATATATAAAATTTAATTGGAATAAATATGGATTTAAACAACTTTAAATTTAATAAAAAATACGGTCAGAATTTTATTTTCGATACAAATTTATTGTCTGCAATTGTTCGTGATTCTGAAGTTACAAAAGACGATGAAGTGCTTGAAATAGGTGCAGGTGCGGGCACTTTGACTGAAGTATTATCCAAAGCGTGCAAAAATGTTGTTGCATATGAAATAGATAATAATTTAAAAGATATTTTAAATGAAAAATTTAGTGATAAAGATAATGTAAAAATAATTTTTGCTGACGCACTAAATACCAATTTATGTGAAATTGAAAATAATTTTAAAAATAAATATCATATTGTTGCTAATCTTCCTTATTATATTACTACTCCGCTTATTTTTAAATTTATTGAATCAGAAAAAGTACAAAGCATAACCATTATGGTTCAAAAAGAAGTTGCCGAGAGAATGGTTGCAAATGTAAACTCATCCACTTATGGAATACTTACTGTTATGCTAAATTTCTATGGTGATGTAAAAATCACTAGAATGGTCAAAAGGCAATGTTTTACTCCAATGCCAAATGTAGACTCTGCGGTGGTTAAAATATCTCCAAAGATTGCTGCTTGTGACAGTAAGATATTTTCTGATATTGTTCACAAAAGTTTTGCTATGCGCAGAAAGACAGTTTTGAATAACTTATCAGCAGGCTACAAAGTTAATAAGAATATTATTTCAGAATGGCTATCTAAAAATAATATAAATGAAAGGGCAAGGGCAGAAAACCTAAGAGTAGAAGATTATGCCAATTTAACCAAAACTTTCGACACAATCACTCCTTATTTGTCATAAATATAATCACCAACAAAAACACTTTGCACTATAATATATAGTGTAATTTTTTTTAGGAGATGTATATGTTAAAGAAAACTTTGGTGCTGTCATCTGTTGATGGTGGTAATGAAAAAGCGGTTATGAGTTTGGAAAAAAATAACGGCGATACAGAAGGACAAGTAAAATTATATAACTTCCACGATGAGCCTAATGGAATTTTGACTCTTGGCTTAAAAGAGGGTGATAGGGTTGTGAAGATTGGTTTAACAAGAGTTGGCAATTTCAAATACACATTTGCCACACCTACACCACTTGAACTTGGTGAATTTTCGTGTGCTGTTGTAAATATTTACAAAGGTGAGGCGAAAGCACTTTTGCATGGTTGTACTCAAAATACAAAAATATCAGATGAATTTTTGGCTCAGGCGGTTATGCAGATGCAAGATGTAACAACTTTTGATGAGTGCAAAGATGTGCTTGATAAAAATCATATTGAACTTGAAGACCAAGAAAAGATAGAAGAAGAAATAGATAAAAATATGTCTGCGTGTGGAGATAAATGTACCACTTGCAAATATCGCTATGCATTTTTTAGTGATGATGAAACTTCTTCAAACAAAAGTGAAAGTTTTTATGATAGTATAAGCGAAGATATAACAAATTTGTTTTCTTCGCATAGTGAAGAAGAATTTTTATCACAAATAATACCATTTTCAAAATGGGTAAAAATTGAAAATGAGGATAGCGATGATTACTATGTTTTGGGTTTAATCTATGAAAATGACCAAGTAAAATACATATGTTATGGCGTGCCAGGTCTTTATACTGATGCACCGCCAAAAGAACTTCGCGGGTTTGCAGAATGGCTACCACTTGACAGTACAAAAGAAAATGAGTATGGCTACTGGATAACTTATCAAGACGCCGATACCGGTGAAAATGTTAAAGCAAGTTTCACTGTGGTGTAAAGATATTATTGACAATGCTGCTTTGTTATTGTATACTCACATAAGATGAGGTAAATATGCTGATAATTATTTCTGGTTCTGCTGGCGTTGGCAAAAATACAATAATAACGCAGATATTAAATGATAATCCAAATATAAAACTCATGAAGACATGTACAACGCGTATGCCAAGACACACCGATGAGGATATGCATAGTCCATATATCTATGTTACGCGTGAGGACTTTGAAAATAAAATAAAAAATGGTGAACTTTTTGAACATGAGGAAATTCATAACAATTTTTATGGAGTTTTAAAGTCATCACTAGAAGAAGTTAAAAAAAGGCAAAATCATTATATAAAAGATATTGGTGTACTAGGGCAAATAAATCTAAAGCGTGCGTTAAAAAATAAGGTTGAAGTATTATCCATTTTTTTAACAGCACCAAAAGAAGAACTTATAAAACGTCTTAAAGCACGTGGTGACCATGATATTGACCTTAGAATTTCCAGAATGGAGTTTGAACTTAGTTATGCTAAAAATTATGATTATGTAATAGAAAATTTAAATTTAAATAAAACCCTTAAAAAAATTGAAACAATAATTAAAAAACATGAAAAAATTGAACAAAAAAGGTTTGAAAAAAAATAAGAAGTGATGTTCACTTCTTATTTTTTAATTAAATTTTTGTTTGAGTAAGGGTAGACCCGTCATCTGTTTTTATAGTTTCTTCTTTCTTTTCCTTCGCCTTTGTGTCTTTTTCTGCTTGTTTTTCTTCCTCTCGTTTTGAGATTTCTTCTTCTATTGCTTTTAATTGTTCAATATTAAGATTGAGTTCAGGTTTCTCAAACCCGTTATTTTTAATAATTTCACTATATTCACTCTTGTCAATTTCGGGTTCATGTTCTAACCAAAGATTTGGTTTTTGTCCGGCTTCTTGTCTTTTTGCTATATCATCTCTTAACTCTTTTTCTGTTTTGTCGAGAGTGTCTTTGTTTGATTGATAAACTGGATTTTCAAATTTATCAAGGTTATTTCCATATTCTTTTAATGTATTTATATCTTGTTGAATCATGTTCTTTAGGTCTTCCGAAAGTTTGCCTTGTTCAACTTCTAAAAATTTTTCTCGAGCAGCAATCTCTTGTTTAAGTCTTGTAATAGCATTATCTTTACTTGTATTAAATTCTTCATTTTGTTGTTCGGCTGCCGCTTTAAGGTCATTTAATCTATGGAACGAAGGCAATTCTTGAATTGATTTTTCCATTACTCTTTCTGCTTTTAATTTTGCTTTATATTCAGCATTTGAAAGATTTTCATTTGCACGGGTATAAAGGCGTTCTAATTTTTTCTGTTTGTGTTTTTCAAGCCACTTAAACCTACTAAGTGGTTTGCCCTTCGCAACTTTTTCTTGATATTTTTTCAAAGTGTTTTTTTGATGAGGTGTTAGTTCTTTAATTGCCTCCTTTGCATTCCACCAATCTTTTATATCTTTCCCGATGCTGAACATTGAACTAAAAGTTCCAGGACGGAGTAACGATTGAACAGCTAGAGATGTTGCCATGCCCGCTACGCACATAGTAGCAAGGAGTGCCAATAATGGATTTGCTAGCATAAATGCAGCCATAAATAAGTTTGCAGCTACAATCAATAGTATTATTCTTATTCCTTTTTGAATTGCAGCAGACTTTTTTTCGTTAACTTTGTCTTTATTATCTTTGTCCTTCTTTTTATTTTCATCTTCTTGATTACTGTTGCTTTCGTCTTTTTTCCCGTTGTTATTTTGTGGAGAGGTAGGGATATTTCCTTTTTCATTAGGTTTTCCGCCACCTGCGGTAAAACCAGGGATATCGCCAGAATTATTTGGATTTGTTTCTGGTTTTGGTTGCTCTGTTTGTGTAGGTGTTGAACCTTCATTACCATCGCCAGAATCGCCATCAGGATTTTCAGGATTGTTTTTTTCAGTATTTTCAGTATTTTCAGTAGTTTCTTCGGTATTATTTACAGGTTGTTCAGTGGCATCATCTTTTTGTGTTTCATCAGTAGTTGTAGTATTTTCTGTTGAATCTTCATTTGGGTTTCTATTGGCATTTATGCCAAGATCAGGGGTGTATTGAATGTCGTCCCAAGGTGTTGTGTTTACTGTAAAATATTCACTAGTTAGATTATTATCGCTTGGATTTGTTGTATATTGATAATTTCCTATATCGCTAGACTGATCCTGTGCTTCTGTTTGTGCTTCTGTTTGTGCTTCTGCTTGTGCTTCTGTTTGTGTTTCTGCTTGTGCTTCTGTTTGTGTTTCTGCTTCTTCTTTACCGATACGATAAGCGGGAGAAGATTTGGTGAGTCTTGTGTATGAAGCATCTGATGCAAGGGTAGGAATGCCGTTTAAGTCTAAAGGTTGATTAACAAATTCGCTAAATGCTATAGCATCTTCTTCTGATATTCTTATGCCTTTTCTGACTCTATTTTCTTCCATTTTTGACATTTCGGTCATAGGCAAAAATCTAAGCACTAAACCACTAGGTGCCTGTACGATGTCAGCGATACTAGATGTTGATAATTTTGTGCCATCTTGATAAAAAATTTCACCATCAGGTGATTTAAGCACAGTCAAACCATTTTTAAGTGTAAGTGTTTGATAATTATAATCATTTACAAGCATATTTGTCATTTGGGCAGGAAAAGAGTTCATTTTTATATTGCCATTAGATATTTGTGCTGGTAAACTTTCTGGCAAAGTTACATCAAGTGGCTTGTTAAACGTGGCAACAGGCTCAAAACTTGTGCCAATTTTAACGCTGACTTCATGGTGCGAAATTCTAAATGTTCTTTTTCCATTTTCTGTGTCGGCGGTGATGGTAAAGTCAGTATTGTATTGGATTTGTATATTTGAAACATTTTTTAAAATTATAATACTTTCTTTCGATATGGCATCAAATCTATGAGTTGAATTATCTATTGTGAATTCGCGTTTTTGCGGTTCCAACATCATAACGGCATTGTCTGAGTTTTGTTCATAAAGACAAAGGGCATCGTCACCCTTTGCCATACTGAAATTTTGTTTTTCAGTGCGTCCATCATATTTAATATCAATACTAAATCCATTTTTAAAATCAGGCATAGTTAATCCTCCTATAATATTCTTACTTGTAGTATACTCTTATAATATCTTTTTGTCAATATTAGTATTCTAAAAATTTCTTAGTAGCGATATACAGTTGGCATTTATCAAATTGACAATTTTGTTAATTTGCTTTTAAAAAAATAATTCGTGTATTTTAAAATTAAATAAAAATAGAAAAATTTAATAAAATTTTAAATAAAAAAATTTTTATTAAATAAATTTAATAATTTTTTTTATTTTTTTAAAAAAAATAATTTTTGAAAATGATAAAATATTTTGGCGAAATAAAAAATATTTAAAATGAATTTTAAATTGTTTGACTTAAACAGGCGTAAACTATATAATTATTTTGACTAATAATGTAAATAATAAATTAAAGTCGGTTGCTAAGTGGAGAAAAAATTATGAAATTTACTACATTTTTAAAAGTATTTGCAATTTCACTCGCTGTCTTTATTGGTGCGTGCGGAATTGGCGTAGGAATTTTGGCAATAGCGGGCTATTTTAGTACGCCACAGGTTATGCCTCAAGATTTGGCATTTGACCAAGCGGAGTACAATGTTGATGATGATTTTACTATCACTATTTCCACAACAACGCAAGATGTTTCAGAAACCACACTAACTTTAAGTTTGCAAAATGGTAACATTATCACAGCTTCTGATGGCAGTGTACGCATTTCTGATGGAGTAATTTCTATACCACAAACAGCAACCATTGGCGTACCATTTGATGTTTATCTCGAAACAACGGCACATGACGATGAATGTAATGGAGAAGAATGGATAACCGGTGGTCACAGTATAATTACCGCAACTTCACAAAATCAGCAGATAAATTCAATTAGTGCAAATGTAAATGTTGATGTCCCAGTTTATAGAGTTGAACTTGAAACACGTGTTAGTGCACAAGATGACAATAGTGACATTTTTGCTGTTGGTTCATCTATAAATGCAAGTTTAAAATTTTATCCAGCACGAAGTGCATATCAATATAGCCACGATGGTTCAGATGGTGGAGAAGTAGTATACAAAAATACATATTTTATGACAGCATTCGGCACTGACGAAAATATCACACAACAAGGTCATACAAATGTTTTCGCTACAAACCGTATAGGCACAAGTACAATTGTTGGTTATGTTTTTGCTTCAACTCCTATTGAGGAAAGGGTACTTCTTGGCTATCAAAATCTTGATGAAGATGCAAGATATTCGGCTGTACTCGCAAGACTTGAACAAATGTCATCAGACACCACTGGCCAAGAACACCAAGCATATAAGTCAAATAAAACAATAGAGATTGTAGAAGTAGAAGTTGATAGTATGCGTCTTGATGGTGGAATGGGTAATGTAGATGTAGATACATTGTTTACTCTTTATGCAAACAATTCAAACATTGCACAAACATCTTCTAAGTCAAACCTTGGTATTCGTTTGTATTCAAGTTTGGACCAATCAATATCCCTTCAACATGAATTATCAAGTGTTGCAATAAGGTTTTTGTATAGAGTCGGCAACACATACTATGATGCTGTAAACAATGAAAATAGTGCATACAATGTTGTTACAATTCCAAGTTATGGGCATGGCGAAACTAGGCAGGTGGTTGTTGACGGCGAAACATATACATATTATTTCCCATACATAACTCAAAGCATAGATGAATATTTTTGGCAATTTGCAGTTACGAGTGATGTAGATTCAAACAGCCTATGTATAGAAGTAAGGTATTTTGGTGAAACAGCAGATGATGTTGATCCTATAACGGTCAATTTCTCAACAAATGCTGTGCAAGATAGTTCAATTTATTGGTCTACGACAAATCAAACACTAACTATTATTGACGGTGAAAAACCAGATTTAAACAGCCTCGATGTTAGGTCTTTGGCTGTTGTTCCAAGTGCAAACCTATATCAAAGGCGTGCATATTTTGTAGTTGCATCAAGAGAACTCAATGTAGATGATTTGATTGTCACAACAGGTGAGGCGGTAGACTATCAACTTGGTTCTCAAATTGTTAGTTTGTATGAAATTGAAGATGGCATTATTCAACCTCGCACAACGCAGGCTTATGGCAGAACATTTGATGTTGTCTTTATGACAATACAAACTGATTATCAAGCTAATCCAAAACTTGATGAACAGGGTAGGTATATAATCCAAAGATACAGTCAAGATTCATTAAATGCAATATCGACACTAGAAGTTTATGTTGATAAAACTTTGTATGGTTTAACAACCAACATTCAAACAGTTCTTGAAAATGACGAACTTATTATAAACGATGCAACAAATGATATAGCATATGTTCAAAACACGACTACTCCTTTTGAGGTTGTTATAGGCTATTCGTTGCCAGCGTCTGCAGGACAGAGTGAACAGACAAATGAACAACTGATTTTCAGAAATGCAGTGCTTAGTGGGGATATCTATATTGTTGCAAAAATTGCAGATTCAGGCTCAGAAACTTCACTTATTTATAGCACTTCAAGCACAGAACAACAGAACGGAACGGAGTTTGTTTTCTCAATGGATATAGGTTCACTTCCAAGCAATGTAAGTGAAAGAAGAATTGAACTTTTTGTAGTCTACGATAATGATGCGTTTTTATCTCCACGCGAGTATAGAATTTCAACATACAATGACGGACAACAATTTGAATGTATTGAAGTATATGATGGCTCTGCTGAAGTTTTTGACTTTAATATAAATTTGGCTGAAGATGGAAGTTATCAATCAAGTGCAGATAATAGAATTTTAGTAACATCAAATATTCAAAGCGAAAATGGCTATATAAATAATATACAAACAGCTTATACCCTTGGCGGTAACGATGTAAGTCAGTATTTGTTTGAAAACGATGGACAAAACATTGATTATTCCAGTTTGGCAGTTGTGCTTCAAGACAAATATGGCAATACCCCTATTTCAAGTGATTACACTCTTGAAAGTTCCAATACTTCAATATTAACCGTCGCAAATGGAACATTTACTTTCAATGGTACAGGTGATGTAGAAGTTTATCTTAGAGATTCTGATGGTGTAATTCAGGATACACTATACTTCTCATGCCAGCAAAATGGCTACGTGTCAAAAGTTGACCGCCTTGTTGAAAGTGTAATTGGAACAGTGGCAACCAAAAATACTACTACTGTGTTTGATAGTGGTGTTTCGGGGAGTAATTATACTTTCCCACAGATTTCCATTCCACTTGTTGGTTACAGTGGTTCAACTATAAATTTAAAATCTACAAACGCAGGTGTTTTGAACCTTATCACATACACTTACACTTATAATAACGGTGAAGGATTTTTAACTAGTTTAGCCAACTTCAGTTTGGTAGATGAGCAAGATATGGAAACGCTCGAAGGCTATATTGACTTTGTTGGGACTGCCACAAATTTATCGAGTTTACAAATTTTGCGAGATTTCGGAAGGTCATATAGTTTACAACTCCGCGTTACAGTTCCGGTACTTGGAATATCTCAAATAATAGTACTTGATATCTCACAAAATGTATATCTTTCTGTAGACTCCTATGGAAATGATTATACAGATGAGCCTATTTCCTCTGTTGGAAATGTCACTTATCTTGGTGCTTATTCAGATTCACTTTATCAAGTCAGAATTCAACTAAACTATATCGTTGGTACAGGTTCAGATGATTTTTCACTTGATAACTCGCAATATTCGTTATATTTATATGAATATGACGAAGAAGGTCAACAAATAGGCAATCGTATTGCTTTAGGTACAGACTCAACCAATTCTAGTGCATACATAGCAAACTTTACAGCATCAGATGGCTCTCCAGTAACTGGCAATGCCGTTGGACGAGGCGATGGTGCAGTTCAAAGTTATATTTATAATGCAAATATTGTATTTAAATCATCTACCGAAAACAATGGTTATAGACGAGTAATGTTGGCATTAGAAAAAAATAATGAACAAAATACAACCATTGATACAGTTGGTTCGTTGTATTTGTACATAAATCCAAATGTTAGGGCAAAACAAAACTCAAATGAGATATTGCTAAATGTAGCAAACGGAAATGTAAATAATAACAATTATTATGGTCAAGCCGTGATACTTGGCGAAGACCAGCAGTCACCACTAAATATTGCAAGAGTTGCTGGTGATTTTGCAATAGATTATGCTCAAGTTGGTTTTAGATTTGTAAATGAGGGAGACTCAACACGTTTTTATATAACGCGTAATGGTACTGAAAATGAATTTATACTTTACAGCCTTGCAAATATCACTGGTAGCACCACACTTAGTTTGGTTATGGCGTATAATGGCGTAGACGTTTTGACAAGTGATGGTGAAACCTACGAAATCAATTTCACACTTAGACCAAATATAACAAAAAATCCAGATAGCACAATGTGGGTTTTGTATAAAGGTGAGTATTATCTAAAACTTGTAAATGGCGAAACATACACATTTGACACTATTTTGGATGCTTTTGTCATTGTTGATGATGGTTCTACAACCATTACAAAAAAATTGGAGATAGAAAGCACAAATAATATAGTTGTACAAGGTCAAAATATACAAATTCAAGGCGTCAACAATAACATAATCGATTCTGAAATAGGCATTCTTACTTTGAGTAATGAAGATAGTATAGAATTTAATATATTGTTACTTCCTTTTGATATACCATATGTTATTTATCCAAATGCATTAGATATAGAGTATGATTTATATAACCTTCTTGACATAGACTATATAGTAGATGAAGGCTTATACTATACATTAGAAGGCGCAGGGCTTGAAGGCACTGACATTTTAATTGAAACAGATGAAGAGATAACAGACGGCGTTTATGGAATAAGATATATTTCTGGAATGCAACTAAGTGTTCGAAATCTTGATGAAAGCGACCGTAACATCTATGCATATTTTGAAGGTACAAATCTTATAACTCAGCCAGTTGGGCGTGATACCTTTATAATTGTAGAGGCACGTTTAAATTTGGCGAGCGATAGTTTGGTTATTCCTTACCTTATTCAAATTAAAAAGGTGCTAGATATTCATATCTATTATCCTTATACAACCGCATTTTCACAAAACACCAATCTTAGCGGTTCAGCACTTTATGGTAATGTTCAAGACATCACATTTGATATGGAATACCTTAGTTTTGCTGAAAATGGTACTGCAAGTGTGGATTTGTTAGAAAAATTTGATGATTTAATTCCAAATTCCACAAATGGCACTCAAAGAGTTGTTATAGGTAGAATTAGTGATGGTACATTTATAGAAATGGAAGAAAATTTGCCTTCGCTTACTTTAACATTTACAATAAGTGAGGTCGCTTATTATTACTATGGATGGCAGACGGCAGCAAATCCAGGACAGTATGCAAGCATATCATCAGGCATTCATGGAAATAGTGTGATAAATATAAACCGTGGTGGAGCTCAGTATGTCAGAGTAAAAGTTCAAATGACCACACAAAATGGACTTGAAGCATACTACTATATAAGTGTTGGTGAAATTCCTACTTTAAACTTTACCGAACGAACAAGTGGTGGGGTTTACAGCCCAGATATACAGGATATATCTCTTGAAGATGTGGCAAATGGTGAACCTATCGGCAATGGTAAATATAACTTAACAATGAGTATTGGATCATCATCCAGTACGACAAATGCAAATGACTTGCTATCATACCATATTGTACCAACTGGTAATGAAGGTCAAAGTGCTTGGATAGATTATGACACTATGACTTTATACGCCGAAGACACAACAGAAAACTGGAATACTCAATTTGTTTTCTATACCAAATATGGTGTTTTGGACGTTGTTAATTTATATATCTCGTCAAACTATGACATTGGTTTAATTGAACCTAACGATTCAAACTTAACCTATAATGCTCGTTATGGAGTTTATGAGATAGACTCTGGTAACATAATAGATATAAATAGTACTTTCCAAATAATCAAAAATGACGAAGAAAGTATATTTACAACATTTGATGATATAACGGTAGAGATTGTAACTTCAATAGACAACTCAATTATTGCTGCTCAAGAAATTGAAGGAGAAGATATTATCAAAGTAGGGCTTGTAACCCAAGATACCGATGTAAACATTTCTATTGTCTTCAGATTTATAGATAATGGAGAACAAGTTACATATAACTTCTCAATGACTTTACGTATTCATTCAACACTAAGCGTAGGTACTGCTCCTAATGGTCAGCTAATTACACAAGACAATATGTATCCAATAAGTGACATTGTAAGCGACATTTCCGCAGGAAAAAGAAACAACTTAGATATTCTAAGTGCTTTGTTTGAATTTAGTGGCAGTTCAGATTTTGACACATGGTATGCAAATTTAACAAACAATGGCTTAGGAAGTTTGACCGTTGAACTTATTACACAAAATGTATATGGGGATTTCAGCGGAAATGTAATTGCTGAAAATGGTCATTATGTTATTGCACTTGATGCAAGCGAAGTTGCAAGTATAACCAATTTGTCATTTAGAGTTTCTTATTATAACACTTTAACAGATGGCGATGAAACACTTGTAATGACATCATATTTCAATTTCACACTTGAACCAAATTTCTTAATAGTCACGAACTATCCAACTCCAAATGTTGATGTAGTTGTTGTTGCAGAATCATATTGGTTTGATACAACTGAAAACGCACAAAATATCATTTCACTTGTCGATACTGCCGACTTGGCAGACGTAGAACGTGTTGTTGTGCAAGACTTAAATGATCAAGGACATCAAAGTAATATATATGTTCAAGTTGGGCTTGGTTCTGAATATATTTACGTAGACAATGCACAAGTTGGAATCAATTATTATTCTCTTGATACAGAATTTGAAATTCGTCAAGACGTAGCAAGTATAAGCGATGGCACAAGTTTACAGTTTGGCTTATATTATAAGATTGACGGAGAAAATGGTGAAGATTATATTCCAGTTGGTGTTTATAATGTTGTTGTTTTCTTGGGTACGGTTTATGAATTGCATGGATACAACTATAATTCTAGCATTTCAACAAATAGTTCAAACAATCTAGAGAATATTTATATTGGGACAAATGATGACATTCTTACAAAAATTCGATTAACTTTAACTGTTCCAGAAGATGCTGATTTAAGCACTACCAAATATTTAAGCGTGGATAGCATAAATGGTGTCAACGCAGAATCGTCGTTAATAACTATAGCAGAGGGTATGCAAGGCGATGAAATTTCAGTATTTGTTACATTGCTCAATTTAAATGTTGGTGATATGAATGCCTTTGTTTCAAGTGAAGCAGGTGTAATCTTTAGTGTTTATGCACTTGGCACATATGGTGAATATATTGGATCAACATTAACAAATGAAGAGGGTGCATCGGTTGTAGAAGAAATATTGGTATCGTTTGAGTCGAGGATACAACTATCATATCGTACTGTTACCAGTTTTGATTCGCAAGGTGGAAGTGCTACAACAAGCACTCAAAACATAGAATTCTTTAAACAATATGCATTACTAAGTGGAACTAATTGCACTTTACAAAATGAAGATATAACACAAGGTAGTATAATTTCTAAGAGCATTCGAATAAATAGTAGAAATGGAAATAGTGTTACTGATGGAATACAAATTGGTACTTACTATGTGAATTATGATTTTGACATTGAGTTTGAGAAAACAGAAGTTTCTCTTACTGCAGGTCAAAATACCAGTGTTTTACATAATGGTACATCAGCGAATTCAAACTATTTGTCACTACTCAATATGAAACGTAGGTCCAATGGTGAATATTATACTCCTGAAGATTTCTCTTCCGATAGTTTGCAATTGTCTATAGATTCAGACTCTATAACTTACACGGCAACAGATAGTCAATATCAAACTTTGGTAAATAGATATACAGGTTATTTAAGAAATACTCCTACAACTTCTGGGGAAGGTGCTGGTGAATACACTTATGACTTTAACTTTATGGCTATGGGTTCGCCTCGTGAAACATCTGTTACTGTATCTTTAGTTCTTACAGTTACATATAGTAACTCAATAACTGAGGAAATTCCATTAACATTCATTGTTAGCCATGACTATACAAATGAAACTTTAAGGAATTCTGACGGAACAACAAATTCAGAGATAAATCGAAACAATATTCGCGATTACAATTTCACTTCATACCTTAATTTTGCAATTTGGGGAAGCGAAACACCAACTGATAACTTTATCTTTATAGAACACACAAATGAAACCCAAAATCAAACGGGCAATGTTGCACCAATGTTTGATGTATCATATGACCAAGGATCAGAGTATGTTTTAAAGCGTTCTCAAACTAGTACTTCTTATGATTTAGCTTTCCGTTTTATAGATTCAACATTCGGTGACAAAAATGTTGATATTGTGCTCACTGATGCCTATGGATACACAATAAGATATTATGTAACCATTGTGGCACAGTACAATATAGTATTTAACACAGGTTCAATAACAACATTTGAACGTGATAGTATCGGGATTGTTGATCAAGGTAGTGCAGCAACAGACTATGACCATACTGTAACTGTGGCATTTACAAAACGTGACACTAGCCTTCAAGATTATTCATTAACCAATTTCAATAATTGGAGTGCAACATTCACATATGAAAATGGGAGTGAGCAATATGAACTGACATCTAGAAGTGATCAATATTATTTTGATATAGATTTTATTGGTTCAGAAAAATTTAATGGTAGCAATAGCATAACAGGTACATTAAGTTTAAGTGCCACCTCGAATGATGGCGAAATTTCAATTGATATCCCAATGACTATACGCGAAAGGTATAGTTTGGTTTCAAGTGATACGCCATATGTACGTGACGGAGTTGCGTTTAGTTTACTAGATGTAATAGACGTGGTTGACAATAGCCAAAATTATATTGTAGGCGAAAGAACAATTGAAGATTCATACACAATCTATCTTGATTACGCAATAACAGATGAAAATGATCAACAAATTTCACTAAGTGATGTTGCTAATGTTCTATCAATTAGAATTAGAGCATATAATATCCAAACAAATCAAGCTGTTTATGCAACTGTTCCAATTGACAGTGAATCAAAGTATCTTTCAATTGCAGATTTATTTGGGTATAGTGATATTTCCAACTACCAATTCCGTGTAGGTTATATGCTTACAACTTACAAATATGATGATGACCATAATATATCAGAAGAAGGAATTACAGTACAACAACACGATTTTTCGTATAAATCTGGAAATTCAACATTGACTTATGATATCTCATATGAAACATCATCTGGACACATAGGCGCTTCAACAGAAGTTGAGTTTGAAAATTCATATTACGATGGTGAAGGTGAGTTCCCATTAACTTGGCCTAAGTATACTCTTCAAATTAATAAGTGCTATATCATCGAAGACCAGACCCTTACAATTGGTATGCGCCAAGTTGATAACAATTCACAAATAACAGTGCACTTTGTAAATCAAGAAAATAGTGATGATCGTCGTCAAGTAAGTCTTTCAGCAAATACAAATTCTATGGTTTCATATTCTCTTCGTGAACTTGGTGTTATTGATACTTTAAGAGGTGAAAAAGTTACACTCTTAACAAACTCTGAAAAAACCATAATAGAAGGTTTATCTGTTACTCAGTGGGCAAATCTTAAAGGTATTTCATTTGAGGATAGTTCTAGCGAAGATGGCGACACAGTCCAAAACGATTATAATATGACTAAATATATAGAAGAGCCAAATCCAACATTCGAAACAAGCACTGATGGGTTAAATATTGAATATGTTGAAGATTTATTAACTGTCAACGTCAACTATGCATATGAAAATGGCGTCGCTCAAAAAACTCGCGAAGACTTTGAGGCAGATGTATGGATAACTTTAAAATTCATTGATGTTGACTCAACTTTGGCGTATGGTTCTGGACAATCAAGAAGTGCAGAACTTCCTAGCAATTATGTTGAAGGGGAGGATATTTTAGTTTCAGATTGGGCAGGTACAACATACAGGCCATTTGAATTGGTTGCAGGATATACAACAGCAACATCATTTGTGTCAGGTGACGACACAACACTTAGTGGTAATAGTGATTATTTGAAATTTGCTATAAATACTGTATCAGCGGGAAGTCAATATGTAAGCATAGATCCTGATACTGGTACAATAATTTTACTCGGTGGCTTTGATGTAGATACAAATTATATTTTAATTGATGTCTATTGTAAATATGGTCAAGGTGGAAATACTGGAGAAAAGTTGATTGATACCGTCAGAGTTCATTTTGTTGATCCAACAGAAAATCAAAATTTAAGGATAACCGCCAATACATCACGATTACCAAAAGTTACATCAGAAACTGAAAATGTAGCATTTTATGTGCTTGCAAGTGATATTTTGCAAATGATAACAATATCTAGTGATTCAAGTTCTTGGACAGGACAAGAAATATTAGATACATTTGGGGTTGAAATAGGTTTGTATACCAGTCGAAGTTTGAATGCGGATGGAACTTACGAATATGATTGGATAACAAATCCTGGCGATATGCAAAATCTAAAAGAGAATCCTAGAATTATTATTCAAAATAATGTTACATCAGCCAATTTAATAGTATTGCTAACAAGAAGTGGTGTAAATTATGATGAATTGATTTTATCAAATATTCAATTTGTCGATAGCAGATACACAGCAAATAGCATGGTTTCAAGTTCAAACTATCAATATCAAGGAAATGTTAGTAAATCAGATATTTTTAACTTATTATTTGATTCAATTGCAGTAAGAAACATTTATGGTAATATAGATCGTGGCAATGCTATATTTAACCTTTCTGAAACAGATCTAGACAATCCTTATGAAGCATTAAGTGATTCAAACAATGTTAATTATAGAGAAGTGTCATCTCAAGGTATTGTGACCACAATAGAGTATACCATAGGCGAAAATTTAAATGAAAGCAATAGTATTGTTTACGGTAAAATTACAGTAGATGTTTATAGTAGTGTTGATACAATTTCTGGAAGCAAAATTGTAGATTTAACTCCAGGAAATGCACTAAATGATGTTATAAATAGTAATTTGATTGATTTTAGTGCTTTGCCAATATATGGATATGATACAGAACAAATTGAGACAGGGCAGAATGAGGAAGGGGATATAATTTACTCAACCCAGTATTTCATTTATATTCCTATGAGAGAACTAGGTATTACCACACTTGAAGATATTGATGAAATAAAATTGCATAAAAATGGTTCAAACACCGAGATCTCTGGTTTCGACTTTGATATGGATGCAAACGGCATTAAAATTATATTTGCACAAGGAAATATCAGTAATACACATTTTAACGATATCTTGATATTAACTCTTATCAATAATGGTGACACTGCTGGCGTGGGTAGTGCCTCTTACAACTATACTTTCTTCTTTAAAGAGGAAATAGTCACGAAGTCCGAAACAACCGGAACAGCAGTTACGGAAATTTTAAATAATGAAACAGAAATCTCAAAATACACAGACATCTTTACGCTTCTAACTTATATAAATGGTGTTGATGCGAGTGACATTTATGTTCGTCTTTCAGAAAATAACCAATATGTTTCACTTGTCAATGATGATGGTGATTATTCATTGTTGTTACTAAACTCCGCCTCATCGCAATCGGAAATTACAGTAACTGTTGAATTTTATATCACAATATTTGATTTCAATTCGCGTTCAAGTAAAGATATCGTGCTTTATAGCAATACTATAACTATCAATGTAACTCAGCAGCAAGGAGAATAAATAAACCTGTCACTTAGAATGACCATATTTTAAGTCATCCCGAGTATTGCTTCCTTGACGGACATACGAAGGATCTCTTCCTTATGAGATTCTTCGTCAGCCGTCTCTGCGAGCCGTTCTCAGAATGACGAGATTAGTACTGTGGAGGCTTATTTATCTCTCGGTTACTTGAGGCATCTTTATGTGCCGTAAGAGTCTTATCTGCTTTTGTCACTTAAAGGAGCGTTAGCTCCGTGAGAGTCTCATAGTTATCAATAAAAAAGGAAATAAAATGCCAGTAGGGACAATTGTTTTAATAGTAGGTTATGCTTTAAATTTGCTACTATTGCTTATTATGATATTTGTCGAACGCAAACAGCCACAAAGCGTTTTTGGCTGGTTTGCTGTTTTGGCACTTTTTCCTATAGGTGGGTTTGTACTTTATATGCTTTTTGGTGGTGGACTTAGTATACGTACACGAGTATATATAAGGCGAAAAAAGAGATACACACAAGACTATTTGCAATTTGTTTCTTGGCAGCGTATAAATTTTGATAAACTTCGTGCCAAAAATGAAAAATATGATTATGCATACAAACTTATTAAATTTGTTAAATCAAATGATAACAATGTTTTTTCAACTGGGAATAGTGTAAAAGTTTTTACAGATGGGCCATCAAAACTTGAAAGTTTAAAAAATGATTTAAAAAATGCAAAAAATAATATAAATATAGAATATTATATTTTTGGCGATGACAAAACTGGCAAAGAAATTATGGACATTCTTTGTCAAAAGGCACGAAGTGGTGTCAAAGTTAAACTTATTTATGATAGCGTTGGTTCTTTAAAATCACCTAGAAGATTTTTTAGAAAGTTAAAAAAAGCAGGTGGTGAGGTTGCGGAGTTTTTTCCACCTTTTATGGGGATTCGTTTAATCAATTTTAAAATAAATTATCGCAATCACCGAAAAATTGTAGTTATCGACGGTAAAATTGCATACACAGGCGGAATAAATTTACGCGATGACCATATGGGCAAAAAGAAAAAAGTTTCACCTTGGCGTGACACTCATATACGCGTAGAAGGACCTGTTGTTTGGGATTTGCAAAATATTTTCTTTAATGATTTTAGGTGTGTAAAAAAAGAGCGACTAAATGCCAAACAACTTGTTAAAGAAGGTTATTTTTTGGAAGATTCCTTAAAAGAAAAAGGGAACATTGGTGCACAAGTTATCACCAGTGGACCAGAAAGTGACCAAAGATACATAGAAGATGCATATATTCGTATGATTTCTTTTGCTCAAAAGAGAGTATACATTCAAACGCCTTACTTTATTCCTGACGAGATGTTTTTAAAGGCACTGCTTATTGCCAAAAAAACCGGTGTTGATGTTAAAGTTATGATACCGGCAAAACCAGATAAACGTACTGTTTATTATGTTACGCTTTCATTTGTTAAAGAACTTTTGGATGCAGGGATAGAGGTGTATTTCTACAACGGATTTTTGCATTCAAAGACACTGCTTGTAGATGACCTTTGTGTTTCAATAGGTACATGCAATGCAGATAACCGCTCTTTTGCGCTCAATTTTGAACTTACAACTCTTTTGTATGATAAAGATTTTGTAAATTATAATGCACAAATATTTGAACAAGATATGAAAAATAGTAAACTTCTCACACTTTCAGATTTTAATCGTAAGTTTTTTGCAAGTAAACTTTTCCAGGCAATACTTAGACTTTTCTCACCATTACTATAATAAAAAAAATACAAGCAATTACCAAAATATCTTGCTTGTATTTTTTATTACAAAATATTTATATTGGTGACCCCGCCGGGACTCGAACCCAGAACAAAGCCTTAGGAGGGCTCCGTAATATCCAGTTTTACTACGAGATCAAAACAAGGAAAGTATAGCACAATACATAAAATATTGCAACAATATACTATTTTTTTGGAACTAAGATATTTATTCCTTGTTTAATTACTTCAAAATCAAAACTACCTTGTCCAATACTTTCACCATCAAGATTGACTATGCAATTGTTATCTAACTCAACTTTAAACTTTGAAAGTTTTTGAACTTGAATATTTTTAGATGATTTTTTTGGTATACCAAATAGGAACAATCGTGCAACGCGTAAAACTTCACAAAATCTTACTCGTTGTTTTTTTGCTTTTACAAGTACAACATCAACCAAACCATCATCGAGAGTAGCTTTTTTGTTTAAATGAAAACCTGCAACATTTTTAGAGTTAATTATTAACATAAGTGCAAATGTGCCTTCTATTGTGTTTAAATCATCAGAGAGTTTGATTTTTAAAGATTTTGTGGAAAATAATTTTTTGACTCCATGTAAACCATACGCCAGTTTGCCAACTTTCTTTTTAGATTTTTGTGAAGTCGCATAACTTGCTTCGGTAAATAGTCCACTACAACACACATATATGCCAAACTTATCATTCATTTCAAAAATATCATGCGAAAAATAATTGCCATCTAAAATTGTCTTTAATGCTTTCTTTAAATTTCTTGGTATATTGAGTGAGTGTGCCACATCGTTGACTGTTCCTGCGGGAATATACCCGAGAGTGATTTTTTTATTCAAACGGGCAATACTGTTGATTGCTTCATTTAACGTGCCATCTCCACCAGAGATTACAATGTTATCATAAAGTTCTCCATTTTCAAGAATATATTTGCCGATGTGTCCAGCATATTGTGAATGTAGTAGAGTCACGTCAAATTTTTTAGAAAGAGTTTCTAAAATATATTGTTCTTTTTTAGCGATTTTTCCTTTCCCACTTTGTGGGTTATATGCAAATAAACATTTTTCCATACTAAAAATATACAAAATCTAAAAAAAATAGTCAATAATATTGTCTTTTAAATAATATTCTCGTATGAACAAATGTGCAAATGTTTTGTCATGAAAATAAATTTTGATGTCGTGTAATTATGAAAAAAACCTCTTGGAGTTCCAAGAGGTTTTTTGGCGCCACGTGTCTGGTTCGAACAGACGACCTACCGGTTAACAGCCGGTTGCTCTACCGCTGAGCTAACGAGGCACATCGCTCACAAAAGCAATATAATAATATCAAAATGCGTTTTTTATGTCAACACTTTTTTTATATTAGTTTAAAATTTTTAGAAATCTAATTTTAGTATAAAAATAATCTGATAATCTTTTATTATAAACATCATTTGTATGGCAAGTAACAAATATTGTTTCTAAACTTGGTGTACCGTCAATTTTGGTTATTAGTACACAATGGTTAAACACTGGCTTTCTTTGGCACAACTGTATAATATCGCCAATTTCTAATTGGTCAATAGTGGTTAACTTGCACCTTACACCCACATTTTTATTATTCGAAACAGAATAGTTGAATAGTTGTTCAACTCCGGTAAATGCTGGTGCTCGGTTATTAAGACTATAATAGTACCAACCAAGTGGTGATACGTCCATTTCTATTTTTCCAAGTACAAGGCACTGCGATACAAAGTTAGTACAATCTCCGCCAAGTTTATCAAAATTATAGAAGGCAGGATTTCTTTTATCCCACCAATTTTTTGCGTAATTTATTGCAAGTTGTCTATCATACACACTCTTTATATATGAAATTAAAATATATTTTGCCAACTTGTACCCATAATTTTATGATAGTCATCAGTTAGGTGATATATTACTCTTAAACTTGCAGTAAAATCTTCATACTGATTTACTTCTATATTTCCTTCAAGTTTTTGAATTTCGATACAAAGGTCACGCATATCTTTATGATTTGCAAAAATACACAAAACTTCTTCATGATGTATCCAAGTTTGTTTAAGGTTATCTACTTTTTCTTTTATTTCTGGAGTTTGTATATTTTCTGTCCCAGTTGTTAAGGTTATTAGTTCATATGTCATATCTTTTATTTCATTTAAATAATTGTTGATTGTTATTTGCTCAAAAGTTACAGCACCTGCGAGTATTAACACAACAATTAAAATTGTTATAAATTTTTTCATGATGTTCCTTTGAGATTAGTATTTATAGTCTTTGCTCTTTTATGCATTTCTTGAAAATAGACTTTACCATTGTTATCTAATGTCAAAATAAGAATTTTTTTCATTTTTACACCAAGTGAGGTAATAAAATCTTTAATTTTTTGCTCCGGCACTTTAATTTGTTGAAAATTTTCTTTAATTAGTTTGCCTTCGCTAACTATTGTGATTGGAATGGAATTCTCTTCAGATTTTATATTCATATCTTCTTTGGTCACAGTGGAGTTACTGGCTTTTGGGAGTACACTTACTTTTCCATTTGTTTCCATAATGGCAAAAAGCACTTCGTCGGGGCTAAAGTATCCCGCTGAGCGAAGTGACTCCAATATATCATCAATAGATAGGTTTAATTTTTGGACTGCCTTGTAGTCTATTCCATTTTGGTTTATTACAATTACTGGTTTACCACTAAAAACTTCACTAAATTTAGGAAAATGTTTGGACAAAATGGTAATAACATAGTGAATTACAAGCAAAGCAAGAAGTGGGACAATTCCATGTACAAGTGGAACGCTCATTTCCGCCATTGGAATGGTGGCAAGGTCGGCAAGTATAAGGGTTAAGACAAGTTCAAAAGGTTGCATTTGTCCAAGTTGTCGTTTTCCCATAAGCCTAAATACGACCAAAACAACAAAATATATAATAATAGACCTAATTATTAGTGTAAGCATATAAAAATTATTGCTTATTTCAATATTTTTAAACTTTTTTCTTGCGATGGTGTAATTTTATTGGATTATTTTGTTTAACCCAGACCATTACGGTATGTAATTCAAAGATGTTAAATACAAGGCAAAGTAGCACAAAGAATAGTACACCTAAAGAACATGTAATGACTAAATTAAAGAAAAGTGGTATAAAAGCACCAAGCAAACTTCCCACGAAGCTACAAAGTGCAATCACCGGGATGGAAATAAGAGTAAATTTAAAAAAGTATTTGCTGATTTTAAGCGATGGACATACTTGTTTTTTAATCATTCTAATATTTAAAATTGCTGAGGTTGCAAAACATCCTCCCATTGCCCAAATAAGTGCATTTATGCCCACATATTTTGGTAAGAACCATATGCATAGTAGCATTATGATGGCACCAAGAATATAGTTTTTAAAAGATTTTAGTTCTAGACCAACAGCATTTAAAATTGATGAAGATATGTTTGTAAGACATAGTGGAATTATTATCCATGCCGATGCACTAAGTAATATTCCACTTGTTGCGTTATCGTAGAAAAATACTCCAATTTGTTCACCAACGCCCATAAATATTGGTGCAATCAAAAATGCAACAAACATTGAAAAAACAATAGATGTCGTGACGCGTGAAGAGATATATTTATCATCATTTTTTGCAGATGCACTCGCAAGGTCTGGTACAAGTGCAAAAGACAGCGAACCGATAATGGTCATAGGGATAAACAATAGTGGCATAGTCATTCCAGAGGCTATTCCATAAAGACTTAGTGCTTGTGCGTTTGTATAACCGCTAGAAACTAATCTTAAAGGTATAATTAAAGCAATAACAGGCTGAATCATACTTGATGCCACGCGCATAAACGTAATTGGAGAACTTGTTTTTAGTACTTCTACATACTGAGTTTTTTGAGGTTTATAAAACCTTCCACCATTTTTTAAATACCAAATGAGTACATAAATGCTGGAGAATACGCAAGCAATACTAAGTGATAATGCCGCTCCTATTTCGCCAGATATTGCTGGGAAGATGCCTGAAAGTAATATCATACATACAATCATTCGTACAACTTGTTCAAAAAGTTCACTACTACAGCATGCAAGATAGTTATTTTTACCCCATAAATTTCCTCTAAGTGTGCTATAAATGCTTGAGAATACCAGGGCAGGCAAAAGTACTAAAAGTATGATTATACAACTATCGTCTGCAAAGATATGTGAAATTGGTTTGTTAAGTACTATTACTAAAAGTGCAATTACAATACTTATAATAAGTGCAAGAATAAGGGCGGTTGTGACAACTTTATTCTCAGTTTTTTTGTCCTTGTTTGTTATGCACTTTGCGGTCATTCTAGAAACGATAAGTGGTATTCCACTTGATACAAGTGTCAAAAGAACTGTAAAAATAGAGAAACTTATTTGATAAACTCCAAGTGCTTCTGCACCAATTGTGCGTGAAAGCCAAATACGGAAAATAAAGCCAAGCAGTCTTGTAAGACCACTGAAAATTATAATTACAAAAACAGTCTTGAATAAAGATTTCATATCATATCATATTTTAAGGAGGCGAAATTTATGCAAATTACGACAAAATCTAATCTGTTTTATAAAGTAAAAAATGGAGATACATTGACACAAATTTGTCAAAAATTTAAAGTTGATGAATATTCACTTAAAGTTATCAATAAAACTTCACGAATAGACCCCTTAGATATTATTTTAATTCCAAAATCTTATGAACATATGTATGTTGTAAAACCACTTGACACCTATGAAAAAATAGCAAGAGAACTTGGTGTGAGTGTAGAAAAAATCAAAGAAGTGACAAAAGGTAAAAAAATGTTTATTGGACAAAGAATTGTTTTTTAAAATAGTTGACTTAGTCAACAAAATAATATATATTTAGGATATGATAGAAATAAAAGAAGTAAAAACAGCAAAGCAAAGGAAACTTTTTGTAGATTTTCCTACCAAACTATATAAAGGCGTAAAGCAGTATGTCCATCCACTAAGGTCTAGTGAACTTGAACTTTTTAATCCTAAAAAGAATGTATCGTTTGAAGATTGCGAGGCGGTATATTTTTTGGCGTATAAAGATGGTGAACTTGTAGGTAGAATCGCAGGAATAATACAAAGACTTTACAACAAAAAAGTAAATGAGAAACGTGTTCGTTTTACTCGTTTTGACTGTATAAATGACAAAGAAGTTGCAAAGGCACTTTTTGAAAGTGTTGAAAATTGGGCAAGACAAAAGGGGATGAATATTGTCCATGGGCCAATGGGCTTTAATGACCTAGATCGTGAGGGTATGCTTATTGAAGGGTTTGACGAAATCGCAACTTTTGAGGAAGCATATAATTATGAATATTATAAAGATTTAATGGAATATTGTGGCTATTCAAAAGAAATTGACTGGATAGAATTTAAACTTACAATTCCAGAGCAAATTGATCCAAAGATAAATGCCGTTGCTGACGCTGTAATGAAAAAATACCATTTAAAAAATGCAGAGAAGAAGTCAAAGAGTGCATTTATAAGGCGTTATAGAAAAGATATATTCCATCTTTTAGACGAAGCATATGGACCACTTTATGGAGTTGTTCCATA
Source organism: uncultured Clostridia bacterium (assembly GCA_944376845.1). GTDB lineage: Bacteria > Bacillota > Clostridia > Christensenellales > UBA1242 > UBA5893. The sequence goes on along the minus strand of CALWDZ010000001.1, from coordinate 18,902 downwards.
TACAGATAAGGTAAGAGATCAAGTTATTGATCAATTTAGATTGTTTATAAGTCTTGACTTTATGAGCGTTATTGTTGACGAAAATGATGAAGTTATTGCCTTTGGTTTTGGTATCCCATCTTTAAGTGAAGTGATAAATAAATACGAAGGTAAGTTAAATTTAAAAAGCATTTTCCCATTACTCAAAGCAATTAAACATCCAATTGAACTAGATTTGGCACTTATTGCGGTAAAACCACAATGGCAATCACGAGGTGTCCCTGCACTTATTATAAGAGAGATGCTTTCAAGTTTTATTAAACGAGGTATACAAACTTGTGAAACTAATTTAAATCTTGAAAACAATGTACATATTCAACAACTTTGGAAGCATTTTGAACATCGTCAACACAAACGTCGTAGGTCTTGGATTAAACGTTTAGATAAAGAGTCAACTTTAGAACAAGTCAATGAAGATAAATAATAAAAAATAAAAAAAGCATTAACATTTAGTTTTTGCTTTTTTATTTTTTTGTTATACTAAATTTGAGGTAATATTTTGAAAGAAGAGATAAAAGAAAAAAGTTTTCAGTCAGATGAAATAAATGAAGAAATAAAAATCGATATTGAAAATGACGAAAATAATTTAGAAAATAATAAAAATAATAAAAAAAAGTCAGTTTTTTTGCAAAAAGTTGATAAATTTTTTAAAATTTCCGAACGTGGAAGTTCATTTAAAAAAGAATTTTTAGGTGGACTTGTCAATTTCATGGTTATAAGTTATATCATGGTTGTTATTCCTGGACTTTTTAGTGGTGTTGGTGCTGAAGGCCTTTGGAAAGCATTATTTGTTGCTACAATTCTTACAACAATTTTAGCAACACTCTGTATGGCACTTTGGGCTAATCTTCCTATAATTTTAGCACCTGGTATCGGGGTTGCCAGTTTTGTAGTTGGGCTAATTGAAAGTGGACAGTATTCATATAGTCAAGCGATGTCTATATCATTTTTGGCAGGTGTGTTGTTTGTAATTATTACAATTACTGGATTAAGACAAAAAATAGTAAATGCAATACCTTCTTCAATCAAACTTGCTATACCAATTGGCGTTGGTTTGTTTATTTTAAATGTAGGGCTTTCATCTTCCAATAGTGGAATACTGGATTTGCTTTCAGGCAATGCCACGGGATTTTCTGCTATTGTGGCTGTGGTAAGTTTTATAATCATGGCTGTTTTGTATGTAAAAAAGGTCAAAGGCGCAATATTCTATGGTATTTTGGGTGGAACACTGCTTGATATTATTATTAAATTTTGCGTAGGGACAAATCCTTTTGAAGTACTTTGGACAAATAGTTTTTTGCCTCCTTTTAAGGAAATGTTTGAATATAGTTTCTTACAATTTGATTTTGCAGGACTATTTACTGGTAATATATTCACAGCGATTACTAGTGTAATACTTACGGTTTTTGCCGTTGTGCTTATGGATCTTTTTGATACAGTTGGCACTCTTCTTGCCACTGCTCAAAAAGGCAATCTTTTAGACGAAAAGGGCAATGTTATAAATCAAAGTAGGGCAATGATGATTGACGGTTCGGGTGCGGTTGTAAGTTCATGTCTTGGTATACCAAATGCTTCAAGTTATGTTGAAAGTACATCGGGTATAGCGAGTGGTGCAAGAACGGGGCTGAGCGGACTTTGGACATGCCTGTTTTTTGCGCTCTCGTTGTTTATAAGTCCAATAGTGATGCTTATACCTGTGTATGCCACAGCACCAGCACTAATTTTGGTGGGTATTTTAATGTTTGATGGTGTAAATAAACTTGATTTTAAAGATCTTACGGTTGCTATTCCGGCAGTACTCACAATAATTATTATGCCACTTTCAAATAATATAAGTATCGGAATTGCTGTGGGCTTAATCGCTTATACATTTATAATGATTATGACTGGTCAATTTAAAAAAATAAATGCCTTCACTTATGTTATTACAATACTCTTTTTGGTTTATTTTATAACGCAATACATATAAAGTATAAAATTATATCAATATAAAAAACACTATGCTTGTTATTAGTGCCAACAATGTAACAACCAATATTATAATTTTCCAAATTCTTTGTGTTTTTGCAAATATTAAAGATAAACAGGTCAATATTGTGGCTACTGCACCAAAAAATAAACTTGGCACACCAAAATACGCGATAAAAATAATAAGTCCAAGTGTCGTCCCAAATATCTCATCTGTTTCGGCTGTTAAAAAAGAACTGGCGACAATTACCCAAAATATTGTTAAAATCAAGCAAATGATACTTGTAACGATTCCAATAATCCATAATACTTTGCTTGTTTTTTCCTTTTTAAGGGTTTTTGTATCTTGTGCAATTTCCATATTAGCCTCCTTTTTTAAACTATGATAACATTTAATTAAAAGTTTTCAAACAAAAAATAGATAAAACAAAAAAATCACATCCAAGAGGGTGTGATTTTTAAAAACTATTTAATTAGATAATCTATTTGTAATCTGACCTAAAATTTTTAGTGTTGTTTCGTCATTTACAGTTCTTGTGAGTGCTGCTACTAATTTAAGTTGTGCTTTTTTTTCTTTGTTGTGCTCAACTTCTCTGCCTTTTTCAGTTAACGGTTCAGAGCAGTAAGGGCAAAAATTGAAATCACCTTCAATGTCGGCATTGCAAAAAGGGCATTTATCCATAGTTATTCTCCTTTTTCACTATCTAATATTTTTTTGTAATTTGGCTGATTTTGATATACTTTTGCAAGTTTCTCATCAATTGCTTTTTTAGCAGCGTCAGCAAGAATTTGTATTTCTTGTTGCTGTTTAGCAATTCTTCTTTCAACTGCATATGTTTTTGGATCAGTAAAGTTGGTTGTGCGGGCGATCTCTACTTTGTGATTTGCATCACCTAAAACCAATGTAAATGAGTTGTATCCTTTTGTTGAAACTGTTGGTACATAACTTTTAGTTGCATCTTTGTATCTAGCAAGACCAGAAGAGAATATAACATTTGAGTAACTTCCAACAGCATTTTCTGAAGGAACAAATATATAGTCTGCTTCAGCAAGTTCCCCATGTTGATTTTGTGCTGCACGCTTGTTTCCTTGCATTGTTCTTGATGTGGTTTTTAAATTTGTGTGTACAGAGATGTCATAGTAATATGTTTTATCCGCTGTTATACGTTTTATGTTAAATACTTTTTTTACTCCAGGGACATATGAAATTTTAACTTTTTTTGTTTGTCCATTGATTTTTTCAACAGCATAGTTTAAAAGCACATTATTAAAAGAATCCATTAAAGCATCTTCAAGTATATCACGATTAAGTTTTCTTTTGGCTTGATGTTCATCTCGTCCATTCATAAGTATGATTTCATCAGCACCATTTTTTGCAACATAACCAAGATAATCTATAAGTTTATCAATTCGCTTTTGAAGCCCCCAGAATAATATCTTTTTATTTTCTATGGATGCATTTTGTAAACTTGTAATATTAAATTCCTTACCAATAACATCGCCGCTGAAAAACACTAAAGTTTTATCGCTAGGATTTTTGTCGCCAAGTGCTGATTTAATTGCTTTAAATGAAGTCATATCTTCGACGCCTTTTTGTGGATTGGACATATCATAAAGATTGAAATCATGTAAGAACACTATGTGCAAATTTTTCTGACCGCGTACAACTATGTCATTGTCCCAAACGAGAGGTATGTCTTTGCGTTTCACCTGTTGAATGTATTCACGTGTTCCGGCAGGTGAGGCATTTGCTACTTCATCATTGGTTGCAAGATTGACTTTTCCAAATTTGTCACCTGTGAGTGCGTACCATAAATCTACAATGTCATTTTGTTTTTGCTGATTATTTTTTGGGTTTAAGTCTTGCATTACATTTCCCTCCCATTGTTTAAATCTTCAGTTTTCTTATTTAATTCTGTCGTTATTTTTTCTAAAGGTTTTTTTGACCAGTTACTTTCATAATTTTTACTAATTCCAAGTGCATATTTTTTTTGATACATTTTAAGTAACATACTTGGCTCATCGGCATCTTGGGCTAGGGCATTGAATGCGTTTATACATGGTTTATATTTTGGTTCCTCTGTTGATTTGTCATGTGTGTAATATGGATTTAGTTGCCAACTAAGGTCATAAACTCTAAGATTTGTTTTTTGACCAAACATATTTTGAGAGCCATATATTGTTGAGCCATTTTGGAAAGAATAACCCATGCCAATATAAACTTCGTGATTTTTGTCGCCGAGCCTTTTTCCATTTTTATCATAAACTGGAACTGGTACAGTATATAATGCCTCTTGACCTTGGTGTAGGTGTTCTATCATAATTCCGTCTAAAAGTAGTCCAGTTTCTTCCTTGACAACATTGACAAGTCTAAGTGCTTTATCTAAACTTCCAGCATCATGAATAAACAAATAGTTTTGATATTTAACTTCATGTGTGTCAGGTGTGAGAAGGGGTATGCTATATATAAGTCCATAAGGAACATAGTCCACGCCAAGAGCATCTGCAATATGATGAGAAATCGAAGTGTCATTTTGTTTATTTCTATTGCCATACTCAGCGTCATGATTTCCGCCAAGAATAGCAACAATTTTTGATTTAACATCTCTGTCATTAAGCAAGTCATATACAACTTCTGGTGATTCGCTTGGTCTAACACGATTACCAAAACTGTTTGTTGCACAATTTGGATTATTATTAGCATTATCAACACTATCACCACCGATGTAAATATGTGCGTTAAAACATTTTGCTACCTCATTTATTGCCAATTTACATCTTTTAGCATCAAAACCTTGACCCCCGGCATGAATGTCAGTGACAGTTGCAAGTAACACATGTGAGTTTACATTCATGGCTTGTTTTTTAATAAATCTAATTTCATCAGAACGCTCATCTTGACTTCTTTCAAGTATATAATCTTTTTTAGCATCAAGTTCATTTCTATCAGTCATCAAACGAGGATTGTTTGTGTCCTGTGTGAAATTTTCACTTTTTTTAAAAGCCATTTTTCCTCCTTTATTTCCGAATTAAGTCTACCACAATAGGCGATTTGTGTCAATATACTATATGTTGCAATGTAGGGCAAATGGCAACAATATGTGGACTATATGATTTTATACTTTAAATAATAATTTTTAATTTTGTATAATTAACTTGACTTTTTAAAAAAATTTTGTTAGCATTTCAAAGTTGACATAAAATAGTGGGGTATCGCCAAGCGGTAAGGCATTGGACTCTGACTCCAACATCCGTAGGTTCGAATCCTACTACCCCAGCCATTTTTTGGGTAAAAATAAAATTATGTAAAATTTGTCAAAAAAAGTCTTTACTTTTTTGTTCAAGTTATATATAATGAACATCGACATTGGGGTGTAGCCAAGTGGTAAGGCACGAGACTTTGACTCTCGCATGCGTAGGTTCAAATCCTGCCACCCCAGCCAAATATGGTTCACTAGCTCAGTCGGTAGAGCACTTGACTTTTAATCAAGGGGTCCCGGGTTCGAATCCCGGGTGAGCCACCAACTATAATCTTTTATTTATAAGGCATTCAGGGCATTTTAACGCTCTGATTTTTTTTGTTTTACCACCATTGCTAAAGGATTAGAACAACTACACTGATACAATTTTTAATTAAAATAAGTAATATTGGAACCTTGAGTATATTTAAACACTTGTTTTCGTAGGAATTGATTTCTTATTTTAAGACATGCACATTAGGAGATCATTTTGAAATTTTTATGTAAAATCTGCTAAAAAGCATACCAATTTAGGAACATTTATGTTATACTACTAACTATGGATAAAAGGACTTTTTTATGAAAGAATTATATGTGGAAAAACAACTTAATTTTTTTGATGTGTTGGAACGAGATAATAACTTAGTGCAAGCACAAAATTTAAAATTGAAACAAATTCCTTCTATAAAAGTTTTGGATAATGCTTTTATTTTTGAAAAATACCAAAAATATGATTTAGAGAAATACAAACAGGATGTCATTAATGTAGGACTTAAAGAAACTTGGTATAATCTCAATTATTATATTTTAAATTACAATATTGACACCCAAAACAAATTCTTAAACATCGCAAACCTGGCAGAGTTGTACGAAATTGGTTTGGCATTAGAAAGTAAGGAAAACAAAAAAAATAATGGTCAATACTATACACCCGATGATGTTGCTGTTGTTATGGCAAATTGGTTCAAGGACTTAGATGGAGAAAATGTTTGTGATGTTGGTTGTGGAACTGGCAAATTAATTTTGACTTACCTTGATATTATAGGAAAAGAAAATGCAATTAATCTTATTAAAAATGGTAAACTTTTCTTATATGATTTAGATGAAACTGCTTTAAGTATATGTAAAACAATCTTGTTAGTAAAATATGGGAAAGAACTCTCGCAATACATTCATGCTATTAATTGTGATTTTTTGTCTAAAAATATTTCTTTACCACAAAATTGTAAAGTAATATCCAATCCACCATATTCAAATGTTAAAATAATATCAAAGGATTGGGATAAGACTTTAATTGCTGTTAAGACTAAAGAATTATATGCTATGTTTATAGAGAAGATTATTAAACAAAGTGAAAGCTCTGTTATCATTTCTCCATACAGTTTTATGGGTGGAAGTAAATTTTATCCTTTAAGAGAACTAATGAATAATTATAATGGATTTATTATTTCTTTTGATAATGTTCCGGGAAATATATTTTGCGGTAGAAAACATGGTATTTTTAATACAAACACGTCAAATTCTGTTCGAGCAGCAATAACAGTAGTTGAAAATAAAGAAAATTACAAAGGATTTATGCTTGCGCCTCTTATAAGATTTAAGAATAAAGAACGCAAATATTTATTAAAGCCTGATGTATTAAAAAATTTTTTAAATGAACGATATCAAATAGTATCAAAACATGACTCAATATATTGTAAGTGTTTTAAACAACTTGACAACATTTGGGATATATGGAAGGGAAAAAGTAAAAGATTATTAGGCGAATATATTAGTCAGTATGGTCAGTACGTTTTATCTATGCCAAATACGTGCAGATACTTTACAACTGCTTCGAGGGGACTTATGAACAGAAACGGACAAATAGTTTTAAAATTTAATGATGAAAGCGTATTTAATTTTGTTTTTTGTTTTATAAATTCTTCTTTCACTTATTGGTATTGGCGATTGTTTGACGGAGGAATAACTTATACAAGAGGGTTGTTATTAAGTATGCCAATGTTTTTTGAATTACTAACAAAAGAAGATAGAAAATTCTTCAATAGTATGGCAAATGAAATGATAAATAATGCTTCAAGTTTCATAGTAACTAAGAATAATGTTGGAGTTCAAGAGAGTATTAAATATCCTAGAGAATTTAGAGACAAGATTAATAGAAAACTTTTAGATATACTTGGACTAAATATTGATGAAAAGATATTCGATTTAGTACATTCAAACATGGCGTTGGAGATAAATGTATGAAAAATATACCATTGACAAAATTACAAAAAGAAATTATGGAAGAGTTTTACAACTATTCTCCATTAAAAGTTATTTATAATAAAAGGGAAAGGAATAAATTATGGAGGCTTACAACTGCTAGACAAGATATAAATCTTGAAGAAATAAGAAAAAATTGCCCAGCCTTGGCTCATCAAATAGAGAAAAGTTACGAAAGTGGGCATAATATTCAATCAGCAGTTTTTAGTGAATGCGTTTATGCACAAACTTTTGCAAATATGTTTAATTTAAAAGTTTTTACAAACTGTTTGGAAAATCATTCATTTATACCAGATAATGTATTAAGTTTGCTTAAGTCATATAGTTTATATCCTAGATATGCATACTCTAATAATGATAAATCAAGAATGCTTATCCAAGCTGGCGGTTGTAATGGTATAGACAGTGCCCTTATTACAGTCTTTGATTTAAACATCTATACTATTGAATTTAAAGAGCCTGGCGCTAAAACGAGCGAACCAGATTTACCTAAATATAAAGAAGATGGCAATTTACTTATTACAGATGAGTTCTTAGAAAGATATCCACAATTCAAGGAAATGCTTGAAGAACAAAAAGGTTTAAATTTCTTTTCTAAAATGGGAAGCAATGTAAACAATTTTACTGTTGAGAGTGTGAATCTTGCAGTTACAAACAATTATACAAAAAAATATGCAGATGTAGTATGTACGGAAGATGTTGATGGGTATTTAGTAATGATACCAGTAAATCAAATTTCATTATGGGCTAAAATTGTTGGAGAAATTAGACCTGCAGGAAGAAACCGTTACGATGTTTGGACACCCAAAGCACTAAAAAAATTTATAGAAGAAAAAGGTGGTATAATTAAAGATAATATTGTTTCAATTAATAAAAACAATTTAACTTTGAGAAAACAGCGTGGTGGAAATCGTAAAGTCTCTGGTTACAAAATAAACCCTTTGTTTTTTGTGTATTTAAATTATTGTACATACAATGGTGATATAGTTTCGTTTGAATTAAATAAAGTTCAACAACTAAATCCAACTATCGCTGCTAAAATGTTTTTCAAGACTTTAAAATACAACGATGTGAGAGATTATTATATAAAACTTTTTTAATGTGAGAATTTAATGAAAATTGACATAACTAATACAAATAGAAAGTATGACATCATTTATGCTGATCCACCTTGGGCATATCTTTGGGGTAAGGGCAAATCTGGTGGGAATTTTTGCCCTGAAAAGCATTATAAAACTATGTCAACTGAAGAAATTTGTAAGCTTGGTAAATATGTAAAACAAATCAGAAATAAAAATTGTGCTTTATTTATTTGGTGTACTATGCCCTGTCTACCTGAAGTTTTTAAAGTTATTGAAGCTTGGGGCTTTAAATACAAAACTTGTGCGTTTACTTGGATTAAAACAAAAAAAGATGGGCATCCATTATCTGGTATGGGAAGTTATACAAAAGCAAATGCAGAATTATGTTTATTGGCTATGCGTGGACATATCAAGAGCGTTGATAAAACAGTACCTCAAGTTTTAATGCATCCTAGACTTGGACATTCAGTTAAACCAGATGAAATTATGCGGAGAATAGAGCGTTTATTTGGTCCTAATACTGATAAAATAGAATTATTTGCTAGACGAACTGTCGAAGGTTGGGATAGATGGGGTGATGAAGCATAAAATGCTCAAATAAGATTTCCGCTTTATAAAAATTTAGCTATATTATTTTTATATTTAAAAATTAATTTCAATTTCAAACCTGTCCTTAGTAAAAATAAAACGAACCTTGATTCTTCTCAAAGTTCGTTTTATTCTTATCTGGTGCGGATGAAGGGACTTGAACCCCCACGGTTGCCCACAGGATCCTAAGTCCTGCGCGTCTGCCAATTTCGCCACATCCGCATAATTAACTTTGTTATACTATCAAAATTTTATTTTTTTGTCAACGCTTCAACTTAAGAATTTAGATTTTATTTTTTGTACTTCAAAGATTTTTAAAATTCATTTATTTATGATAACTTGTATGTAATAACGAGTTTAAGCGAGAATAAATATATATGAAAATTTTCAAAGTTGATGATAAGAAAAAGTATATAGACTTATTGCTTTTGGCGGATGAGTCTGAAAAAATGGTAAATAAATACATTGACAAAGGCACAATGTATGTGCTTGACGATGAAGGAGTAAAAGGCGAAATTTTGGTTTTGGATGTTGGAAATAGTATTTTAGAGATAAAAAATCTTGCTGTGATTTCAAAATATCAAAATCAAGGTTATGGCAGAATGCTAATTGATTTTGTATGCAAAAAATATAAAAATATATTCAAAGTGTTGCAGGTCGGTACTGGGGATAGTCCTTTAACTATTCCATTTTATGAAAAATGTGGATTTAAAAGGGCATATACCATTAAGAACTTTTTTATTGAAAATTATGACCATCCCATAATAGAAAATGGAGTTAAGCTTGTGGACATGGTTTATTTAAAAAAAGAGTTATAATTTTGGGCAACTTATTACGTAATATTTATTTAACAAAATGCAAAGTTTTTGTGATGCATAGTGTAATTGACAAAAAATTCAAATTTATATATATTATAATCAAAGAAAATTTGTTGTGGGGAAAATATGCCATATTATAATGGAACAAGAACCGATATTCCAATAAAACAGTTTAAGACTGAAATATCCAAAGATGGCTATGTATATGCCACAACGAGTAGGTTGGTTGCACTCACTTATATAGCAAGAGTTATTCCAAATATGTTTACAACGCAAAATTCACAAGAGATTTTCATTGAACCTATTCCAAACTTTTTTGAAAATACAACCAAAGGCGTTAGCGGATATGTTTATATTTTAGAGGAAAAAGATGGGTTTGAGGTTGTTTCACAAAATAAAAATTGTGGGCATCAAAACGTTGTTAGAATAAAAGAAGATGTCAATGTAAAAAGTGTAGAGTATATAAAAGATGTTTATGAAGAGTTGCAGAAATATATAAAGAGCGGAGAACTTAAAATTTGGCGTTTTGAAACATTAGATGGTGATTTCGTCAATAATCTTCACAAAACATTGTTAAATATTGAAAAAGGACCGCACAAAAATTGGGATGCTTCGTTAAATAAATTAGATGACATAAGGGAATATGTAGAACAAAAGCAGTGAAGACCATTTGGAGATTTTATTTAGAAAATCTCTTTTTGCAATGAGAAGTTTGACAAAGCCAATTCAATATTGTAATATTCAATGAGGCTTATATGGAACTTTTAGTAGATAAATTAAATAAAATATTCACAAAGGCGTTTTGTGATGCTGGATATGATGAAAGCGAAATTAAGGTGGGTGAGTGTGCTATTGAAAAATTTGGTGATTTTCAATGCCAGTCACCGCTTTTTCTTGCCAAAAAATATCACAAAGCACCTTTTATTATTGCAAATGATGTACTCGCACATTTGCCACAAAATGATATGATACAAAATGCAACTGTTGCCAATCCTGGTTACATAAATTTTTTTGTTGACAATACTTTTCTTGCAAAATATTTAGAAGAATATTTGCAAGAAGTTGAAAAGCCAAGAAAACCAACAGACAAGAAAGTACTTATAGACTATGGCGGTGCTAACTGCGCAAAACCGCTTCATGTTGGGCATCTTCGCTCGGCGGATATTGGTGAAGCAATCAAGCGTATATCTAAGTTTATGGGCGATGATTGCATTGGTGATGTGCACCTAGGGGACTGGGGACTTCAAATGGGTATGGTCATATATGCCGTTTGGGAAAAACATCCAGACCTTGTATATTTTGACGAAAATTATACTGGCGAATATCCAAAAGAACCACCTTTTTCAATGGAAGAACTTAAAGTAATGTACCCAAGTATCAGCCAAAGGGCAAAAGAAGATGAAATTTTGCATGAAAAAGTTAAACAAATAACATATCAATTACAGCAAGGCAGGCGTGGATATGTTGCGCTTTGGCGACATATAATAGAGGTTTCTAAAAAACTTATAAAACAAGATTATGATAAACTAAATGCCAACTTTGACCTTTGGCTTGGTGAAAGTGATAGCAAAAAATATCAAGATGAAGTGATAGAATATGTAATCAAAAATGGTTACTCGCGTGTAAGTGATGGCGCAACCATAGTGGATATATCTTTGCCAGAAGATAAAACCGAAATTCCACCTTTTATGCTTTTAAATTCCGCTGGCGCAGCGCTTTATAGCACAACCGAACTTGCAACAATAGTGCAAAGGGAAAGGGAGTTTAATGTTGATGAAATAATATATGTTGTTGACAATCGTCAAGAACTGCATTTTACACAGGTGTTTAGATGTGTCAAAAAAACCAATATATTAAAAAAGAACATAGACCTTAAATTTGTAGGCTTTGGTACAATGAATGGGCCAGATGGTAAACCCTACAAAACTCGTGACGGAAGAGCCATGGGGCTTAATGACCTTATGGATATGGTGAAGTCAAAAGCCCTTGAAAAAGTTAGTCAATCCAAGATTGGTTATAGTCAAGAAGAGATTGAAAACATCTCCAATGTGGTTGCAATTTCCGCACTAAAATTTGCAGACCTATGCGTGCTTAGAACAAAGGACTTAATATTTGATGTAGATAAATTTTGTTCCTTTGAAGGTAAAACAGGTCCATATATTTTGTACACAATTACAAGAGCAAATTCTATACTTGCAAAGACTGAAAAGTTGTCCAAAGATTTTTGCTTGTTAGAGGAAGATAGAAAACTTGCACTTTCTTTAATTAAGTTTACCGATGCCGTGAAGAACGCATATGAAAAATCTGCACCTTCATATATATGTGATTATGCCTATAGTTTAGCGAATGAATTTAACACATTTTATGCAAAATCTAGCATAATATATGAAGAAAATTTAGAGAAAAAATATTCAAAAATAATGCTTACAAATTATACAAAAAATATGCTTAAAAAATGTATGGATTTACTTGCAATAAATACACTTGAAAAAATGTAAAAATGGAGATAAAATGCTTAGTTCAAAGAAAATATGTGACATATTTTTAATTTATAGAAAAATATTTAAAAATCTAAATGAAGAAATAAATATTGCATTAAAACCTTATAAAATTACCGTTCAACATGCTGTATATTTAATGGCATTAAAAGCAAAAGGGGCTCTTACAATTAAAGATTTAAATGTATTTATAGACAATGATAAAGCAATTACAACTCGCGTTATTAAAACATTAAAAAAACATGAATATGTAGAAAAAATTGGTAGTAAAATAAAAAAATATAAAATATCTATAACAAGTGAGGGGGAAAAAGTATTTAAAGTAATTTTGGGTGTAATAAACAAATTTAAAAAATCAGAGTTAAAAGATATTACACCACAGGAATTACTATCGCTTGCAAGTATATCAGAAAAACTAATTTAGAGAGGATAAAATGGGATTTTTAAATGGACTTTTCAAAACACTCGGTTTTGAAGGTGAAAAAAAACAAAAAAGCACAAATGATATAAAGCCGCAATTAAAGCAAAAAAACAAGACCACCGCGGAGTATGATTTAAAGAATATGGAAGAAGCGCCAGTGCTATATGAACCAACTTCGCAAGTTGAGGTCCAAAACCTTGTTGATAAATTCAAAGACGGTGAAGATGTCTTGGTAGATATTAAAAATATTGACGCAAAAGAAAGAACTCGTTCACTTGACTTTTTTTGTGGTGCGGTGTATGCCTTGGGTGGTAAGATAAAACAAAGCGATACAACTGTATTTTTGTTTTGTCATATGGAGAATGAATGAAATTTTTAGATAAACCATTTTTTTATAAAATTCGTTATGGGATAATCACAACGCTTGTTGTGCTCGTGTGTCTTTTTTGGGATTTGTTTTTTAAAATAATAACTGACGGGTTTGATATAACTATAATTGACGGATTTTTGTGGTTTTCTTCAATTCATAACACTGGCGCAGCATATGGCATTTTTGGGGGGCAAACCATACTTTTAATAGTTGTTTCAGTTATTATGATTGCTCTTATTCTTTTATATAACTATTTCCATAAAAACAAAAGCATATATTACTGCGTAAGTCTTGGGCTTATCCTTGGCGGTGCCATTGGCAACCTAATAGATAGAATTTTTTTGGGTTATGTACGTGATTTTATTAAGTTTAGTTTTTTTAACTTTACATTCAACATTGCCGACGCCTGCTTGACAGTTGGTGTTGTTATGTTTCTTATTTATCTAATATTCTTTGATGATTTTTTTGGCTTTAAAACAAGAAAAGCACAAAAAAACAAAGGTGGGAAATAGTTTATGAAAGTCAAGGTAAATGTTAGTGAAGCACGTTTAGATGTCTTTCTTCAACAAAACCTAAAGCAGTATTCTCGCTCGCATATAAAAAAGATGATTGACGGCGGACTTGTGAAAGTGAATGGTAAAATCGTCACCAAATCAGGATACAAAGTGGGTGAAAGCGATGAAATTGAATATACTGATTTGCCAACAAAAAAGTTAGACACATCGCCCGAAGATATATACATTGACATAGTATACGAAGATGATGATTTAGTGGTAATCAATAAGCCACAAGGACTTGTCGTTCATCCAGCATGTGGAAACGAAAACCATACGCTTGTCAACGCACTTTTATTTCATATCAAAAACCTTAGTACCATAAATGGCGTAGTACGCCCTGGTATTGTGCATAGACTTGACAAAAACACATCAGGGCTTTTAGTTATAGCAAAAAATGATAAAGCACACATTTCGCTTTCAAAACAAATTCAAGATAAGACTTGCAAACGCTGTTATCTAGCATTATGTGACGGGGTGTTTAAAGAAGATAGCGGGACAATTACAACACACATTGCAAGGAGTAAAAAAGATAGAAAAAAAATGGCAGTATGTCCAGACACGGAAGGTAAACTCGCCATAACAAATTATAAGGTTTTAAAAAGATTCAATTCATACACTTTGGTTGAGTTTGATTTAAAAACGGGGAGAACTCACCAAATTCGCGTGCATGCAAGTTACATACACCATGCTGTTGTTGGAGATGAGGTGTATGGTAAAAAATCCAAGTTTAATTTAAATGGTCAACTGCTTCACGCATACAAATTAGAGTTTACTCAGCCAACAACAAAAGAGCATATAGTTGTAACTTGTGAATTGCCAAATTATTTTAAAGATGTGCTAATAATTTTAGAAAAGCAAAAAAAGTAGTTGCAAAAAGTTGTTAAAATAAATATACTATATGTCGAGTAAATAAAGGAGAGATTATGAAAAAGTTTATGAATATGCTAGCGTTCATCGGTATAGTCGTAGTTGCCATCGCATTGCTTATTGCAAAGATATTGGCTTTGGTAGATGTAAGTGCCGGTGCAGTAACCGCACTCCAAATGGTTGGCGAGTGTATAGCATACATCGTTACAATGGTATATGCTTTCTACTATGTCAAAAACAAACGCAATGTTTGGTGGTGGGTTGCATATGTCGCTGCTGTTGTAGTTGTAGTATTGCTTATTATACTTAGGTAAACAACTCAAAGACATTAAGTGAATTGCACGAGCATATTTGCTTGTGCTTTTCTTTATAAGCACACAAAATTTAACAAAGTTAGACATATTGTTTATGTTAAATAAATTTTTTGTGTGCTAAAATATTTTAGTGCAAAAATTTTGGAAAATTTGTACTATGTGTTATAATTAGCCGTAAAACATTAAGGAGAAAATTAAAAATGTACACAATTAAAAAATTAGAAAACAACAAATATCAAATTACAATCACTGCGGACAAACAAACTTGGGAAAAGTATGTTGACCACGCATATGAAGAAAACAAAGAGAAATTCAATATCGAAGGTTTTCGTAAAGGCAAGGCACCAAGAGCCATTATAGAGAAAAACTATGGTGCATCAGTATTTTATGATGACGCACTTGACCACCTTTTTGCACATGAATACACAGAAGCACTTGCAAGTGACAAGGATATTGAACCAGTGTCAAATCCAGAAATTAAGATAGATAAATTTGATGAAGATGGTATTGTTTTAATTGCAGAAGTTCAGTCAATGCCAGAAGTAAAACTTGGTCAGTATAAAGGCTTAACCATCAAAAAAGCAACAGGAACTGTCACAGATGAAGAAGTTGACAAAGAGTTAAATCAATCGCGTGAACGTCAAGCAAGATATGTTGAAGTTGAGCGTGAAAGCAAAGACGGCGACTATGTTGTCATCGACTTTACAGGATACACCGACAATAAAGCATTTGAAGGTGGTGCAGCACAAGACTATAGATTAAAACTTGGCTCTCATACTTTCATTGAAGGTTTTGAAGACCAACTTGTTGGACTTAAAAAGGGTGACAAGAAAGATGTTAAAGTAACTTTCCCTGTGGACTATTTCAGTGAAGACCTTAAAGGCAAAGATGCAATTTTTGATGTCACTGTAAAAAAGGTAGAAGAAAAAACTCTTCCACCTCTTGATGATGAATTTGCTTCAAATGTTTCAGAGTTTGAAACACTTGCAGACTATAAGGCAGATATAAGAAAGCATTTGGAAGAAAATTTACAGGCAAGACTTAAACGCGAAGATGAAAATAACATAATTGAAACCATTGTCAAATCTAGTGAAGTTGAAATACCAGATGTACTTGTAGAGCGTCAACTTGATAGTTTTATAGAAGACTTTTCAATGCGACTAAGTTATCAAGGATATAAACTTGAAGATTATTTAAAGCAAGCAAATGTCACAGAAGAAGAACTTCGTGAGGAACGTCGTGAGCAAGCAAAAGATGTTGTAAAAACTAGACTTGTACTTGAAACTATTGTAAAACAAGAAAAACTTGATGTTACAGATAAAGAACTTGACGAAAAACTTGCCGAAACAGCACAAAAATACGGTAAGACACTAGAAGAATACAAGAAAAATCTTGGTGACAGAAACATAGCATATATTCAAAATGACATCTTAATGCAAAAACTTTTGTCACTTCTCACAAATTCAAACACATTAAACTAATTGTATAAAGGAGACACAAAATGCTAATACCAATGGTAGTAGACCAAACCAGCCGTGGCGAAAGGTCATACGATATTTACTCAAGACTACTTGAAGACAGAATTGTATTTGTAACAGGTGAAATTACAGATGACACAGCCAATGTTGTTGTTGCTCAGCTCATATATCTTGAAGGCAAAGACCCTAAAAAAGATATTTCAATGTATATAAATAGCCCAGGTGGGTCAATTTCTGCTGGTATGGCAATACTTGATACAATGAGATATATAAGTTGTGATATTTCAACAATTTGTGTTGGTATGTGTGCGTCAATGGCGGCAGTTTTACTGGCTTGTGGAACAAAAGGTAAGCGTTTTTCGCTTCCAAATGGCGAAATTATGATTCACCAGCCACTAACCAGTGGTATGCAAGGTCAAGCAACAGATATTGAAATTGCATCCAAACATTTACAAAAACTTAAAATCAAAATTCATGAAATTCTAAGTGAAACCACTGGACAAAGCGTTGAAAAGGTCGCAAAGGACTGTGAAAGAGATAATTATATGTCATCCAGCGAAGCACAAGAATATGGTATTATAGATAAGGTAATAGAAAAAAGACAGCAAGATTAAACTTGGTTTGTCATTTCATTTAGTCATTCTGAGGCATCTTTAGATGCCGTGAGAATCTCATCATCTTGAGATCCTTAAAAATTATAAAAGGAGGAATATTATGAAAGATAATGAAGATATGGTGTGTTCATTTTGCGGAAAATCTCAACGAGTTGCAAAAAAACTAATAGCCAACCCAACAGGTGATTGCTATATTTGTGATGAGTGTGTTGAAATTTGCCGTGACATAATCAAAGATTCAGTAAAATCAAGTGACTTTGAACCTATTGAACTTCCAACCCCACAAGAGATAAAAGACCAACTTGACCAATATATCGTAGGTCAAGACGAAGCAAAAAAAGTTCTTTCAGTGGCTGTTTACAACCATTATAAGCGTATAAATTATCTAAGTGACCAAAAAAATGTCAAAAATGACGATTATATTGAACTAGATAAATCAAATATCTTAATGGTTGGACCAACGGGTTGTGGAAAAACTCTTCTTGCAAAAACGCTTGCAAAGATATTAAAAGTACCTTTTGCAACCGCAGACGCAACCACTCTTACACAAGCGGGCTATGTTGGTGAAGATGTTGAAAATATCCTTTTAAAACTCATTCAAAACGCAGACTATGACATCAAAAAAGCAGAGCGTGGCATAGTGTACGTAGATGAAATAGATAAAATAGCAAAAAAGAGTGAAAATGTTTCAATAACACGTGATGTTTCAGGAGAAGGCGTTCAACAAGCACTCCTTAAAATTTTGGAAAGTACTGTTGCTTCTGTCCCACCACAAGGTGGAAGAAAACATCCACAGCAAGAAAATATACAAATTGATACAACAAATATACTTTTCATTTGCGGTGGTGCATTTGTTGGACTTGATAAAGTTGTTGAATCAAGATTAAATCAATCATCACTTGGTTTCAATGCCAAAGTTACAAAATTTTCTGAAGATTCAACAAAACTTATTCATGAACTTCAACCACAAGACCTTATACAATATGGACTTATACCAGA
Source organism: uncultured Clostridia bacterium (assembly GCA_944376845.1). GTDB lineage: Bacteria > Bacillota > Clostridia > Christensenellales > UBA1242 > UBA5893. Next base: position 788 of record CALWDZ010000001.1, on the reverse strand, counting down.
ATTTGTCGGTAGGCTTCCAGTTGTTGTAGGACTTAGTGACCTAAATGAACAGGCACTTGTAGAGATTATGACAAAGCCAAAAAATGCAATTATCAAGCAGTACAAAAAGTTATTTGATATTGAACATATAGACCTTGAAGTTAAACCTGCCGCAATTCGTGCAGTATCCAAAAAAGCACTTGAATTAAAAACAGGAGCAAGAGGTCTTAGAACCATAATGGAAGGTAAGATGCTTGAACTTATGTACAATGCACCAAATGACAAAAAGATTTCAAAAATCATTATTGATGAAGATGTCATTACAAAAAATGCTGAGCCAACCATTATCCACGAAGAAGCAGAGCCCGAAAAAAAAGTTGTTGGACAGGAATAGTATAAAAACCCACTTTGGTCAAATTACCAAAGTGGGTTTTTTTAGTTTGATAAACCTACCAAATAATCTATACTTACATCAAAAAATTTTGCCATCTCAATAAGTGAGTTCATAGTCGGTTCTCTAAGCCCATTTTCCCATAAACTTATTATGCCTTTACTTACGCCAAGTTTTTGAGCAAGTTCCACTTGCCCAATTCCTTTTTCTTGCCTTAACAATTTTAAATTGTCCTTAAATTTATTTTCCATAAAAATATTATCTAACAAATGTAAGAAATTTACTTGACTTCTTACAAAAGTAAGATTATTATATCCATGTAATTACTTGTTATGCAGGTAGTTATGTCCCAAGGGGACAATACAGCAGGTGGTAATGTCCCTTTGGTTCTCCCATTTTAACGCAAACTAAGAGTGTA